>NZ_JAMYRY010000003.1:0-348943 GCF_040321655.1 Mesorhizobium sp. M0306 | reverse complement strand
GCGTATCGTCGGCAGCGATTGCAGGATGATCTGGAAGGGGGTGCCGAAGGCGAGATCGCCGGTCAACTGGTCGGGAATGTCGACGACTGCTTCACGCGGGTCAGAGCGCGCCACCGTGACGACGGTCTGGCCGGGCGAGACCGTCTGGCCGACCTCGGCGCCGACGGCGGTGACCACGCCATCGAAGTCCGAGAACAACCTGGTATAGCCAAGCTGTTCCTGCGATTTGGCCAGTGCGGCATTGGCCCGCTCGACACCGGCCGCGGCGGCCTGCCTGGCTTGGCGCGCGGCGTCGAAGACGGCCTGCAAGGTGTTGGCGGCGACAAGCAACTGGCGCTGGCGCTCCTCGCTTGCGGCGGCATTGGCAAATTGCGCCTGCGCGTTGGAGAGTTCTGCCTTCGCCGCCTGCACGGCAAGCTCCAGCGCCGTCGGATCGAGCGCCGCGATCGTCGTGCCCCTGGTGACGATATCGCCGACCTTGACATCGCGGACGACGACCCGTCCAAGCAGGCGGAAGGCAAGGTCGGCGCTGAACTGCGGTTCGACAGATCCGGCGAATCCGAAGGTCTCTACGGTGCGGGGCTCGACCACCACCGACAGCACAGGCCGGATGATCTCGGGCGGCTTCTCTTCCGATTGCGAGCAGGCGCCGAGCACGAGCCCAAACAGGGCAGGAACAAGCGGGGCAGGGCTGCGCAGGAGCCGGTTCATTGCTCCGCTCCCGCTATCTCGACGGTCTGGCCGGGGCTGAGCAACTGGCCGCCGGCGGTGACGACGGTTTGGCCTGCCTCGAGCCCCTTGTCGATGATGACCGAGCCGGATCCGAAGGCCAGCACCTCCACCTGTCTCGCTGCCACCGCCTTGGTCGCTTGATCGACGACCCAGACGGCCGGCTTGCCCGCGTTCAAGGTCAATGCCTGCCACGGCACGATGACGGCCTTCGACGGCTGGGCGCTGACCGACCCGATGACGGCCGCGCCGAGCGGCATGCCCGCGGGCGTGTCGGGAATGGCGACCTTGACCCGGATCGAGCCTGAAGTCGGATCGACCGCCGGCGAGATTTCACGCACCTTGCCCATCGCCTTGATCTGCGGATCCGACAACAGCGTGATTGTCACCGCGGGTGCTGCCGGCGTCTTTGCTACCATCGTTTCCTCTACGTTGAAGACCGCATCGCGGTCGCCGTCCTCGGCAAGGGTGAAGACGGTCTGCGCCGCCTGCACCACCTGCCCGGCTTCGACCTGGCGCACTGTGATCACGCCTGCCGCACCCGCCTTGAGTTCGGTGAAGGAAAGGTCCTCTTTTGCATTGGCGAGCGCGCTCTGAGCGGCATCGACGCTGCTCGCGCCACCTTCGACGCCTGCTCGGCCGCATCATAGTCGCGCCTCGTGGTGTAGCCCTGGGCAAGCAGTGTCTTTTGCCGTTCGAAGGCGGCGGCGGCCTGGGTCAATTGCGCCTGCGCGGCGTCGAGATCGGCCTGCGCCGAGCGCAGGTCGAATTCCTGTTCCTGCGGATCGATGCGGGCGAGCACGGTACCTTGATCGACATGTTGCCCGACGTCGACAAGCCGTTCGGCGACGCGGCCGCCGACCCGGAACGAAAGATTGTTTAGCGTGCGCGCCGCGATCACGCCGGTGAGCGAAGTCCTTGGCGCATAGTTGGCGGTCGCCACGGTCTCGGTGAGGACCATGATCGGCAGTTTCTTCGCCGCAGCCTCCTGCTTCTGGCAGCCGGCCAGAAGCAAAGGCAGCATTGCCATTGCGCAGGCTAGAATTGTGGAGGCAGGAAAAGACAAATGGCTGGGGGTTTTGACCGACGGCGGCGAGACGGACAATGTCGCGTTCCTGCTCATAACTCCCTCAACCGCGCGGACCGCCCCCTGTAGCAAGACGGCGCGGACAATGGCGAGGATAATTGATCCCCGCAAAAAGGAAACCTCTTCTCGTACGCGTATAGGCGGTTGGGTAAGCTGGCCAGTTAACGCATCGGCGACAGGCCCAATCACCCGCCGCCAGTGCCAACTTGAGGAAAACCTGAAATAAGCCCAGAAGAGTCTCAACAGCCATCAAACGAGAGCGGGCGCTGGCCCGGTAAGGGATACGATGACAAATTCAGCCATTTCCGAACGCAAGAGCCAGTCGATTTCGCGCGGCGTCGGCATGACCACGCAGATCTATGCCGATCGCGCCGAAAACTCGGAGATCTGGGATGTGGAAGGCCGCCGCTACATCGATTTCTCGTCCGGCATCGCTGTCGTCAACACCGGCCACCGTCATCCGAAGGTGATCGAAGCGGTCAAGGCGCAGCTCGACCGCTTCACCCACACCTGCTACCAGGTCGTGCCCTATGAGAGCTATATCAGGCTGGCCGAACGGCTGAACGGCATGCTGCCTGGTAAGTTCGACAAGAAGACGATTTTCGTCACCACCGGCGCCGAGGCGGTGGAGAATGCGATCAAGATTGCCCGCAACGCCACCGGCCGGCCGGCGGTCATCGCTTTTTCCGGCGGCTTTCACGGCCGCACCTTCATGGGCATGGCGCTGACCGGCAAGGTCGTGCCCTACAAGGTCGGCTTCGGCGCCATGCCGGCGGATGTCTTCCATGCACCGTTCCCGGTGGCACTGCACGGCGTGTCGGTCGCCGATTCGCTGGCCGCGCTCGACCGGCTGTTCAAGGCCGATGTCGATCCGGCCCGCGTCGCCGCGATCATCGTCGAGCCGGTGCAGGGCGAGGGTGGCTTCTACGAGGCGCCGCGCGATTTCATGACTGCATTGCGCAAGATCTGCGACCAGCACGGCATGCTGCTGATCGCCGACGAGGTGCAGACCGGCTTTGCCCGCACCGGCAAGATGTTCGCCATGGACCACCACGAGGTGGCGGCCGACATCACCACCATGGCCAAGAGCCTGGCCGGCGGCTTCCCGTTGGCGGCGGTCACCGGGCGTGCCGAGATCATGGATGCACCGAACCCCGGCGGGCTCGGCGGCACCTATGGCGGCAGCCCGATCGGCGTCGCCGCGGCGCATGCCGTGCTCGACGTCATCGACGAGGAGAAGCTCTGCGACCGCGCCAATACGCTGGGCAACCGGCTGAAGCAGCGCCTGCAATCGATCCGCGACGAAGCGCCGGAGATCGTCGACATCAGAGGCCCAGGCTTCATGAACGCGGTCGAGTTCAACGATGTGACGAAGGGCCTGCCGTCGCCGGAACTCGCCAATGCGGTCCGGCTGAAGGCGCTCGACAAGGGCCTGATCCTGCTGACCTGCGGCGTCTACGGCAACGTCATCCGCTTCCTCGCGCCGATCACCATCCAGGATGGCGTCATGAACGAGGCGCTCGACATTCTGGAAAGTTCGATCCGCGAGGCCCGCGCCGCCTGAGCGATACGATTATCCTGCCGCGCGGGCAGGCTCTGCCTGCTGGAAGGCGGCGAGCGCTGCCTTCAGCCCGTCGGGCCCGGTCGCAACAATCTGCGGCGACGGCGAAAAGCCGGCGCCGAGCATCTTGCGGCCAAGCATGTGGTCGCCGGGCCGGTTGACCGATTCGATGCCGAGCAGCCGGCTTCCGGCGTAGTGGTAGATGGAGAATTTGTTCTCGGCCACGTCGCCCAGCACGACATGGCTGTCGCCGCCCGAAATCAGGCCGACCATCTGCAGCTTCATGTCGCCGATATCGGACCAGAACCACGGCACCGCTGAGTAGTTATCGGCGTGGCCGACGATGGTGCGCGCGGCGAGCCGCGCCTGGTCAGTGGCGTTCTGCACCGATTCCAGCCGCACATCGCCACCGGTGAACCAGTGCCGGTAGGAGGCGGCATCGCCGATGGCAAGGATTTCCGGCACCGACGTGCGCATCTGCTGGTCGACGCGGATGCCGTTGGCGATGGCAATGCCGGCGGCTTCGGCCAATTCGACATTCGGCACGACGCCGATGCCGATGACGACCATCTGCGCCGGCAATCTTTCGCCGGATGAGGTGATTGCAGCCGAAACACGGCCGTTCTCGCCCTCCAGCCGTTCGATGGTGGTGCCAGTGAGGATGCGCACACCGGTGGCTTCCAGCCGCTGGCGGACATGGCCGGCGATGACCGGCGCCACGGCGCGGCCGAGCAGCCGGTCGACCGCCTCGACCACCGCAACCTTGCGGCCGGCCGCGGTGAGCGTCGCGGCAATCTCCAGGCCGATGAAGCCACCGCCGAGGATGACGACGTCCTCGCTTTGCGCGCTCAATTCGCGGATCAGGCGGGCATCGCCGAGCGAGCGCAGCGACACAACGCCGGAAAGCTCCGAACCCGGCAGCGGCAGCAGGCGCGGCCGCGCGCCGGTGGCGAGGACAAGCCGGTCGAACGGCAACACACCGCCGCCCGATATCTCCAGCCTGCGGCCGCCTACATCGATGCGCTCGATCCGGAGGCCTGGCCGGTAGTCTATGGCGCTGCCGGTATAAAAAGCCTCGCCGCGCAACGGCTGCGGCTTTGCTTGCTGATCCTTGATGAAGGTCTTCGACAGCGGCGGCTTGTGGTAGGGCAATTCGTTTTCGTCGCCGACCAGGATCACCGGGGCTTCATAGCCCTCTTCGCGCAGGCTGGCGGCCGCTTGCACGCCCGCATGTCCCGCACCGACAATGACGATCCCGTTCTTCATAACAGCCCGATTCCTCATCCAAATCTAGGACGTCTCGCCAGGTGGCGATTGTCCGGCGCCGCCGCAAGAGCGCCGATCCGGGTCGCACCCGGAACGGCCGCCTGTCAACCGCGTCATGCGCCGGCATTCCCTATACATCGATGTTAAAGTTGACAGTTCTAGTTTAGAATAATTCTAAACTATTGTTTCAATTGAATTTTTTCTGCGCCACCAGTTGACATCCGGCGTCTTCGCCGTTTTATGGAAGCTCGCGCGTCAGCGCATCCCTTTGATGTCTGGGCCTTGAACCCTTTCGATTGGAGGCATTTCGGTGTCTTTCTTCCGCGAAGCGCGCGATGGCGCGACCCCTCTTTGCCCGCTGGCAGCTGCCCGCCGCGGCGCCGGCATTTCATTGATTCCCGAGGAGAGACAGTCATGAGAACGATGATGACCGCGCGGTATGGCGGCAGGCTTGCGGCGATCGGCGCCGCCGCGATGCTTACTGCGGCGGTGTTCGTGCTGCCGGCCAAGGCGCAAACCGATGCCAAGGCGGTCATCAAGACTTATTCCGACATCGCGCTCGCCAAATACGAGGATTCGCTGATCACGGCCGAGGCGCTCGACAAGGCTGTCGATGCGCTGCTCGCCAAGCCATCGGCCGAAACGTTGAACGCCGCCCGCGAGGCCTGGAAGGCATCGCGCGTTCCCTATCAGCAGACCGAGGTCTATCGCTTCGGCAATGCCATCGTCGACGACTGGGAAGGCAAGGTGAACTCTTGGCCGCTCGACGAGGGCTTGATCGACTATGTCGCCAAGAGCTACGGCACCGAGTCGGACGCCAACGCGCTCTACACCGCCAATGTGATCGCCAACAAGTCGATCGAGATCAACGGCAAGAAGGTCGACGCCACCAATCTGACGCCGGAGTTCCTCTCCGGCACCCTGCAGGAGGCCGGCGGTATCGAGGCCAATGTGGCGACCGGCTATCACGCCATCGAATTCCTGCTTTGGGGGCAAGACCTGCACGGCACCGGTCCGGGCGCCGGCGAGCGGCCCTACACCGATTACGACCTCGCCAATTGCACCGGCGGCAATTGCGACCGTCGCGGACAGTACCTGAAATCGGCGAGCGACCTTCTGGTTTCCGATCTCAAGGATATGGTCAACGACTGGAAGGAAGGCGGCGCCGCCCGCAAGAACCTTGTCGATGGCGAGCAGAATGCCGCCATTTCGACCATCTTCACCGGCATGGGCTCGCTGTCCTACGGCGAGCTCGCCGGCGAGCGGATGAAGCTCGGCCTCTTGTTGCACGATCCGGAAGAGGAGCACGATTGCTTCTCCGACAACACCTACAACTCCCACCTATATGACGCGATCGGCATCCGTGCCGCCTATCACGGCAGCTACACGCGGCTTGACGGCACTGTCGTCGAGCGGCCGTCGGTGGCCGACATGGTCAAGGCGGCCGATCCGGCGATCGACAAGGAATTGTCGGCTAAACTGGATGTCACCATCGCCAAGATGGAGGCCATCAAGGCGCGGGCGCTTGCCGGCGAGGCCTATGACCAGCAGATCGCCGAGGGCAACGCTGACGGCAACGCCACCGTGCAGGCGGCGATCGACGCGCTGGTCGATCAGACCAAGTCGATCGAACGCGCCGTCGGCACCCTGAAGCTCAATGCCATCGCCTTCGAGGGCTCGGACAGCCTCGATTCACCGGACAAGGTGTTCCAGTAAACTTCGAAACCAACAGCCACGCGGCGCAATGAGCGCCGCTAGCCAGAGCGACAAATGCTGATCTGCCATTGCAACATCATCACCGAAAAGGAGATAGAGCAGACGATCGTCGGACTGCTGGATGAGGACCCCTGGCAGCTGATCGTGCCGGCGAAGGTCTATCATGCCATGCACAAGCGCGGTCGCTGTTGCGGCTGCTTCCCAAATGTGGTCGAAACGATCATTCGGGTCACCGAAAATTACCACGCCCGCTCGGCGGCGAGCGGCGTGGACATCGTTTCACACCTGGATCGCGTCAGAGGCCTGCGCGTCCAATACGGGAGCAGAACCCATGAAAGGCGAACAGCAGATCATAGAGCGGCTTAACGAGGCTCTGTTTCTGGAACTTGGAGCGGTCAATCAGTACTGGGTGCATTTCCGGCTGCTGGAAGACTGGGGATACGCCAAGCTGGCGAAGAAGGAACGCGCTGAATCGATCGAAGAAATGCACCATGCCGATCGGCTCGTGGCGCGCATCATCTTCCTCGAGGGCCATCCGAACCTGCAGTCCGTGGCGCCGCTGCGCATCGGGCAGAATGTCAAGGAAGTGCTCGAATCCGATCTTGCCGGCGAATATGACGCGCGCACCGCCTACAAGCGTTCGCGCGAGGTTTGCAACGAAGCAGGCGACTACGTGACGATGAAGCTGTTCGAGGAATTGCTGGCTGACGAGGAAGGTCATATCGACTTCCTCGAGACGCAACTCGACCTGCTCGCCTCGATCGGCGAGGAAAAGTACGGCCAGCTCAACGCGGCGTCGGCCGACGAGGCGGAATAAGGATATGCGGGAATGCGGCGCTCCCTAGAGTTCTTGCGCCGCTTGCGGCCGGCCGAAGGTTGCGGCCTGCCGCCTCAGAAGAAGCCGCGATACGGTATCCTTCGCGGCGCTTTTCTTGTCGTGGTGGCGACGCTCACAGCCTCGGCGCTGGCCGGAGCGCCGCGACCGGCGGGGCTTGCCACCAGCCGCACCGATCTGACGCCGAAGGATCTGGCGCGCGTCACCGCCATTACCAGGCCGACCAGCGATTTTTCCAAGCCCGAGCAATTCGAGCTGATGCAGGGCGGCGCCGGCACCTCGAAGAAGGACGTCAACAAGGACGCCTTCTCGCAATCCTCCGCCAACATCAGCTTCGAGGAAGAGGGCACCTTCAAGCTCGGCAACGCCATTTTCCGCAAGAACTGGGTGTCGTCGCCATCCTCGACACAGGCCTCGGATGGGCTCGGTCCGCTGTTCAACGAGCGCGCCTGCCAGAACTGTCATCTGAAGGACGGTCGCGGCCATCCGCCCGAAGGCGACAGCGGCACCACCTCGATGTTCCTGCGCCTGGCAAGGGAAGCCAGTACCGAGGAGGAGAAAGCCGCGCTCGCCGATCACAAGGTGCTCAACTTCCCCGACCCGGTCTATGGCACGCAACTTCAGGAGCTAGCCGTTCCCGGCCTGCAGGGCGAAGGCAGGATGCATGTCGATTATCAGGAGCAAAAAGTAAAACTGGCGGATGGTAGCGCAGTGTCGCTGCGCAAGCCGAGCTATTCGGTCGAGGGCCTCGCCTACGAGCCGCTCGATCCACACACCACGCTGTCGCCGCGCATGACGCCGCCGATGATCGGCCTTGGCCTGGTCGAGCAGATCGCTCCTGCCGACATCCTTGCCCGCGCCGATCCGGCCGACCGCGATGGTGACGGCATTTCCGGCAGGCCCAACATAATACGCGACGGCAGCAGCGGTGAACTGACGCTCGGCCGTTTCGGCTGGAAGGCGCAGGCCGCATCGATCCGCCAGCAATCGGCGGACGCTTTTGCCGGCGATATCGGCATTTCGACGCCCGAGGTGCCGAAGCACTGGGGCGATTGCACTGCCGTAGAAAAGACCTGCCTTGCCCTACCCAACGGTGTGCAGGAGCGCCTCGGTCCGGTCGAAGCGCCGCCGCCCGTCATGGACCTCGTGACCTTCTATTCGCAAAACCTTGCCGTGCCGGCCCGGCGCGACCTCGACAGACCGGACGTGCTCGCCGGCAAAAAACTGTTCTACGATATGGGCTGCATCTCCTGCCATACGCCGAAATTCGTCACCCGCCGCGGCACCCCGAACAAGGCGCAGGCCTTCCAGCTGATCTGGCCGTATTCCGATTTCCTGCTGCATGACATGGGACCGGGCCTTGCCGACGGCCAGGCGGTGGGCGAGGCCACGGGAAGCGAATGGCGCACGCCGCCGCTGTGGGGCATCGGGCTCACCCAGACCGTCAGCGGCAACACCTTCTTCCTGCATGACGGGCGCGCGCGCAGCCTGGCCGAGGCGATCCTGTGGCATGGCGGCGAGGGCCAGAAGGCGCGTGACCGCTTTGCCGCTGCCGATGCGGCCGACCGCGCCGCGCTGATCAAGTTTCTGGAGTCGCTCTGATGCCGAAGCGTCTTGCGTCTGCACTCGTTCTGATGCTGGTCCTCGCCGGTGCGCTGCCGGCATCCGCGGTGGTGAAGGCTTCGGATGTGATCCAGCGGGCGATCGACGGCTTCGTCCGCCCGGCCTATGCCAGGCTGCATGACCATGCGGACAGCTTGACCGAGGCCATGCACACGCTTTGCCAGACGCCCTCGCAAGACAATCTCGATGCGGCGCGCGCCGAATTCTCGGGTGTCGTGGATGCCTGGTCGGTGGTGGAAATCATCCGTTTCGGGCCGATCGCGGAAAACAACCGGCTTGAGCGCATGCTGTTTTGGCCGGACCGCAAGAGCATCGGCCTGAAGCAGGTGCAGGCAGCACTTGCCGGCAAGGATCCGACAGCCGCCGATCCGGCCCAGCTGGCGACAAAGAGCGTCGCCATGCAAGGGCTCGGCGCACTGGAATTCGTGCTCCATGGCGACGGCGCCGATCAATTGGCCGGCAGGGACGACGCCTATCGCTGCGCCTATGGCGCGGCCATTGCCGGCAATATCGAGGCAATCGCCGGCGAGGTCGGCAATGCCTGGACCAAGCCCGACGGCTTTGCCGCGCTCTGGGCCAATGCGGGTCCGCAGAACGCGCTCTATCACGACGGCGCCGAAGCGGTGACCGAACTGGTCGGCGTCTTCATCAACGAGCTGGAAATGGTGCGCGACGTGCGCCTGAAAAGCTTCCTGGGCGCCAAGCCGGAGGCCGACAAACCGAAACAGGCGATCTATTGGCGCTCGCAAAACACCGCCCGCTCGCTGACCGGGAATCTGGCGGGAATGGACGCGCTATTCCAGGCCTCGCAGCTTGGCGAAGCGCTGTCGCCCGATGCGCGCTGGATGGCGGAATCGGTCCACATCCAGCTCACCAACGGGATCGAGGCGGCCAAGGCATTCAGGGGTCCGATCGACAAGGCACTTGCCGATCCGGCGCTGCGCCAGAAGCTCGACTATTTCTCGCTGGTGACATCCAGCCTGACGAGCCTGATCGGCACCAGGCTGACCGCCGAATTCGGCCTGACCGCCGGCTTCTCGTCACTGGATGGCGACTGATCATGAGGACGCCGCTGATCGATCGGCGCGATTTCCTGAGGGCCGCAGGCGCTGGTTTCGTCGCGGCGATGGCGCCGTCAGCCTGGGCAAAGACACTCGACGCCGACGCGGTCTTCGCCACCGCTTTCGTCAAGCGCGACGGCGGCTATGGCGCGGCCATCCTGTCCGAGGCCGGCAAGTTGTTGCACACGATCGATCTGCCCGATCGGGGCCACGACGTTACCTTCGACCCGGTGTCCAAGCGTTCGGTGGTGTTTGCCAGGCAGCCGGGCACCTTTGCTGTCGTCTTCGACCATACCGGCCGCGGTGAACCGCACACCATTGCCAGCGTTGCCGGCCGGCACTTCTTCGGCCATGGCGTGTTCTCGGCCGACGGTGCGCTGCTCTACGCCACCGAGAACGATTTCGACAATGCCGCCGGCGTCGTCGGCATCTATGACGCGCATGCGAAATTCAAGCGCATCGGCGAGTTCCCGACCTATGGCACAGGCCCGCACGAGCTTTTGCTGCTTTCCGACGGCAGGACGATTGCTGTGGCCAATGGCGGCATCGAGACGCATCCGGATTATGGCCGCGCCGAGCTCAATATCGCAACGATGAAGCCGTCCTATGTTCTGGTCGACCGCCTTACCGGCGATCTCACCGAAAAGCACGAATTGCCGCCGGCCCTGCACCAGCTATCGATCCGCCATATGGATGCCGACCGCTCCGGCACCGTCTGGTTCGGCTGTCAGTATAGGGGGCCGGGCACCGATCGCCCCCCGCTGGTCGGCCGCGCGGCGCGTGGCAAGGACTTGCAATTGCTCGACATGTCGCAGGATGTGCTCTCCGGCTTCAGGAACTATATCGGCTCGGTCGCCGCCAACCCTGCCGCCGGCACTATCGCCGTGTCTTCGCCTGAGGGCAATTCGCTTGCCGTGATCGACGCGGCCAGCGGCCGCATCGTCGCCACCAAGGCGCTGGTCGAGGTCTGCGGCGTTGCACCCGATGGGGAGAGCTTCATGGCGACGACCGGCGCCGGCGAAATCGTCGAGGCCGGTGGCTCGATCCGTTCCGAGCCGGACTATGTCTGGGACAATCACGTGCTGCGTATCGAGCAGGTCGGCTAGTCCCGATACTTATTGTGGCGATTGCGTGCGTTGAAACTTACATTCGTGGACCCGCGCCGAAGCAAAGTCGCCTGACGATTTATCCATTATTCCCTTGCGGGGATCAGCCCTGGCGGGCAGAGGGAAGCTGTTTTCGAAACTGTCTCAACCGGCCGCTTCATGAAATTGCTTGCCATCGACTGTGCCGCCAATCTCTGCGCCGCCTGCGTCTACGACGCGGCGGACGGGAAAGAGCTCGGCCGTTCGGTGCTCGATCTCGGCAAGGGTCATGCCGAGCATCTGATGGGTGTCATCGAAGGGGCGTTGAAGGCGGCCGGAACGGACTTTAGCGGCCTCGGCGCCATTGCCGTTTCCACCGGTCCGGGCTCCTTCACCGGTCTGCGCGTCGGCGTCTCGGCGGCGCGCGGCCTTGCTCTGGCACTGAAAATCCCGGCGATCGGCGTGACGACTCTGGAAGCACTGGCGGCGCAAGCGAGAGTAACGTTTCCCGGCCGCGCCGTTCTCGCCGCGCTCGATGCAGGGCGCGAGGAAATCCATGCGGCACTTTACGATGAAGCATCCGTTTTGACTTACGGTCCCTCGGTGACCACGCTTTCGCAAGCCGCCGCCATCGCGGTTGACTGCTCCGCGGTTCTTGCCGGCACCGCGACATCGCAAATTGCCGCCTCGGTCGGGCGCGCTTTTGATACAGGCCCGATCGGGGCCACCGCCGACATCGCCGTCTATGCCCGGCTGGCCGCGGCCCAAGGTGCCGGTAAAAAGGGCGAGGGCGAAAAGCCGAAGCCGCTCTATCTGCGCGGCGCCGACGCCAAGCCGCAGGCCGGCTTTGTTTTATCGAGGCAAAAAAACTGATGCGCATTCCGTTCCTCCAGCCGCGCCGCAGGGACTATGCGCTCGAGCCGCTGACGATTGCCGACAGCGCGGCCATGTCGGTGCTGCATCGCGAGGATTTCGCGCGGCCGTGGACCGACGACGAATTCGCCGCACTGCTCGAGCAGGATACGGTGTTCGGCTATGCCGCGCGCGAGACCGGACAGGGTGCCAAGCCGCCGGTCGGCTTCGTGCTCGCGCGGCTGGCGGCCGGCGAGGGGGAGATCCTGACGGTCGCGGTGGCACGTTCGCATCGGCGCCGGGGGCTCGGCTGGCAATTGATGGACGCGGTGCTGCGTGAACTGCACGCACAGCGCGCCGAGGCACTTTTCCTCGAGGTAGACGAGACCAATGTCGCCGCGATCGCGCTCTACCGGCGGCTCGGCTTCCGCGAGGTCGGCAAGCGCGCCAACTATTACAAGTCGCCGGAGCACGGCCCGACCGGCGCGCTTGTCATGCGCCGCGATCTTCGCTAGCCAAACGCCGGGGTGGTGCGGATGATCGGAAAAATCAGGATTTTCCTGGCGCTGGGGCTGGTTGTCGTCGGCTCATTGGTGCTTGTGCCGCTGCAGATCCTGTCGATGAGGACCGGACTCTGGCGCGAGACCTTCATCCTGAAGATCTGGCACAGGATGATCGTCAGGGCGCTGGGGCTGCGCATCCATGTCAAGGGAGCGCTGTCCGGCCAGCGCCCATTGCTGATTGCTGCCAACCACATCTCCTGGACCGACATCATGGTGCTGGGGTCGATGGTCGACGTGACGTTCATCGCCAGGGCCGACATGGCCGGCTGGCCGCTGATCGGCATGCTGTCGAAGCTGCAGCGCACCGTCTTCATCGAACGTGAGCGTAAGCGTTCGTCGGGCGACCAGGCGAGCGAGATCGCCGGCCGCATGGCCAAGGGCGACGCCATGGTACTGTTCGCCGAAGGCTCGACCGGCGACGGCAACATGATCCTGCCGTTCAAGAGCACGCTGTTCGGCGCCGCTACAATGGCGATTGCTGAAGGGGCGGCCGAACAGGTCTTCATCCAGCCGGTGGCCATCGTCTATACGCGTCTGCATGGCGTGCCGCTCGGCCGCCGGCATCGGCCGGTTGCCGCCTGGATTGGCGATGAGGAGCTGATGCCGCACCTCAAGGTGCTGATGGCCGAGGGCGCCCTCGACGTCGAGGTGCATTTTGGCGAGGCGATTGCTTTCTCCAAGGGCTCCAGCCGCAAGGAGACGGCAAAGCAGATGGAACGCCAGGTGCGCGAGATGGTGCAGGCGGCGCTCGCCGAACCGCGCCCAAGCCGGTAAGCTGCGCGGGTTCCGGCCAGATTCGTCTGTTTTTTGTCAGGGAAAGGCGCTAGAAGCCGCGAAATGGAATTGAACACGATAGAACGCGACGACATCGGCGCTGCCGCCGAAGACCTGGTCGTTCCGGCTGCCGCGACCAGGAAGGTCTTCGTCAAGACCTATGGCTGCCAGATGAACGTCTACGATTCGCAGCGCATGACCGATGCTCTGGCGGCCGACGGCTATGCCGCGACAGACGCCATCGGCGAGGCCGATCTGGTGCTGCTCAACACCTGCCACATCCGCGAAAAAGCGGCGGAAAAAGTCTATTCCGAACTTGGTCGCATCCGTGAGTTGAAGGCGGAACGTGCCAAGGCCGGGCGCGAAATGCTGGTCGGCGTCGCCGGCTGCGTGGCGCAGGCCGAGGGTGCCGAGATCATCCGTCGCTCGCCGGCCGTCGATCTGGTCATCGGTCCGCAGACCTACCACCGGCTGCCCGGTGTGCTGGCGAGGGCGCGTGGCGGCGAAAAGATCGTCGAGACCGACTATGCCGTCGAGGACAAGTTCGAGCATCTTCCGCAGCCAAAGCGCGCCGAACTGATCAGGCGCGGCGTGACGGCGTTCTTGACCGTTCAGGAAGGCTGCGACAAGTTCTGCACCTTCTGTGTCGTGCCCTATACGCGCGGCTCGGAAGTCTCGCGGCCGGTGGCACAGATCGTCGCCGAGGCCGAGCGCCTGGCGGATGCCGGCGTGCGCGAGGTGACGCTGCTCGGCCAGAACGTCAATGCCTGGCACGGAAGAGGCGAAAACGGCGAGGAATGGGGCCTTGGCCGGCTGCTGTTCAGGCTGGCCGAGATTCCGGGTCTGGCGCGGCTGCGCTACACGACCAGCCATCCGCGCGATATGGACGATGAATTGATCGCCGCCCATCGTGATTTGCCTGCGCTGATGCCCTATCTACATTTACCGGTGCAATCCGGCTCCGACCGCATACTCAAGGCGATGAACCGCAGGCATATGGCCAAGGACTATCTGACGTTGATCGACCGCATCCGTGCCGCACGGAACGACATCGCACTGTCCGGCGATTTTATCGTCGGCTTTCCCGGTGAGACGGAAGCGGATTTCGAGGCGACCATGCAGTTGGTGGAAGACGTCAACTATGCCTCGGCCTTCTCGTTCAAATATTCTCCGCGCCCCGGCACGCCGGGCGCGGAGATGAGCGATCACGTGCCGGAGGCCGTCAAGGACGAGCGCCTGCAGCGGCTGCAGGCGCTGCTTCTGAAACAGCAGCAGGATTTCGGCGCAAGCCTGGTCGGCAGGACTATCGACACGCTGATCGAAAAGCCGGGCCGCCAGGCCGGCCAGAAGGTTGGCCGCTCGCCCTGGCTGCAGCCGGTTATTGTTGATGAAAAGGCCGGCGAAATCGGTGACATTATCCAGGTACGAATCACGAAGACGGGCTACAACAGCCTGTTCGCCGAATTGGCCTGAAGGCCTCGGCAGATGAGGAGAGACGGTTGAGCGCTGCTGAAGTCAAGAATCTGCCCCAGAATCTACCCTCCGGGGCCTCGGATATGGCGCACATCGTACTGACTTTCGACAATAACAAGCTTGCCAGCGCCCTTTACGGCCAGTTCGACGAGAATCTGGCCAGGCTCGAGCAGAAGCTCGGCGTCGACATCCGCTCGCGCGGCAATCAATTGACCATCAAGGGCTCTTCCTCGGCCGCCGAGCAGGCACGCCGCGCCTTGGACAATCTTTACGGCATTCTGCAGAAAGGCACCGATATCGGCCAGTCCGATGTCGACGGCGCCGTGCGCATGGCGATCGCCACCGACGACCAGCTGACGCTGCCGACGCTGGAGCGCAAGGGCAAGGTGTCCGCCGCCCAGATATCGACGCGCAAGAAGACCATCTATGCCCGCTCGCTCAACCAGGACGCCTACATGCGCGCGCTGGAGCGGTCGGAACTCGTCTTCGGCATCGGCCCGGCCGGCACCGGAAAGACCTATCTGGCGGTGGCGCATGCGGCAATGCTGCTCGAACGCGGCATGGTCGAACGCATCGTGCTGTCGCGCCCCGCGGTCGAGGCCGGTGAGCGGCTTGGCTTTCTGCCGGGTGACATGAAGGAGAAGGTCGATCCCTATCTGCGGCCGCTCTATGATGCGCTCTACGACATGATGCCGGCCGACAAGGTCGAGCGGGCGATTGCCGCCGAGGTCATCGAGATTGCGCCGCTGGCATTCATGCGCGGCCGTACGCTGGCGCACGCTGCCGTCATCCTCGACGAGGCGCAGAACACCACGCCGATGCAGATGAAGATGTTCCTGACCCGGCTCGGCGAGAACTCGCGCATGATCGTCACCGGCGATCCGACCCAGATCGATCTGCCGCCAAACACCAAGTCCGGCCTGGTCGAGGCGCTGAGAATCCTCGACGGCGTCACCGGCATGGTGACCGTACGCTTCAATGAAGGCGACGTCGTCAGGCATCCGCTGGTCGCCGAGATCGTCAAGGCCTACGACCGTGACGGCAAGCTGGCCAGGGGCTTGGGTGTCGAAAGTTGATATGATTATGCGGCCGCATGGCTGAGGAGCAAAAGGCGGGGGGGCCGCTTCCCGTCGAAATCGATGTGGCGATCGAGGCGGGCGACTGGCCCGACGAGGCGGTGCTGATGCGGCTTGTCGACCGCGCCGTCTCGGCCGCCTTTGCCGAAACCGGTGCAGACGGCCGTTCCGAGCTCAGCATCGTCTTTTCCGACGATGCCCATATCCGTACGCTCAATGCCGCCTGGCGCGGCAAGGACAAGCCGACTAACGTCCTGTCTTTCCCGGCTTTTCCGTTTGCCAGGGGCGGGCCTCTGCCGCCGATGCTCGGCGACATCGTGCTGGCCGCCGAGACTGTCGTGCGCGAGGCGGCACTGGAAGACAAGCCCGTCGAGGACCATATCTCCCATCTCGTCATCCATGGCCTGCTGCATTTGCTCGGCTATGATCACGAAACCGATGCCGAAGCGGAACTGATGGAAGCGACAGAGCGCGCAGCACTTGCGAGGCTTGCCATTCCCGATCCCTACACGTAATTACAAAAGACCAATTGACCGGACGATGATGAACGACAAACCAGAGACTGCCGCCCGCTCCGACGCCGGCAGTGCGATCAAGCCTTCCGAAACGACGGAAGAGGGCTCGAGTCCGAGTACCACGACCGGCAGCTTCGCCAGCGAGGCATCGCCTGCCGGTCCTTCCCTGTTCGATCGCGTGCTCGGGCTTTTCAGGCACCGCAACGGCACCAGCCTGCGCGAGGAGATTGCCGGTGCGCTCGCCGAAACGGCGAGCGATGCAGAATCCTTCTCGCCCGGCGAACGCGCCATGCTCAACAACATCCTGCGCCTGCGCGAAGTGCGGGTCGAGGACGTCATGGTGCCGCGCGCCGACATCGAGGCGGTCGAGATCACCACGAAGCTGGGTGATCTTCTGGGGCTGTTCGAGCAGTCCGGCCATTCCCGCATGCCGGTCTATTCCGAGACGCTCGACGACCCGCGCGGCATGGTTCATATCCGCGACGTGCTGGCGCACATCACCAAGGTCGCCCGCGTCAGAAAGGGCAGGACGACCAGGAAAACCCCGGTCGCGACGGTTCTCGATCTCGCCCAGGTCGATCTGGCGCGCACCATCGGCGATCTCAACCTGATCCGACCGGTGCTGTTCGTGCCGCCGTCGATGCTCGCCTCCGACCTGATGGGGCGAATGCAGACGACGCGCACCCAGATGGCGCTGGTCATCGACGAATATGGCGGCACCGACGGTCTCGTCTCGCTCGAGGATATCGTCGAGATGGTGGTCGGCGACATCGAGGACGAGCACGACGAGGACGAGCCGATGATTACCCAGGCCGGCGAAGGCGTCTTCATCGTCGACGGCAAGGCCGAGATCGATGACGTCGCCAAGATGATCGGCGAGGATTTCGCCGCCGGCGAGCACGGCGAATATGTCGACACGATCGGCGGCATGATCTTCAACACGCTTGGTCGGGTGCCGGCGCGCGGCGAAGTGGTGCAGGCCATACCCGGCTTCGAGTTCCATGTGCTCGACGCCGATCCGCGCCGCGTCAAGCGCGTGCGCATCGTCGAGACCTTGAAGGGCGAGCGGCGGCGCCGCGCCGTCCGCACCGAGCAGGCTTAGGGTTCATTTGGAACCGGGGCTCCGGCCTGATAAATCTTGCTTCCTGATTCGCACGACTCGGAAGCATAGATGGAGCGCCAGGCCGGCCGGATAATTCTGCTTTGGGGCTGGCGGCGCGCGCTGGTGGCGTTTCTTGCCGGGGCGCTGGCGGTTCTTGCCCAGGCGCCTTACGATTTCTTCGCCGTCTGTTTCGTTTCGTTCCCGCTGCTGGTGTGGCTCCTCGACGGCGCGACCGGCGAAGCCTCGGACGGTTTTCTGCGGCGCTTGCGGCCGGCTTTCGCCACCGGCTGGTGGTTCGGTTTCGGTTACTTTCTTGCCGGTCTCTGGTGGGTCGGCTCGGCGCTGCTGGTCGAGGCCGACAGCTTTGCCTGGGCCTTGCCGTTCGCGGTGGTCGGCATCCCCCTCGCGCTGGCCTTCTTTTACGGTTTCGCTGCCGTGGTTGCCCGGCTGTTGTGGAGCAACGACATTGGCCGCATCGCCGCGCTCGCCTTCGGTTTTGCGCTGGCGGAATGGCTGCGCGGCTTCCTGTTCACCGGCTTTCCGTGGAATGCCGTCGGCTATGCGGCGATGCCGGTGCCTTTGCTGATGCAGAGCGTATCGGTGACCGGCATGGTCGGCATGAACGCCCTTGCGGTCTTCGTCTTCGCGCTCCCGGCCCTGCTTGCGGCGCGCCAGCAGCTTCGCCTCGGCGCGGCATTGCTTGTCGTTCTCGTCGCCGCCGATGCCGGCTTCGGTTATATCAGGCTCGCCGCCCCCGAAAAGCCGGCGGCCCGCAGCCTCGACGTCCGTATCGTGCAGCCTGCCGTCGACCTCACGGAAAAATGGGATGCCTCGGTGCGTGACCGCATCTTCGCCACCATGATGGGCCTTTCGGCCAAGGCGCCGGAACCCGGCCATGACAGGCCGCAATTGATCCTGTGGCCGGAGACCTCCGTGCCGTTTCTGTTCACCGAACGTCCGGATGCCCTGCCTGCCATCGGAGAGATGCTTGGCGATGGCCAGATGCTGGTTGCCGGCGTCGTTCGCGAGGAAGGCGGCTCGGCGACCGGCAGCCGTTACTACAACTCGGTAGTGGCGATCGACGAAAGGGGCGAAATCGTCGATGCCGTGGACAAGGTCCATCTGGTACCCTTTGGCGAATATCTACCTTTCGCCGATCTGCTCGGCCGCTTCGGGCTTGAGCAGCTTGTTGCCGGCCCGATGACCTTCGCGGCCGGCAATGAGCGGCACCCGATCGCGCTGCCCGGCGGCATCCTGGCGCTGCCGTTTATTTGCTATGAGGTCATCTTTCCCGATCTGATCGCAGTTGACGCTACGTCAGCCGAGCTTATTGTGAACGTCACCAATGACGCCTGGTTCGGCGACACGCCGGGGCCGTACCAGCACTTCAGGCAGGCGCAGATCCGGGCGGTGGAGAATGGGGTGCCCCTGTTGCGCGCGGCTAATAACGGCATTTCGGCCGTTGTCGACCCGCGCGGTCGCATCGTCGACGCGCTGGCAATCGATGCACGCGGCGCCATCGATGTGCGTGTGCCGATCTCCAACCAAGCCATCGTTTCCTCCGGCCAACGACGCATTAACGGAATGCTGATCATGTTTTTGCTTGCCGTTGCGGCATGCATTTTGAACGTAAGGCAAAGGCTACGGGCGAATTGACAGCCGACACATTAGAAACTCATACTGTAAGCGCCTGAAAAATTATCGAAGTCGATAGGTCGTTCTGTTGGGGCACGGGCCGCCGTCTTCGTTTGGGCAGCAAAATAGAAAAAGCCGGAAAAATTCGGCGAGGAAAAAATGACAGAAGAAAACAAGAAAAAGCCGAATCCGATCGACATCCACGTCGGAAGCCGTATCCGGCTTCGCCGCAATATGCTGGGAATGAGCCAGGAAAAACTGGGCGAAAACCTCGGCATAACGTTCCAGCAGATCCAAAAGTACGAAAAGGGCACCAATCGCGTCGGCGCCAGCCGTTTGCAGGCAATCGCCTCCATACTCGGCGTGCCCGTCGCCTTCTTTTTCGAGGATGCGCCCGGTCAGGAGCCCGTGGGCAACCGTGGATTTGCCGAGGATGCGTCGATGACCTCCGCCGTCGCGTTCTGCGGCAGCCCGGAAGGCCTCCAGCTGAACCGCGCCTTCGTCAAGATCGCCGACGTGAAAGTGCGCCGCAAGATCATTGAGCTTGTGAAGTCGCTCTCCGCCGACGAGGTCGATTGACTGGCCCGTGAAGAGTTCAAAGAGGAAGAGGTCGTCGTAGCTGGGATGTAATTTCTCGCGGCTGCGCGCATCGAGGGATGTGCATTCCGCAGATGCGCTAAAGCGCGGATCGATTTTGCCCGACACGCTTCCTCGAAGCCATTTTCCTCAGTCTGTTGGTGCAAGGGCTGATGGCAGTGCGCCCTGCCGCCATCTCGGGATGCAAAGATAATAACGTCAAAATTCATGCCAGAACGGCTGCACGGCTTGACGAGCGGCGCCCGGCACCGTTAACAACTGGCGCGCCAAAATCGGCAGCCTGCCGATATTTTTTCAAGAGGGGACACCCGTGACGCGGCACAATTACTTCTTCACCTCGGAATCCGTTGCCGAGGGCCATCCCGACAAGGTCTGCGACCGTATCTCCGACGAGATTGTAGATCTCGTCTATCGCGAAGCCAGAAAGACCGGCATGGACCCGTGGAAGGTCCGCGTTGCCTGCGAGACGCTTGCGACGACCAATCGCGTTGTCATCGCCGGTGAGGTGCGCGTCCCCGAGACGCTGCTCAAGAAGGACAAGGAGGGCAACATCCTGAAGGATGCGGCCGGTCATCCGCTTGTCAACCCGGCCAAGTTCAAGTCGGTCGCCCGCAAGGCAATCCGCGAAATCGGCTACGAGCAGGCAGGCTTCCACTGGAAGACGGCCAAGATCGAGGTCCTGCTGCACGGCCAGTCGCCGGATATCGGCCAAGGCGTCGACAACGCCTCCGACCGGCAAGGCGAGGAAGGAGCCGGCGACCAGGGCATTATGTTCGGCTATGCCTGCCGCGAGACGCCGGACCTGATGCCGGCGCCGATCTACTACAGCCACAAGATCCTCGAACTGCTGGCCGCTGCGCGCCATGAAGGCAGCGGTGATGCAGGCAGGCTCGGGCCGGATGCCAAGAGCCAGGTTACAGTCCGCTATGTCGACGGCAAAGCGGCGGAAGTGACGCAGATCGTGCTGTCGACCCAGCATCTCGATGAGACGTGGGATTCGAAGAAGGTGCGCAACGTCGTCGAGCCCTATATTCGCGAAGCACTGGGCGACCTGAAGATCGCCGATAATTGCAACTGGTACATCAACCCGACCGGCAAGTTCGTCATCGGCGGGCCTGACGGCGACGCCGGCCTGACCGGCCGCAAGATCATCGTCGACACCTATGGTGGGGCTGCGCCTCATGGCGGCGGCGCTTTTTCTGGCAAGGACACCACCAAGGTCGACCGCTCGGCGGCCTATGCGGCGCGCTATCTCGCCAAGAACGTGGTTGCCGCGAAGCTTGCCGATCGTTGCACTATCCAGCTTTCCTATGCGATCGGTGTCGCCCAGCCGCTGTCGATCTACGTCGACCTGCACGGCACCGGCAAGGTCGACGAGGCAAAGCTCGAGCGTGCGCTGCGCACCGTGATGGACCTGTCGCCGTCCGGCATCCGCCGCCACCTCGATCTCAACAAGCCGATCTATGCCAAGACGTCGTCCTACGGCCATTTTGGCCGCAAGGCCGGCCGCGACGGATCCTTCTCCTGGGAGAAGACCGATCTCGCCAAGGCGCTCAAGGACGCTCTCGCCGAACCAGTCGCCGAAGCAGTCGCCGCCTAACCGCGGCGCCTATGGACCCGAAGGACCGGCCAAGCCGTGCGACCGAGGCATTTTTCGGTCGCCGGCGCGGCAAGACCATTCGACCGCGACAGGCGGCGGCGCTGGAGAGCGGCTTCGCCGTTTACAGGCTCGATCTGACGGTCGAACCGCCAGCCGATCTGCGCAGCCTTTTCGAAGCCGAAGTTTCGGCTGTCCAGCTCGAAATCGGTTTTGGCGGCGGCGAACATCTTCTGCACCGTGCCACGGCCAGCCAGGCGACCGGCTTTATCGGCGTCGAGCCCTTCGTCAACGGCATGGCCAAGATGATGATGGCGGTCCGGGAGCGGCCGCTTGCCAATCTGCGCGTCTATGACGACGACGCCACACGCCTGCTGGACTGGCTGCCGCAGGCTTCGCTTGACGGCATCGATCTTCTCTACCCGGATCCGTGGCCGAAGAAGAAACACTGGAAGCGGCGCTTCGTCAGCCCGATCAATCTCGACCGCTTCGCGCGCGTCCTGAAGCAAGGCGGAAAGTTCCACTTTGCGTCCGACATCGACAGCTATGTGAACTGGACACTGCTGCATTGCCGGGCGCACGGCGCCTTCATGTGGCAGGCAAGCGAAGCAACCGACTGGCACCGGCCCTATGATGGCTGGCCGGGGACGCGCTATGAGGCCAAGGCCATTCGCGAAGGCCGACGGCCCGCCTATCTCACCTTCGTGCGGAAATAAGCAGGAAATCCGAGCTGAGCAAAAGGCGAGCGGGCCGAAGGCTCTCGTCGCTCACATGGCTCAGAAGCGACGGATCTTGTCGAAGGCGGCCGGCTCCATGCCTAGATTGCGCAAATCATGCGCATGCGGCTTGCGACCGCTTTCCACAGCCCGCGACGCTGCTACGGCGCTGCCGAACACGCTAAAGACATCGCCTATGGCTGAAAAAAATCCACGATTGTTCATGGTGGTACCCTTTCGAGCGCAGTGAGCGCTCCAATTGTGCAATGCAACATAGATAGTCGTGCGTCGCCGGTGCTCAAAGGGGGATCACTGCATGGGCGCCATGCATTTGGCGCAGCGCTGCGGACTCGAACCTTGCTGTTATGCACGACGGGCTTGAAACGAGCACCATGATCGTCTATATCAGCTTCAAATTCTTGGTCGGTATGACGAAGAGTGGGTCCACCCGGTCCCGCTCTTTTTTATTACCTGCCGGCCAAACAGGAATCGAGCGACAGGGACCGAATGACAGTGACGGCAAGCGAAGGCGACGACCGCATCATCCGCGAAAGCGGCATCGATGCGCGCATCGCGCTGATCGTTCAGCCGGTACTGCGCGCCATCGGCTTCCGCTTGGTGCGTGTGCACCTGTCGGGCCAGAACGGGCTGACGCTGCAGATCATGGCCGAGGGCGAGGACGGCACCATGACGGTCGAGGATTGTGAAGAGGTCAGCCGGGCGGTGTCGCCGGCGCTCGATGTCGATGATCCGATCGAGAAGGCTTATCATCTCGAAGTATCGTCGCCGGGCATCGACCGGCCGCTGGTCCGCAAATCGGACTTTGCAGCCTGGACCGGCCATCTGGTGAAGATGGAAACGTCGGTTCTCGTCGCCGACCGCAAGCGCTTCAAGGGCAAGATCGCCGAAAGCGACGCGGACGGTGTGCTGATCGAGCGCGACAAGGCCGCTTACGGCGAGGAGCCTACGGTGCGTGTCCCCTACGATGCGATTGCCGAAGCGCGGCTGATTCTGACCGACGACCTTATCCGCGATGCGCTGTCGAAGGACAATCGGGCGCGCAAGGAAGCCAGGAAACGCCGCGGCGAACCCGAAGATGCACCAGAGGGTGCGGAAGACGAAACCGAACAGGAAATGTGATTGGGCTGCCGGCCGTAAAGGTTGGCAACAAGCTCGGGAGAAAGAAGATGGTTGTAAGCGCCAACAGGCTTGAACTGCTGCAGATCGCCGATGCGGTCGCGCGTGAAAAGTCGATCGACAAGTCGATCGTCATCGCCGCCATGGCCGATGCGATCCAGAAGGCCGCGCGCTCGCGTTACGGCCAGGAAACCAACATCCGCGCCGACATCAACGCCAACACCGGCGAGATGAAGCTGCAACGGCTGATGGAAGTGGTCGAGAAGGTCGACGATTACGCGACGCAGATTGCCATTTCCTCGGCGCGCGAGCGCAATCCGGACGCCCAGCTCGGCGATTTCATCGCCGAACAGCTGCCGCCGATGGATTTCGGTCGCATCGCCGCCCAGTCGGCCAAGCAGGTTATCGTGCAGAAGGTGCGCGAGGCCGAGCGCGACCGGCAATATGACGAATACAAGGACCGTATCGGCGAGATCGTCAACGGCACCGTCAAGCGCGTCGAATACGGCAACGTCATCGTCGATCTCGGCCGCGGCGAGGCGATCATCCGCCGCGACGAGCTGATCCCGCGCGAAAACTACAAGTATGGCGATCGCGTCCGCGCCTATGTCTATGACGTGCGCCGCGAACAGCGCGGCCCGCAGATCTTCCTGTCGCGCACCCATCCGCAGTTCATGGCGAAGCTGTTCACTATGGAAGTGCCGGAAATCTACGACGGCATCATCGAGATCAAGTCGGTCGCCCGCGATCCGGGTTCGCGCGCCAAGATCGCTGTCATCTCGCGCGACAGCTCCATCGATCCGGTCGGCGCCTGCGTCGGCATGCGCGGCAGCCGCGTCCAGGCGGTCGTCGGCGAATTGCAGGGCGAGAAAATCGACATCATTCCGTGGTCGCCTTCGGCCGCGTCCTTCATCGTCAATGCGTTGCAGCCGGCGGAAGTCGCCAAGGTCGTGCTCGACGAGGATGCCGAGCGCATCGAGGTCGTCGTTCCCGACGATCAGCTGTCGCTGGCCATCGGCCGCCGTGGCCAAAACGTCCGTCTTGCGTCGCAGCTCACCGGCTGGGACATTGACATTCTGACCGAGCAGGAAGAGAGCGAACGGCGCCAGAAGGAATTCGTCGAACGGTCGTCGCTGTTCATGGAAGCCCTCGACGTCGACGAGATGGTCGGCCAGGTGCTCGCTTCCGAAGGCTTCACCAGCGTCGAGGAGGTCGCGTATGTCGACTCCGGCGAAATCGCGTCGATCGACGGCTTCGACGAGGACACGGCTTCGGAAATCCAGACCCGCGCCCGCGAATATCTGGAAAAGATCGAAGCCGAGCATGACGAGAAGCGCAAGGCGCTCGGCGTCAAGGACGAGCTGCGCGAGATTCCCGGCATCACCACCGCCATGATGGTGACGCTCGGCGAGGACGGCGTGAAGACGATCGAGGATTTCGCCGGCTACGCCGCCGACGACCTGACCGGCTGGAAGGAACGCAAGGACGGCGAGACGAAGGTATTCCCGGGTGTGCTCGCCAATCATGGTGTGTCGCGCGCCGATGCCGAGCAGATGGTCTTGGCCGCCCGCCTAAAGGCTGGCTGGATCACCGAAGACGAGCTTGCTGCCGAGGGCGTGCCGGCTGACGAAACCGTCGGTGCGTGAGGTGAAACCGCATCGCACCGAACCCGCCCTTGGACGAGATGAACGATCGCACCTGCATCGTCACCCGCAGGCAAGCCGAACCGGATGAGCTGATCCGTTTCGTCGTCGGCCCGGATTCGGCCGTCGTTCCGGACATCAAGAGAAACCTGCCCGGCCGCGGTTGCTGGGTGACCGCCGACCGCCTACATATAGACAAGGCAGCGGCGAAGAACCTGTTTGCCCGTGCTTTTAAGGCGCAGGTGACCGTGCCAGCCGATCTTGGCGGCATGGTCGACGCGCTGCTTTCCAGGTCCGCTCTGGGCATGCTTGGCCTGGCCCGCAAGGCGGGCGCCATAGCGCTCGGAGCGACCAAGGTCGAGAGCGCCGTGCGCGGCGGACTTGCACTTTTCGTGCTCCACGCGACCGAGGCTTCCGACGATGGCGTCCGCAAGATAAGCCAGGCGCGACGGGCAACCGTCCACCTCGGCGGGCCTGCGATCCGCGCTTACAAACTTTTCTCCGAGGCCGAGTTGAGCTTGGCATTGGGGGGTACAAATGTGATACATGCTGCCGTTCTCGCGGGAGACGCGGGCAGGGCGGTCCAGAAGCGTATGGTTGCGCTCGACCGATATCGGGGCGGTTCCCCGGACGATCTGGCAATGCTTGCGGCCGTTGCTGACGAAGATGATGCCGCAGAGGATATGGAATGAGCGATACGAAATCGGGCGACGACAAGACGCTGAGTGTTACGCCGAAGAAGACCTTGACGCTGAAGCGCCCCGGTATGGAACAGGGCACTGTGCGCCAGAACTTCTCGCACGGCCGCACCAAGTCGGTGGTTGTCGAGACCAAGAAGCGCAAGTTCTCGCTGCCCGGCGACAAGCCGGAGCCGGCGGCAGCGCCTGTGTCCGTCTTCACGCCGAAGCCGGTCGCGGCAGCGCCTGCCGTGCAGGAAGCTCCCAAGGCGGCGCCGCCTCCGCCGCCAGTCGAACGCAGCGGCATGGTGCTGAACGAATTATCGCGCCAGGAAATGGAAGCACGCCGCCGGGCTCTCGAAGGCTCGAAGGTGCGCGACGTCGAGGATCGCCAACGCGCCATCGAGGAGGCCAAGCGCCGCAGCGAGGACGAAGAGCGCCGCCGCCGCGAGCGCGAGGAATCGGCCCGCCGTCAGGCCGAGGAAGAGGCGCGGCTGCAAGCCGAGGCCGAATCCCGCCGCCGTGCCGAGGAAGAGGCACGCCGCCGTGCGCCCCTGGCCGCCGAACTGGCGACAGTCGATGACGAGGAAGAGGTCAAGCCGAAGCGGACGGGTGCCGGTGCACCAGTGCGCCGTCTGGTCACGCCCGAAGTGGCGCGTCCAGCCAAGCCGACCAAGGGCGAGGAAGACCGCCGCCGCGGCAAGCTGACGCTGAATTCGGCGCTCTCCGACGAGGATGCGCGCGCCCGCTCGCTGTCGTCGATGCGCCGCCGTCAGGAGAAATTCAAGCGCGCGTTGCATAACGAGCCACGCGAGAAAGTCATGCGTGAAGTGATCCTGCCCGAAACCATCACCATCCAGGAGCTGGCGCAGCGCATGTCCGAGCGCGCTGTCGACGTGGTCAAGTTCTTCATGAAGCAGGGCCAGATCCTGAAGCCTGGCGACGTCATCGACGCCGACACGGCCGAACTGGTCGCGACCGAATTTGGCCACACGGTCCGTCGCGTCGCCGAGTCCGACATCGAAGAGGGCTTGTTCAACATCGCCGATCGTCCCGAGGACCTGCAGCCGCGTCCGCCGGTGGTAACGATCATGGGCCATGTCGATCACGGCAAGACCTCGTTGCTCGATGCAATCCGAAATGCCAACGTGGTGTCCGGCGAAGCCGGTGGCATTACCCAGCATATCGGCGCCTATCAGGTCGAGAAGAACGGTAACAAAATTACCTTCATCGACACGCCCGGCCACGCCGCCTTCACGGCGATGCGTGCCCGCGGCGCCCAGGCGACCGATATTGCCATTCTCGTGGTGGCGGCCGACGACAGCGTGATGCCGCAGACGATCGAATCGATCAATCACGCCAAGGCGGCCGGCGTTCCGATCATCGTGGCGATCAACAAGATCGATAAGCACGACGCCGACCCGCAGAAGGTGCGCTCGGAACTGCTGCGCCATGAGGTGTTCGTCGAATCCATGGGCGGCGAGGTGCTGGATGTCGAGGTGTCGGCGACTAAGGGCATCAATCTCGACAAGTTGCTCGAAGCGATCCTGCTGCAGGCCGAAATCCTCGACCTGAAGGCCAATCCGGACCGCACCGCCGAAGGCGTTGTCATCGAAGCCCAACTCGACAAGGGCCGCGGCCCAGTCGCAACCGTGCTGGTGCAGACCGGCACGTTGATGCCGGGCGACATTCTCGTCGCCGGCAACGAGTGGGGCCGGGTACGCGCGCTGGTCAACGATCGCGGCGAGCAGGTCAAGGAAGCGCCACCGGCAATGCCGGTGGAAGTCCTCGGTCTGCAAGGTACGCCGCTGGCCGGCGACCGCTTCGCCGTTGTCAACAACGAGGCCCGCGCCCGCGAGATCACTGAATATCGCCAGCGCCTGGCGCGCGAGAAGGCGGTGGCCAGGCATGCCGGCCAGCGCGGCTCGCTTGAACAGATGATGTCGCAATTGCAGACCAGCGGATTGAAGGAATTCCCGCTGGTCATCAAGGGCGACGTGCAGGGCTCGATCGAGGCGATCAACGCGGCGCTCGACAATCTCGGCACCGACGAGGTACGCGCCCGCATCGTCCATGCGGGGGCTGGCGGTATCACCGAAAGCGACGTGTCGCTGGCGGAAACCTCCGGGGCTGCGATCATCGGCTTCAACGTTCGCGCCAATGCGCAGGCCCGCGCGGCCGCAGCTGCGGCAGGCATCGAGATCCGCTACTATTCGATCATCTACAATCTGGTCGACGATGTGAAAGCGGCGCTCTCCGGCCTGCTCTCGCCGGAGCGTCGCGAGACCTTCATCGGCAATGCCGAGATCCTCGAAATCTTCGACATCACCAAGGTCGGCAAGATCGCCGGCTGCCGTGTCACCGAAGGCAAGGTCGAGCGTGGTGCGGGCGTCCGCCTGATCCGCGACAACGTCGTCATCCACGAAGGCACGCTGAAGACCCTGAAGCGCTTCAAGGATGAGGTTTCGGAAGTTCCGGGCGGCCAGGAATGCGGCATGGCCTTCCAGAACTACGAGGATATGCGCGTCGGTGACGTCATCGAGTGCTTCCGCGTCGAGATGGTGACCAGGACGCTCTGAATTCGAGCACCTTGAGTTCGACCACATATTGAGACCGGGCGGTGGTCGAAAGGCCGCCGCCCAAACCATATGAGACATGCGGCGCGGTTCCATCCCGCGCTTCACGATTTCAGGACCGAGGAAAATGCCCCGTTCGACCCCGTCAGGCCCATCCCAGCGCATGCTGCGCGTCGGCGAGCAGGTGCGCCATGCGCTGTCCGAAACCTTGCAGCGCGGCGAGATCCTCGACCCGCTGATCGAGAACACAGTGGTCTCGGTCTCCGAGGTGCGCATGTCGCCCGATCTGAAGATCGCCACCGCCTTCGTCTCGCCGCTCGGCGCCAAGGATGCCGGTGCGGTGGTCGAAGCGCTCAACAAGCATGCGAAGTTCGTCCGCGGCCGCGTCTCCGGCGCGCTGCGGCAGATGAAGTACATGCCGGAATTCCGCTTCCGGCTCGATACCAGCTACGACAATTTCCAAAAGATCAACGAATTGCTGCACTCGCCCGAAGTGGCGCGCGATCTCAGCGCCGACGACAAAGACAAAGACGACAAGAAGGACGGCGAATAGTGGCGCGCCGCGGCAAGAAGAAGGGCCGGCCGATCTCGGGCTGGCTGGTACTGGACAAGCCGGTCGGCATGGGCTCGACCGAAGCCGTCTCCAAGATCAAATGGCTGTTCCAGGCGGAAAAGGCCGGCCATGCCGGCACGCTCGACCCGCTTGCGTCGGGCATGCTGCCGATCGCGCTTGGCGAAGCGACCAAGACCGTGCCTTACGTCCAGGACGGCGCCAAGGTCTACCGCTTCACGGTTGCCTGGGGCGAGGAGCGTTCGACCGACGACCTCGAAGGCCCGGCGACCAAAAGCTCGGACCGCCGTCCGGCGGAATCCGAAGTGCTGGCGCTGCTTTCGAAATATACCGGCGTGATCATGCAGACACCGCCGCAATTCTCGGCCATCAAGATCGCGGGCGAGCGCGCCTACGAACTTGCCCGCGATGGCGAGACGGTCGACATTCCAGCACGCGAGGTCGAGATCGGCCGGCTCGACCTGGTCGAGCATATGGCCGATCGCACCATCTTCGAGGTCGAATGCGGCAAGGGCACCTATGTCCGCTCGCTGGCCCGCGACATGGGCCGCGACCTTGGCTGTTTTGGTCACATCGCCGAGCTGCGGCGGGTCGAGGTCGAGCCGTTTACGCAGGAAGATTTCGTCACCCTGGCCGAGTTGGAAGCCGCCCGCTTCGGCGAACGGAGCGAGGAAGGTTCGCAAGCAGCGGACGCGCCGATCGACTTCGGTGCCATCGATGCACTTCTGGTCGACACCGCGGCGGCGCTCGAATGCTTGCCGCAGGTTGCGATCAGCGACGATGCGGCAACCAAAATCCGCCTTGGCAATCCGGTCATCATTCGCGGCCGTGACGCGCCGGTAGAAGCTGAGGAGGCCTGCGCCACCGCGCGCGGCAAGCTGGTCGCCATCGGCGCCATCGAGCAAGGCATGTTCAAGCCAAAGCGGGTCTTTGTCGGGTAACAGCTGTCGCCCGGCGCATGATCTCCAAACCGGATTCTATTTTGGGAAAGGATCATGCGCTAAATCAACAGGGCTACGGCGCCGTTTGCCGTCCGAAAGGATGCGCTGTGCTGTAGTGCCGTTCGATGCTGCACTCGAGGGGGCACATGGCAAAGGCTGACACGGTCAACAAGCGAGCGGCGCTCAAAACACGGCGGCCGCCGGTCGGGGCTTCGCCGGGCACGCTGATCGCCGACCCGGCGGCGCGCCGCTCCGAGCTCAGGCTGACTTTGATCTCGCCTGAAAAGTTCAAGACGATCGACAATGCCAGCATCGACGACGTCAACACCCATTGCCACAATTGGCCGATCATCTGGCTCGACTGCACAGGCCTCGCCAACATCCAGCTGATCGAGGAGATCGGCCGGATCTTCAACCTGCATCCGCTGGCGCTGGAAGATGTCGTCAACACCGGTCAGCGGCCCAAGGTGGATTTCTTCGAGGACCATGCCTTTGTCGTCGTCAGGATGATCGACGACGTCACCGCGCACCGTTACGAACAGATCGCCGTCTTCTTCGGCAAGAACTTCGTCGTCACCTTCCAGGAGCGCGAAGGCGACCCGTTCGATCCCGTGCGCAAGCGGATCGCAAGCTCGGTGCCCAACCGCTTGCGCTCGCGCGGCGCCGACTATCTCGCCTATGCTCTGATCGACGCTATCGTCGACAGCTATTTCCCGCCGATCGAGGCTGCTGGCGAATTGGTCGACAGCATCGAGGACCAGATGCTGAACCAGGCGCACAAGCACCAGATGCGGCAACTTCACGAATTGCGGCGCGACGCCAATGTGCTGAAGGGCGTGCTTTGGCCGATGCGCGACGCGCTGGCGACCATGATCCGCAACGACGTCTCTTATGTGAAGGCCGAAACCAAATTATTCCTGAACGACACGCTGGATCATTCGCTGCGATTGATCGAACTGGTCGAAACCCAGCGCGATATGCTGACCGGCCTGATCGAGATGCACCTGTCGCTCAGCCAGGCGCGCACCAACGACGTCATCAGCTATTTGACCATCGTCTCGGTGATCTTCATGCCGCTCACCTTTCTCGTCGGCGTATGGGGCATGAATTTCGACCCCGACACCTCGCCGTGGAATATGCCGGAGCTGAAAGCCTATTACGGCTATCCCCTGTCGCTCGTCTTCATGGCGATTGTTGCGGTCGGGCTCTACGCATACTTCAAATGGAAGAAATGGCTCTGACTAGGCGGAAGTGCCCGTTTATGCAGCAAAAAGCCGGCTTGTGAATTGGGCTGGCCTTTTTGTCGGAATTGCACTATATGCGCCGCAGCTTCGCGCTTTGACGCGTTGCTTGCACCGGCCCCTGCTGGACGACATCCCGGCTGAGGGCGTCCCGTTTCCTCAAACAGACAAGGAAAAACACGATGTCGATTACTGCCGAACGCAAGAAGGAATTGATGGGCGAATTCGCAACCGCCAAGGGCGATACCGGGTCTCCGGAAGTCCAGGTGGCCATCCTTTCCGAGCGCATCAAGAACCTGACCGACCATTTCAAGGACCACAAGAAGGATAACCATTCCCGCCGTGGTCTGCTCGCTCTCGTTTCCCAGCGCCGCAGCCTGCTTGATTATCTCAAGCGCAAGGACGACGCGCGCTATCAGACGCTGATCGAGAAGCTCGGTCTGCGCCGTTGACGAATTGACCGGCGGGTTCTTTCGAGAGCCCGCCGGTCGCGCATTGGAGCATCGGATCATCCAAGGCTCCAATGAAGAAAGCAGAGCGCCGCGCACCGGTTTGGATGCGCAAAGGACGCTCTGAAGTTTTAGATTTGCGCAGGATACTTTCCGAAAACCTGGTTTTCGGGTTCACGCGCAAGGCCAGTCGGATCGATTGGCCAACCCGGTTTCGAAACAGCAGAGGGCCACTCGAAACCGCCCATGGACGGTCATGGGGCAGGATTGCAGGACGCTCGTGCGGCAAATGCGCCGAATAGCCGAGCTTCCCGTTGTCTTGCCCGTGGCTGCCCGAGAAAGGAAGCCAAGGGAAAGGGGCATCCGCGCACGCTGAAACGGCGCGGCCCTTTCCGCATACGAAGGACAAGACATGTTCAATTACCACAAAGTGGAAATCGAATGGGGCGGCCGTCCGCTCATTCTCGAAACCGGCAAGATCGCACGTCAGGCTGACGGCGCGGTGCTGGCCACCTATGGCGAAACCAAGGTTCTCGCCACCGTCGTCTCGATGAAAGAGCCGAAGCCCGGCCTCGATTTCTTTCCGCTGACGGTCAACTACCAGGAAAAGACTTACGCCGCCGGCAAAATCCCGGGTGGCTATTTCAAGCGTGAAGGCCGTCCGAGCGAGAAGGAAACGCTCGTTTCCCGCCTGATCGACCGCCCGATCCGCCCGCTCTTCGCCGAAGGCTACAAGAACGACACCCAGATCGTCGTCACCGTCGTCCAGCACGATCTCGAAAATGACCCGGACATCCTGTCGATCGTCGCCACCTCCGCCGCCCTTACCTTGTCCGGCGTGCCGTTCATGGGCCCGGTTGGCGGCGCACGCGTCGGCTACATCAACGGCGAATACGTGCTCAACCCGCATGTCGACGAGATGCAGGAATCGAAGCTCGACCTAGTCGTTGCCGGCACCGCCGACGCCGTGCTGATGGTCGAGTCCGAAGCCAAGGAACTCGGCGAGGATCTGATGCTCGGCGCCGTCATGTTCGGCCACAGGGGCTTCCAGCCGGTGATCGACGCGATCATCAAGCTGGCCGAAGTCGCCGCCAAGGATCCGCGCGACTTCACCGCGCCGGACTATTCCGCACTTGAAGCCGAGATGCTCAAGATCGTCGAAGGCGAGCTTCGCGACGCCTACAAGATCACCGACAAGCAGAAGCGCTATGCCGCCGTCGACGCTGTCAAGGCGAAGGTCAAGGCCGCGTTCGCGCCGGCAGAAGGCGAAGAGGCCAAATACACGTCCGAACAGATCGGCACCGTGTTCAAGGAGCTCCAGGCCAAGGTCGTGCGCTGGAACATCCTCGACACCGGCTCGCGCATCGATGGCCGCGACCTGAAGACGGTCCGCAAGATCGTCTCGGAAGTCGGCGTCCTGCCGCGCACGCACGGCTCGGCGCTGTTCACCCGTGGCGAGACCCAGGCGCTGGTCGTCGCCACGCTCGGCACCGGCGAGGACGAGCAGTATGTCGATTCGCTGACCGGCATGTACAAGGAGAAGTTCCTCCTGCACTACAACTTCCCTCCCTATTCGGTCGGTGAAACCGGCCGCATGGGTTCGCCGGGCCGCCGCGAAATCGGCCATGGCAAGCTCGCCTGGCGCGCCATCCGGCCGATGCTGCCGACCGCCGACCAGTTCCCCTATACGTTGCGCGTCGTTTCGGAGATCACCGAGTCCAACGGCTCGTCCTCGATGGCTACCGTCTGCGGCACCTCGCTGGCTCTGATGGACGCAGGCGTGCCGCTGGCCAAGCCGGTCGCCGGCATTGCGATGGGCCTGATCAAGGAAGGCGAGCGCTTCGCCGTGCTCTCCGACATCCTTGGCGACGAGGACCACCTCGGTGACATGGACTTCAAGGTTGCCGGCACCGCCTATGGCATCACCTCGCTGCAGATGGACATCAAGATCGAGGGCATCACCGAGGAGATCATGAAGATCGCCCTCGACCAGGCCAAGGATGGCCGTCAGCACATTCTCGGCGAAATGGCCCATGCGCTGTCCGGCGCACGTGCCGAGCTCGGCGAGTTCGCGCCGCGCATCGAGGTCATGCACATCCCGACCGACAAGATCCGCGACGTGATCGGCTCGGGCGGCAAGGTCATCCGCGAGATCGTCGAAAAGACCGGCGCCAAGATCAACATCGAGGACGACGGCACGGTCAAGATCGCTTCGGCCAATGCCAAGGAGATCGAGGCGGCGAAGAAGTGGATACACACCATCGTCGCCGAGCCGGAAGTCGGCGAAATCTACGAAGGCACGGTCGTCAAGACCGCCGACTTCGGCGCTTTCGTCAACTTCTTCGGTCCGCGCGACGGCCTCGTCCACATCTCGCAGCTCGCCAATGACCGCGTCGCCAAGACTTCCGATGTGGTCAAGGAAGGCGACAAGGTCTGGGTCAAGCTGATGGGCTTCGACGAGCGCGGCAAGGTCCGCCTGTCGATGAAGGTCGTCGACCAGGCTACCGGCAAGGAAATCGTCCGCGACAAGAAGAGCGAAGGCGAAGAGAACGCCGCCTAAGCGGGGTTGCGTTCCGTCGAACGCATAGAGCAATCGAAGCGGGCGCGCCGGAAGGTCGCGCCCGTTTGCGTTTCAACAACAGCCTTGCAGTTCAAGAGTGGTGAATGTCCGCCGAGCCGCTGAAAACGCTTTTCCATCCGTTCGAGGCCGGTGCTGTTTCCCTGCCACGAAAGGATGAACGCATACTCTTTCTCGGTGCCGAGCCCGGCTTTCGCTTGCCCGAAGGGTTTGATGCCAAGCTTCATCTCGTCCAAGGCTTCAGGCCGCACTTTCGCGCCTTGCAGGCGTCCGGCTTCGCGGTCACGCCGCAGGTCGAAGGCGACGCTTTCGACGCGGCATTTGTGCTCGCTGGCCGCCATCGCGGCCAAAACGAGTTGCGCGTTGCCGAAGCGGTCAAACGCGCAGCACCAAGCGGGTTGATCGTCGTCGCCGGCGGCAAGGACGATGGTATCGCCAGCCTGCGCAAGTATGTCGGCGCCCTTGTGCCGCTCGAAGGCCACCTGCCGAAGCATCACGGCATTGCCTTCTGGTTTCGCCGGCCGGCCGATACCGTTGCCGCCGCAACGCTTCGCGCCGCCAATCCGGACTTGGTCGTCGAGGACCGCTTCCGCACGGCCCCAGGCATGTTTTCGTTCGACAAGATCGATGCGGGATCGAAGCTGCTGGTCGAAAATCTGCCCAACGATCTGCGTGGCAGCGTTGCGGATTTCTGTGCCGGTTGGGGCTATGTCGCCGCCGAAGTCGCCGCCCGCTCACCCGGCATATCGGCGCTTGACCTTTACGAAGCGGATTTCGAGGCGCTGGAGGCGGCGAAGGCCAATGTCGGCAACACAGGCGTGGAGCCACATTTCTTCTGGATAGATCTTTTGAGCGAGCCGGTCGAGCGCCGCTATGACGCGGTCGTCATGAACCCGCCCTTTCACCGCAGCCGAGCGACTGAGCCGGAGATCGGTGCCGGCATGATCCGCGCGGCAGGCAAGGCGCTGAAGCCGGGCGGCCGGCTGTTCATGGTGGCGAACCGTCAGCTTCCCTACGAACCGGTGCTGGCGGCCGCCTTCTCCAGCCATACGGAGCTCGCCCGCGACGGCATGTTCAAGGTCTTCGCGGCGCGGCGCTGAAACGCTGCGGGGCAAGCCGGCGACACGTCGCTCGCGCTATTCCCGCCCGCCGTCGGTCTGCTTCAACTCGTCAAGCGTCGGCATGGACACGATGTGATAGCCGGAATCGACATAGTGGATTTCGCCGGTGACGCCGGAGGACAGATCGGACAGCAAATAGAGCGCGGAACCGCCGACTTCGTCGATGGTCACTGTGCGGCGCAGCGGCGAGTTGCGCTGCTGATAGGAGAACATGTGGCGTGCGTCGGAAATCCCGGCGCCCGCAAGCGTCCGCACCGGTCCAGCCGATATGCCGTTCACCCTGATGCCGCGCGGGCCGTAGTCGTTGGCTAGATAGCGGACGCTGGCCTCCAGCCCGGCCTTGGCGACGCCCATAACGTTGTAATTCGGCATGACGCGGACCGAACCGGCATAGGTCAGCGTGATCATCGAACCGCTATCCTTCATCAACGTGGCGGCGTGACGGGCGACCTCGGTGAAGGAGTAGCAGGAGATCACCATGGTGCGGATGAAGTTGTCGCGGCTGGTGTCGGCGTAGAGGCCTTTCAGCTCGTTCTTGTCGGAAAAGCCGATGGCATGGACGACGAAGTCCAGCCCGCCCCACGCCTTGCCAAGGGTCTCGAAGGTGGCAGCGACCGATGCGCTGTCCTCTACGTCGCAAGGCACCACCAGGGATGCGCCCAGTCTCTCGGCGAGCGGCTTGACCCGGCGCCCGAAGGCCTCACCCTGATAGGTGAAGGCGAGTTCCGCGCCATGTTCGGACAGTTTGCGGGCGATACCCCAGGCGATCGAATGATCGTTGGCGACACCCATGACAAGCCCGCGCTTGCCCTTCATCAATCCGTCCATGGTCGGCAAATCCTTATGCGGAATAGCGCTGGAAAATCAGCGTAGCGTTGGTGCCACCGAAACCGAACGAATTGGACAAAACGGTGTCGATCCTGGCTTCGTCGATGCGCTTGCGCACGATCGGCATGCCTTCGAATTCCGGATCGAGGTTGTCAATATGGGCGCTCTCGCCGATGAAGCCGCCTTGCATCATCAGGATCGAGTAGATCGATTCCTGCACGCCGGCCGCACCCAGCGAATGGCCGGTCAGCGATTTGGTCGACGTGATGAAAGGCATCTTCTCGCCGAACACCTCGCGGATGGCGCCCATTTCCTTGGAGTCGCCGACCGGCGTCGAGGTACCGTGCGTATTGATATAGTCGACCGGCGAGGACACCGACGCGAGCGCCTGCTTCATGCAGCGCGCCGCGCCTTCGCCCGACGGCGCCACCATGTCATAGCCGTCCGAGGTCGCGCCATAGCCGACGATCTCGGCATAGATCTTGGCGCCGCGTGCCTTGGCATGCTCGAGCTCTTCAAGAATCAGCACGCCGGCGCCGCCGGCAATGACGAAACCGTCGCGATCGACGTCGTAGGCGCGGGAGGCGACCGATGCCCTGTCGTTGAACTTGGACGACATGGCGCCCATGGCGTCGAAGAGGTCCGACATCGTCCAGTCGAGATCCTCATGGCCGCCGGCGAAGACGATGTCCTGCTTGCCCCACTGGATCAACTCGTAGCCATTGCCGATGCAATGCGCAGACGTCGAGCAGGCCGATGATATGGAGTAGTTGACGCCGTGGATCTTGAACCAGGTGGCAAGCGTCGCCGAAGCGGTCGACGACATCGCTTTTGGCACCGCGAATGGCCCGATCCGCTTGGGGCTGCCGTTTTTGATCGTCGTCTCGGCCGCCTCGACGATTGCACGGGTCGACGGTCCGCCGGAGCCCATCACGATGCCGGTGCGCTCGTTGGTGATGTCGGTCTCGTCGAGGCCGGCGTCTGCGATCGCCTGGTCCATTGCGACATGGTTCCAGGCAGCACCCTGCGACAGGAAGCGCATGGCGCGACGGTCGATCATGCCCGATGGATCCAGCGTCGGCGCGCCCCACACCCGGCAACGGAAGCCATGTTCGGCGAAAGAGTCGGAGAAACTGATGCCGGACCTTGCATCGTGCAGCGAGGTCTGCACCTCGTTGGCATTGTTACCGATCGACGACACGATACCGAGACCTGTGACTACGACCCGTCTCATTCGCAACTCCTTCCAGCGCGGACTCCGAACCTGAAATCAATTTCCGGAACGGAACCATGCGCAAAATTAAAGTGCTACAGCGTCCATCAGACGTCCAAGACGTCGTACTGTAGGGTCTTCGTTCAGACGGCGGCCGGTTGCTTGGACAGACCGACCTTCAGATCCGTTGCCGCGTATATGGGCTCGCCATCTGCCTTCAGCCAGCCATCGGCGATGCCAAGCACAAGCCGACCGCGCATCACTCGCTTGAAGTCGACGCCATACTCCACCTTCTTGACCGAAGGCGTGACCATGCCTTTGAACCTCACCTCACCGGTCGACAGCGCCATCCCCTTGCCGGGTTCACCGAGCCATCCGAGATAGAACCCCGTCAACTGCCACATGGCGTCCAGGCCCAGGCATCCCGGCATGATCGGATTGCCGATGAAATGGCAGGCGAAAAACCACAAATCCGGCCTGATATCGAATTCCGCGCGGATGAAACCCTTGTCGAACGCACCGCCAGTTTCGCTGATCTCGGTGATGCGGTCGAACATCAGCATCGGCGGATAGGGCAGCTGCGCATTTCCCGGTCCGAACAGCTCGCCGCGGGCGCAGGCAAGCAATTCCTCGTAACCGTAGCTGGATTTCGAACCCGCCATCAATCTCGTCCCCGTGATCGTCCCGGGCGATAGGCGCCCTTGTCGGTGGTTTCCTAACACAATCTGTTTCAGGCCGGAAACCGGCGTTTGCGCTTAACCTGCCCGTCTGCCCGGGTCAATGCGCGCTATTGATCGCATTCGGTCGACAGAATATATGTCAGGACACGTCCAGTTTCGGCAGATGCTCAATTTCTGCCATTTTGGACGTGTCTGAGGCGGAACTGTGAGCGCGACGGATAGATGGATCTGGGTTGCCGAAAGGATAATGTCGCTGTGGACAAGCGGGTTCGCGAGGCCGGTCTGAGGCCGACACGCCAGCGCATCGCGCTGGCCGATCTGCTTTTCGCCAAGGGCGACCGCCATCTTTCGGCCGAGGAACTGCACGAGGAGGCGCTTGCCGCCGGCGTGCCGGTGTCTCTGGCCACCGTCTACAATGCTCTGCACCAGTTTACCCAGGCCGGTCTTCTGCGCATCCTTGCCGTCGAGGGATCGAAGACTTATTTCGACACCAACACCTCCGATCACCATCATTTCTATATCGAGGGCGAAAACAGGATCTTCGATATCGACAGCGGCCCGGTGATGGTTTCCAACCTGCCGGAACCGCCGGAAGGCATGGAGATCGCCAATGTCGATATCGTGGTGAGACTGCGTCCGAAACGCTGCGACTGACCGGCGCCTTATGAAATTCCTGGATTTGACGCTCCGGCTCGAATGGGTTGCCGTCGCGGTGGCGGCTCTTGCCTTCTATGCAATCGCCGGTGTTTCCTGGTGGCTATTTGCAGTGCTCATTCTGGCGCCCGACCTGTCGATGCTGGGTTACATGGCCGGGCCGCGCGTCGGGGCCGTCGCCTACAACGCCATGCACATACTGATTTTGCCCGTTCTGCTGGCGCTTGTCGGCAACGTCTTTGACAATGCAATGGCGACAGCTGTTGCGCTGATCTGGATCGCCCACATCGCCATCGACCGCGCTCTGGGCTATGGCTTGAAGCTGTCGAGCAGTTTCCAGGATACCCATCTCGGCCGCATCGGCCGCTAAACCATCCCCGAACCGAAGATCAGCGAAACAAAATGCCGGATCCGGTGCTTACAGCGCTGGCCCGACCTCCGGTTCGGAAACGTCAGTTCTTGACCTTTTCGCCGGGATAGGCACCCCAGACGAGCGACTGGGCGAGCCAGCCGGTATGGCCGTCGAAGGTCATTTCGCACCATTGGCCATCGCAGGACTTGATTGTGCCCATCACCCCCGGTTCGAGGATCGCGATGACGCCTGCATCTTTTGCCGGGTCGTCGAGGAGGTTGACGCGGGCGTCCTTGCCGCGCTGCCAGGGCGCGACGATCGCCGTGCGGCGGCCCGACAGCAGCGACTGATTGATCCAGCCTTCCGAGCCGTCCGCATCGCGCACGCGGCGCCACGTATCGAACTCCTGGATGATCTCCATCGGCAGGCCTGGCTTCATATACATCCAGTCGACGGAATAATTGACGCCCGGCCCGACGCGCGAGTTGACGCGGCCGGATTTCAGACTGACGAAGCGCGGCAGCGGCAAGCCGCTTGGTCCGAGCGTGACGCTCTGGGCGGGTGCGGCGGCACTTTGCGCCATCACCAGTGGGCTATGGATGAGAGCGCCGAGGAATGCTGCACTGAGGGTCAGGCGGAGCGACGCGAAACCAGACACTTTCGTTCCTTTCGGCGCCGGCCCATCGGCCTTCGCCCCTTTTTCTTTGTCTTCGGCGGAACCGCTTGTTACATGGATGACCAGTACCGCGATCGGCTCTCAGTTTCGCCGTTCTTGGTTAAAGAGGTCTCAACGAGATCGGGTTCGAGGAAACAATGGTAGGCAAGAAGAAGCCCCTCGTCGTCATCACGCGCAAGTTGCCCGACCCAGTCGAGACCCGCATGCGCGAGTTGTTCGACGCCCGCTTGAATGTCGAGGACAGGCCGATGACGCAGCCGGAACTGGTGGCGGCGGTCAAGGAGGCCGACGTGCTGGTGCCGACCGTGACCGACAATATCGACGCGGCGCTGATTGCCCAGGCCGGCGACAACCTCAAGCTGATCGCCAATTTCGGCAATGGCGTCGACAAGATCGACGTTGCGGCAGCGGCCAAGAAAGGGATCACCGTCACCAACACGCCGAACGTGTTGACCGAAGATACGGCCGACATGACCATGGCGCTGATGCTGGCGGTGCCGCGGCGGCTGGCCGAAGGCGCCAACGTGCTGACCGGCGACAAGAAATGGGCGGGCTGGTCGCCGACCTGGATGCTCGGCCGGCGCATCTGGGGCAAACGGCTCGGCATTGTCGGCATGGGTCGCATCGGCACTGCCGTCGCCAGGCGCGCCAAGGCCTTTGGCCTCTCGATCCACTACCACAACCGCCACCGGGTGCTGCCGGCAATCGAAGACGAGTTGGAAGCGACGTATTGGGAAAGCCTCGACCAGATGCTCGCCCGCATGGACATTATCTCGGTCAATTGCCCATCGACACCGGCAACTTTTCATCTGCTGTCGGCACGGCGGCTGGCGCTTCTGCAACCGTCAGCTTACATAGTCAACACCGCGCGCGGTGATATCATCGATGAGGAATCGCTAGTCAAGCTCATCCATGACGGCAAGATCGCCGGCGCCGGCCTCGACGTCTACGAGCACGAGCCGGCGCTGAACAGCAAGCTGCTGAAGCTCGCCCACAAAGGCAAGGTCGTGCTGTTGCCGCATATGGGTTCGGCGACGCTCGAAGGCCGTATCGACATGGGCGAGAAGGTGATCATCAACATCCGCGCCTTCTTCGACGGTCATCGCCCGCCCGACCGCGTGCTGCCGCTGCGGGCGTGACCTGCCATCATGCCGGCATGGTCTTGCCGCGGCAACCACGCGTTCGTCTTTGGATAATGTTGGCTTACGAAAGCACCTTGCGCATAGTGATTGAGGTCGGCCGGTCGTAGCCCTTGTGCGCTGTCTGTTCGGTTTCACGAAAACCGAGGCGGGCAAAGGCTGCGTGATTTCCTATCAGCTCGATCCGGGTCTGGAGCTCGATGGCGGTCCTGTTGTGGCTACGGGCAAGATCTTCGACGGCCTGCATCAGCCGTTTTCCAACGCCTTGTCCCTGAAGAGCCGGCTCGACCGCGAGCTTTCCAATATAGAGGTCGTCTGCGCGCTTCAGGACGAAGACGCAACCGACGATCTCGCTTTGCTTCAGCGCCAGGAATGCTGTCTCCTCGATCGCTTTAGCCCTGATATTTTCGACGGTGAGCCGATGCGCCGAGGACGGCGGGTCAATAACCCCGTCCATGAAGGCGAAGGCGCGCAGGACAAGTGCCAAGACCTCGTCCCAACGGTCGAAATCGGCCGCAAGCTGCACGATGGAAACGTCGGCAGGCAGGCTCACCGGTTGGTTCGCTTGTAGCGGATCGTGTCGAAGCGTGCCGCCAGCGCATCGTAGAGCAGCAGTCGTCCGACCAGCGGCTCGCCAATCCCGGTGATCAGCTTGATCGCTTCCATTGCTTGCAGCGTGCCGATGACCCCGGTCAGCGCGCCGACAATGCCGGCCACCGCGCAGGACGGCACCAGTCCCGGCGGCGGCGCCTCGGGAAAGAGATCGCGGTAGCTTGGGTTCAACGTGCCGTCCGGGCCGGTTTCGAACGGCTTCAGCACGGTGACCGAGCCGTCGAAGCGGCCAACGGCGGCATGCACGAGCGGCCGGCTCTCGGCGGCGCAGGCGTCGGCCACCGCGTAGCGTGTCTCGAAATTGTCGGAGCCGTCAACGACGATGTCATAACGGGCGATGAGAGCAGGGGCGTTGTCCACGGTCAGCCTGAAATTGTGCTCTTCCACGACGACGTTTGGATTGATGCGGATGATCGCCGCTCTGGCGCTGTCGGTTTTCGCTATGCCGACATCGCCCGTGGCGTGGATCACTTGTCGTTGCAGGTTGGAAAGCGAAACGATGTCGTCGTCGACGATACCCAGAGTGCCAATCCCTGCGGCGGCGAGATATTCGAGCACCGGCGCTCCCAATCCGCCGGCGCCGATGACCAGCACCCGCGCCCGCTTCAGCCGCTGCTGGCCGGCGCCGCCGATTTCGGGCAGCACGATATGGCGGGCGTAGCGTTCGAGCTCTTCATCGGTGAGGGCGGCTGTGATCATCGCCGGACCATATAGCGGAGGAGAAAGCTTGTCAGCGCCATGCATGCCGCTCAGAAGTGCGCCATGAACCAAGTTCAAATGGTCGGCCTGACTGTGCCGTGATCGACGGTCAGGAATTGCGCGCGTCCCTTGAGGCTGTCAAACAACGCGGCATCGGTCCCGGTCATGAAGGCCTGGCAGTTCAGTTCCTCCAGGATCGAGAACAAGGCCGCCCGTCGACCGCCGTCGAGATGGGCGGCAATCTCGTCGAGCAGCAGGATCGGCGTCATGCCCGATATTTCGCCGGTTAGCCGCGCATGTGACAAGACAATGCCGACCAGCAGCGCCTTCTGCTCGCCGGTCGAACAGAGCTCGGCCGGCATCGCCTTGGGCCGGTGGCGCACCACGAGGTCGGAACGGTGCGGGCCGTCGAGCGTGCGTCCGGCGGTGCGGTCGCGGTCGCGCCCCTGGGCAAGCGCGCGACGGAACCGTTCCTCTACGTCGACGGCCGGCAAAATACCGATTTCGCCTTCCAGTTCGCCCGAGATGCCGATATCGGCTTGCGGAAACGGTCCGTCGCCGGGCAGCCGGTCGATCATGGCGGCGAGCAGGCGCACCAGTTCGGCACGCGCCGCGGCAATTGCCACGCCAGTCTCGGCCATTTGCATCTCGATCGCATCGAACCAGGCACCGTCGCGCGAACCGTCGGCGAGCAGTCTGTTGCGGCCGCGCATTGCCTTTTCGTAGTCAAGCGCGCGCTGGCCGTGGCTGGGATCGATCGCCAGTACCAGCCGGTCGAGGAAGCGCCGACGATCGGCCGCCGGCCCGGGGAACAGGCCGTCCATGGCCGGTGTCAGCCAGACCACGCGCAGCCATTCCAGCATGTCTTCGGCTGAGCGTGCCGCCGCGCCGTTGATCCGCACCCGCCTGCCGCCTTCGCCGTCGCTGCCCGGTATCCCGGTACCGATCTCGACCTGGCCTTCCGGCCCGTCAAGCCGAGCATGCAGCGCAAAGCCACCGTCGCCGCCTTCGCGCGCCACCTCGGCATAGGGTGCGCGGCGCAGGCCGCGGCCTGGCGTGAGCAGCGAGATCGCTTCAAGCAGATTGGTCTTGCCGGCGCCATTGTCGCCGGAGAAAACCACAGCGCCGGGATCAAGGTCGATTGCCAACGCCGCATAGTTGCGGAAATTCGTAAGTGTGAGCTTACTTATGTAGGTCTGCTGCGGTTTTGCAGATCTGGTCACGACAGCAAGATGGCCCCGTTCGGGCCCTACACCCGCATCGGCATCAGCACGTAGAGCGCGGTCTCGTCGGCCATGTCGTGGATCAGCGTCGGGGAACCGGCATCCGCCAGCATGAACTTCGCCTCCGTGCCGGTCAGTTGCGCGGCAACGTCGAGCAGGTATTTGGCGTTGAAGCCGATTTCGATCGGATCGGACGAATAGTCGGCCGCCAGTTCCTCGGTGGCACTGCCCGAATCCGGGTTGTTGTCCGCAAGCGTGACCTGCCCTTCGGCGATCGAAAGTTTCACCGCCCGGCCGCGTTCGGACGAAATGGTCGAAACGCGATCGACGGCAGCCGCGAAACTCTGACGATCGATAATCAGCTTCTTGTCGTTGCCGGTCGGAATGACGCGCTGGTAGTCCGGGAAAGTGCCGTCGATCAGCTTGGAGGTCAAGATGACGCTGCCGATGGTGAAACGGATCTTGGTGTCCGACAGCTCGGTGGTCACTGCAACATCGGGATCGTCGACCAGCTTTTGCAGCTCACTGACCGTCTTTCGCGGGATGATGACGCCAGGCATGCCCTCAGAGCCTGCCGGCGCATCGATCTCGGCGCGCGCTAGCCGGTGGCCGTCGGTCGCGACCGAGCGCAGCTTCAGCTTGCCGCCGGCCTCGTGCGTGTGCAGATAGATGCCGTTCAGATAATAGCGCGTCTCCTCGGTCGAGATGGCGAACTGGGTCTTTTCGATGAGGCCCTTTAGTCCAACGGAATCGAGCCGGAAAATATGCGAGAACGACCCGGCTGAAAGCTCGGGAAAGTCGGACTGCGGCAGGCATTGCAGGCGGAAGCTCGAGCGCCCCGACGTCACCGTCATGGCGTTGCCGTCTTCGTCGGTCTTCAGCGCCACCTCCGCGCCGTCGGCAAGCTTGCGCACGATGTCGTAGAGCAGATGCGCCGGGACCGTCGTCGCCCCGCCACGTTCGACCTTTGCCGGCGTTGCTTCGGTCACCTCCAGGTCGAGGTCGGTCGCCTTCATTTCAAGGCTGGCCCCCTCGGCGCTGAGCAGCACGTTCGACAGGATCGGAATGGTGTTGCGCCGCTCGACCACGCGGTGAACATGGTTGAGCGACTTCAGGAGATTTGACCGTTCCAGGATAACACGCATGACGAAACAGGCTCGCTTGAATGAATGAACGGGTCTCCGGCAAGCGGCGCCCCGCGAAAGGTCTGAACAGGCTCAGAATCTGCGTAAACTGACAGGAAAAACCCGGCAAACGCAAGCCCGCGCCACCGGTTCGGGCCGGCTGCGCGGGCTTTCTGGGGATAAAAAGGCCGAAGTCCGCGAGCCGGGGTTTTTCGGGCCGTCAGGCCTGGTCGTTGATCAGCCTTCTCAGCAATTCGAGTTCCTGCGCCAGTGTGTTGTCGGCACCGGAAAGATCCTCGATCTTGCGCACCGCATGCAGCACGGTCGTATGGTCACGGCCGCCGAACCGCCGCCCGATCTCCGGCAGCGAGCGCGGCGTCATCACCTTCGACAGATACATGGCGACTTGCCGTGGCTTGACAATGGTGCGTGTGCGCCGGTTGGACAGAAGTTCGGTCTTCGACACGTTGTAGTGGCGCGCGACGATGCGCTGGATGTCCTCGATACGCACCCGCTTGGGCTCGCCCGAACGATAGATGTGGCCGAGGATCTCGTCGATGCGGTCGATGGTGATCTGCGGTTCGAAGGATTGGCGAAACAAAAGCTGGTTGAAGGCACCTTCGAGCTCGCGCCCGCTGCCGGTCACCGTGCGGGCGACGTGGTTGAGGATCTCTTCGGAAATATCGAGCGACGCATCGTCGAGCTTGGCGGTGGCCAGCCTGAGCTTGAGCATACCGATGCGCATGGCGAAATCCGGGGCTGACATTTCCAACGCGACGCCGCCATTGAGGCGCGAGCGGACGCGTGGCTCCAGCGACTCCAATTCCGACGGCGGCCGGTCGGCAGCGACCACCACTTGCTTGGCGCTGTCGAGCAGCATGTTGATCAAATGGCAGAATTCGTGCTGGATCGACTTGCCCTGCAGGAACTGCATGTCGTCGATGATGAGGAGGTCGATGTCGCGCAGCTGTTCTTTCAGCGTCAGTGCGTTGTTGTCACGGATCGCGGTGGCGAACCGCCACATGAAATACTCAGCCGTCAGATAGACGACCCGCGATTTCGGATTCTGCTTCAGCGATTCTGCGGCGATGGCCTGCAACAGATGCGTTTTGCCCAGCCCGACCGTCGCGTGAAGAAAGAGCGGATTGAAACGCACCGCGCTCGACTGCGATTCCGCGACCGCCTTGGCGGCGGCAAAAGCCACTCGGTTCGATGGTCCTTCGATGAAGGAGGTGAAAGTGTAGCGTGGATCGAGCGGCGAACCGAGCACATTGTGCCGGAACTCGGTCTCTGCCGGCATCCCCGGGCGGGGTGCCGGGACCCGTTCGACCCTGCTGGGGCTCGCCGTGCCGGCAGAGAGCGCGGTTTGCGTCTGCCTGGTCATCTTGCGCGCCGGGGCCACTTCTGGCTCGACGCTGTTGCGGCCCTGGCGTGTGGCGGTACGAACGACGATCTCGATCTTGAGGATCTCCGGATCCTCGTGCTTCCACAACTCGGTGATGAGATCGAGATAGTGGCCGTTGATCCATGAACGCAGGAATGCGGTTGGCACCGAGATGCGAACAATGCCCTTGGAGGATTCAGCGACCTTCATGCGCCCGAACCAGCTCGAATAGACCTCGGTTCCCAGACGCGCCTTTAGCTGGGCCTTGACCCGATCGAACTTCTGTTCAGCTTCATTGGAAGCCGCCATGTCGTTCCTTCCGATTAACGTTCCAGGAAATGGGAGGTCGCCTGTAAGCTCCCTTTCGATGCCGCCGCTCTGCATGATCGAGTTCCTTGTCTCTTGTACCTGTTTTCCGCCGGGGATGCGCCTCCTGCATCCATGTTTCCGGCGACCGTGTCTTCGCTGCGACACCATCGCCGCCGCCGGCTGATGAATCGCCTCCTTGTCGGTCCGGCGCCGAAGAGCCGATCCGCTTTGGTCATGTCAGGGCAACAAAATGCCGTCCGGCGAAAAACCGCCGGCGCACCGTCGACCTGCCATGTACAATTACGCCAGTCCCCTACCGTATCGAAAAGACAAACCAACCCCGTCCGCGGAGTTGAATCCGCGCTGTAAACTCTGCCAATTCGAGCTGGCCGGTTTCAGGCTGGTCAAGGGCCAAGGGCCCGTCCCTTCGATGGACAGACATTACCGAAATCGCTGTGGATAGGGCAAGGCCACCCCTAACGGATTTTTAAGGAATCTGACTAGCAAGGGACGTTTCGAACGCCATGCTGCAACAGTTGATTTTGACAAAGCCATTGTGATTCAAACCCTTTTCCGGCGAATATGAAAAAGGCCACACAACGCGAAATTTTCTGAAATAATTCACTTGACAGCCAATTGTCGCCTATCGGCTGCAGCTGATGTGAACAAGCTGTGGATCACCATCGGTAAGCTTCTGAAAAGAAACGGTAATCTGTGACGCTCGGAAATTTTCGTATTGGCGGTTTCGGAGGCTCCGAATATGAGCGGGCATGTATATGCCGGCAAAGCATTTCGAACTTTGAAATGCTCGCGGAGCGCCGTTTTGCGGGCTTTCTTTTAAGTACTTGCCGGCAAACGAAAAAACCCGGCCGATTGGCCGGGTTTGAAGAAGCGCAGTTCAGGAATGGATATATTAGGCTGACAGCACCTTGACCCGTTGGGCCAGCCGCGACACCTTGCGCGATGCCGTGTTCTTGTGCACCACGCCCTTGGTCGCGGCGCGCATCAATTCCGGCTCGGCCACCTTGAAGGCAGCCTGTGCGGCCGCCTTGTCGCCAGCCGCGAGCGCCTCTTCGACCTGGCGGATGTAGGTCCGGACGCGGGAGCGGCGGTTCTTGTTGATCGCTGCGCGACGGGCGATCTTGCGCGTTGCCTTTTTGGCCGAGGAGGTATTGGCCATGGTGCCTCTCTTCTGATCTGGTGGGCGCTTGCGGGATACCGCAGGGCGCAAAAAACAAACGGGCAGCCACAGGGCCGCCTCGGTTGGTGCGGCTTATAGTTCAGCTTTTCCGGCGCGTCAACGCTGCAGCGCTTTCTTTTTGACCGGCGCCTTCGTCATCTCATCGGTTCGTGAAATTCGGCTTCCGCTTGCCGGTGAAGGCCGCCATGCCTTCCTTCTGGTCATCCAGCGCAAACAGCGAATGAAACAGCCGGCGCTCGAACCGCAGACCCTCGGTGAGCGTCGTCTCATAGGCGCGGTTGATGGCCTCCTTTGCCATCATCACCGACGGCAAGGAAAAACTAGCAATCTTGGCCGCTGCCTTAAGCGCTTCCTCGATCAACTCGCCGGCTGGCACCACGCGCGAGACCAGGCCGGAACGCTCGGCCTCGGCTGCGTCCATCATCCGCCCCGTCAGGCACATATCCATCGCCTTCGACTTGCCGACGAAGCGGGTCAGGCGCTGCGATCCGCCCATGCCAGGCATGACGCCCAGCGTAATCTCGGGTTGGCCAAACTTGGCGGTGTCGGCGGCGATGATGAAATCGCACATCATCGCCAGTTCGCAGCCGCCGCCCAGCGCATAGCCCGCCACCGCCGCGATGATCGGCTTTCGTGCCCGCGTAAATTCTTCCCAGCCGACGAAGAAATCCTGCAGATAGGCATCCACATAGGAGATCGACTGCATTTCCTTGATATCTGCACCTGCCGCGAAAGCCTTGTCCGAACCAGTGATGACCATGGCGCCGATGTCGGCATTTGCGCCCATGCTGTTCACCGACGCGACCAGTTCCGCCAGCACTTGTGAATTCAGCGCATTGAGCGCCTGCGGCCGGTTCAGCGTAATCAGCCCGACCTTGCCGCGGGTTTCGACGACGATGGTTTCGTAGCCCATGCTTTGCTCCTCCTCGCTTCTGGTTCAAGCCTGACAGGTTCGGCAGTGGAAAGTCGAGCGACCGCTTTGCACGATACGCTCGATGTGGCCGCGACAACCAGGCTTGGAACAGGCTTCGCCCTCGCGGTCGTACACCGCGAAAGAATGCTGGAAGTAGCCCAACGATCCATCTGTCTGCATAAAATCGCGCAACGACGAGCCGCCGGCGGCGATCGCATCGGCGACGACCGAGCGGATTGCTTCGGCCAGGCTTTCGCTCTGCTCTTTGGCTTTCTTGCCGGCTCTCGCGAGGGTGCCCGCTTCGCGCAGCGGCGACAGGCCTGCCCGCCAAAGCGCTTCCGAGACGTAGATATTGCCTAGCCCGGCGATCAGCCGTTGGTCCAGAAGTGCCGCTTTCAGCGGTGACTTGCGGCCTTTCAGCAACGAAGCGAGCAGCGCGCCATCCAGGGCATTGCCCGTAGGCTCGACGCCTAATCCCGCCAGCATCGGATGCATGTCGGGCTCGCCTTCCGAAAACAGCATAAAGCCGAAGCGGCGCGGGTCGTTGAAGATCACGCGAGAGCGGACGCCGGCAGGTGATACGATATCGAAGACGACGTGATCGTGAGCGGTGTTTTTCGAACGTTCGTAGTGGAACGCGCCGGGCGTTGCGCTCTCGTCGGCCGTTTCGATGCGAAACGACCCCGACATGCCGAGATGGCAGATCAGAACCGGGCCGTTGTCCACGTGCATCGTCAGATATTTGGCACGGCGGCCGAGCGCCGCAATCGTCTTGCCGGTCAGCCGCTCCGAAAATCTCTCGGGGAACGGAAACCGCAAATCCGGCCGGCGTGCCTCGACACCGACAATGCGGGCACCTTCAAGGGCCGGCTGCAGACCGCGCCTGACTGTCTCGACCTCCGGCAGCTCAGGCATGGCCACCTATCGTGGCATGGAAGGAGGTGCCGTGACGGCCGCGCGCCAGCCCGAGATGTTCGGCCACGGTTTCGCCGATGTCGGCAAAAGTTGTCCTCAGTCCGATGTCTGCGCCTTTGAAACCCGGCCGTGTCCCGATAACCGGAATACGCTCGCGCGTGTGGTCGGTGCCGCGCCACGTCGGATCGTTGCCGTGATCGGCGGTCAAAATGAGCAGATCGCCTGGCCTCAGCCCTGCGAATGCCTCGGGCAGGCGCCGGTCGAAAGCTTCGAGTGCGGCGGCATACCCCGCAACGTCGCGCCGATGCCCGAACTCGGTGTCGAAGTCGACAAAATTCGCGAAGACGAGGTCGCCGTCGCGGGCGTCTTCCATGGCACCAAGCGCTTTGTCGAACATCGCCATGTTGCCGGCAGCCTTGCGAACTTCCGAGATCCCCCGATGGGCGAAAATGTCGCCGATCTTGCCGACCGCGATAACCCGGCTGCCGCGCGCCGTCAGCCGGTCGAGCAGCGTCGGTTCCGGCGGCGGTACGGCATAGTCGCGACGATTATGCGTTCGCTCGAACGTGGCGGCGGTTTCACCGATAAACGGCCGTGCGATGACGCGGCCGATATTCAGCGGATCGACGAGCCTGCGCACCACTTTGCAGAACTCGTAAAGCCGTTCCAGGCCGAAATGGACCTCATGCGCGGCGATCTGCAGGACGGAGTCGATCGAGGTGTAACAGATCGGTTTGCCGGTGCGAATATGGTCTTCACCGAACCGTTCGATGATCTCGGTGCCCGGAGCATGGCAATCGCCGAGGATGCCGGGCACCTTCCCTTCACGCACCATTGCTTCGGTCAACTCGGCCGGAAAAGCGGGAATCGTGTCGGGGAAGTAACCCCAGTCGAAACGGACCGGCAGGCCGGCTATTTCCCAATGCCCCGATGGCGTGTCCTTGCCGCTCGAAACCTCTTGGGCCGCGCCGTGAAAGGCGGCGGCAAGCGGGGCACTGCCGCCATTCTCGAACCTGAAATCCGTCGCCGTTGCCGCGGCCTGGCCGAGGCCGAGCGCGAGCATGTTTGGTACGAGAAGGGGTCCGTCACGCAAGCCTTCGCGATCGGCGCGGCCTTCCGCGCAGGCCCGCACGATGTGTGCGAACGTGTTGGAGCCGGTGTCGCCATAGCGTTCGGCATCGGCCGCGCCGCCGATGCCGAAAGAGTCAAGGACAAAAAGGAAGGCGCGTGCCATCGAAAGGTTCATCATTGCCTGTGTGTTGGCTCAGACATAGGGTTCCGCGCCGCCATTGGCAATTCGGAAACCCAAACAGCACGGCTTGGCGTGCTGGTCCGGGAGAGACGAATCGCGGCATGGTCGATCTGCCGATGGAAATGCGCGGCGTGGAGCTCGCATGAGGCCTGCCCTGAAAGCATTCGCTGCCGTACTGGCTTTGCTGCTGGATGCATCTTGCGCAAACCTGGCGCGCGCCGATTGGCGCGATGTTATCGGAACGTTCCGTATCGGTATCGTTGCCGAGCCCGGCGCCGGCAACACTGTTCCAGGTCTCGCGCTGCTGACCGACGCCTATACCAAAGCACTCGGAATGAAGGTGGAGTTTGTCGTTGCCCGCGACTATGCGGCGTTGATCGAGGCGCAGGCCAATGCGCGGATCGAATATGCCATCTATTCGGCATCCGCCTACGCCACGGTCTCCGAACGGTGCGGATGTGTCGAGCCTCTCGCGGCGCCGCTCGATTCCGACGGCGCCAGCGGCATCCGTTCCGTTCTGCTGGCGCGCGACGGGAGGGTTCCCGATCTTACGGCCATGGCAGCCCATCGGGTCGTCATGGCGCCTTCCGACAGCGTCGGTGCTCTGCTGCCGCTTGCCGGGCTGGCTGCGGACGGGGTCAAGGTGGCGGAAGATGCACCGTTTTTGACCCACGCCAATTCGGCTGCCGCAGCTGAAGCGATGCTGGTCGACGGCGTGGCCGATGCGATATTCGGCTGGATGCCGGCTGTGGCCGACGGACTGCCAAATCCTCCTGGCGGCACGGTGGCGAGGCTCGAGGCCGCAGGGTTCTCGAAATCGGCGCTTCAGGTCGTCTGGACGTCAGGCCTGCTGAGATATGGACCGCATGCCGTCCGCAGCGATCTGGACCCCGAAGCCAAGCGCCGGCTCACCGTGTTTCTCACCAATCTCAGATCAACCGCGCCGGACATTTACGATCTTCTGGAGCAGAGACACTCCGGCGGGTTCGCCGTTGCCGGTCCGAGGGACTATGTGCTGGCTGCGGCCATCGTGCGCCTAGTCTCGGCCCGCGGTCGCAAGCATTAGCAACAGCCCGGTTGGCGGGCTTCAGGCGTCAGCAATCGCTACACGGAATGGTCGGGCTCCGGCGCGGCCGCAGATAATAAGTTTCCGCCATCGATATCGAATTGAAGACCGAACTCAACCCGAACCGGCTTTGGCCGTCCGCCGACCAGGTGATGATTGGCTTGTAGGCGAGATCGCTTTCGACCCGAATGAGGAAAGTGCCTTTGATCTTGAGCGCGCTCGGGACCGTTGTGGTGGAATCCTTGACGGCGTCGACGCTAGAGACAGCATCGACCACTTTGCGCGACCACACGACCAGGACTTTCGGCGTCGTCTCGTTCGTCACCTGTATCGCCGTGATAATGATCTTCGGTTTCGAGCGGTTGTAGGGCTGAAGCGTGGAACTGCCGATCGCCATGATGGCATCGACATCGGCCGCCTTGATGGTCTGCTGCTGCGTGACGAGGTCCGCTACCATGCTGCCGATGCGGCTGACCTTCTTGCTGGTCTCGATGGCTTGCGAGGCCTCCATTGTCATAAAGTACATGATCAACAGGACAGGCACGATGAGGGCAAACTCGACAGCCGCAATACCGCGGCGGTCCGAGCAAAGCCGGACTACTCTTGTACAAATCCCTGCGATGCCCAGCTGTGCCCCCGCACGAATCATGGCTTTGCCCTTTTCAAGCGACTACGTGGTTCAGTTGTCGAACGGCTCGTTCTGCCAAGTGATCGAAGCAAAATGCAGCGTTTTGCCGTCCTTCAGGTTGGCCATCGATTTGGCCATGAAGTCGGTCATCACCGGCCATTTGTAAAAAACCCGCAGCATGTTTCTCGACTCCGCCAGGCCAGGTGCGACGGTGAAGGTCTGTGTGCTCGTGCCCTTGGTCAGCACGACATCGCCATCCTGGATCTTGAAACCGGCCAGCGCCGCATCGGCGAAGGTCGGATATTCGCGCAAATCCACCAGCAATCCGGGACAGGTGCTGGCAACCATGATCTCCAATTTTGTGCAGATCATGTCCCGCAGCTTGGTCCCGGACACATCGGCCGGTCTTAGTTGGCCGGTACGCAGTTGGCGCGCGATGTCGTCTGTGGCGTTTGCCATCACTTCCTGTGCGGCAAAAGAAATGCAGCTCTCCAGGATGGCGAAGACAAGAAGCGCGAAAGGAATTGCAAGCATGGCGAATTCGATCGCCGTGCTTCCGCGTCGGTCGCCCAAAAACCGTCCGGGAAAACCTGCTCGTCCTGCCTTGCTCATGTTCTCTACACGCCGATGCCGCTTCTGTATCGGTCCCACCCTTAGTCGGAACCGATTGAAGTCCGGTTGGAATGACCGTTAAATTCAACGGGAAGGCCTTAACCCGGCGATAACCGAAGCACGTTCCCGCCAAAGGCGGAGACGTCGGCTAGCTAATGCCCGGCGCTCATTTCGGCTTCAGAGGCCTTCTCGGCATCGCTCTTATACGAGCTTTCGCAATATGGCGCGCAGGACATGGTCTGTACTTCGGAACGCCGATAGATGCGCACCGACGACGCTGCCTGGCGCACGACGGTTATTTGCTCATCGACGATCGGGTTGCCCTCCTGGTCGAGGACGACGAGATTGGTGACACCAAATCCCTTGCCGGTCAGTACGATCGTCGATGCGTCCTGCACGGAGGCGTCGGCGATCGCCGGATTGCCGACGACAATCGTATCGGCGGCGCGCGACAATTTGATAATCTTTGCCTGGTTCATCGTCACCTCGATGCCGGCGCCGGCCTTGGCTGGAACGGCGAAAGCCGCTGCGGCAAAAAGCACGGCAACTGGAAATGATGATCTCGGCCCGGCCATTGAGGCGCTCCCCTGGCAAACTGTTCAACAGAACATGAACGAGATTGGTGAACCAACCGTTAAGCGGCTGGAGTTCAGGATTAAGCCGGAACCGGTATTTGGGCTCAGCCGGCACGGCTGGAACGTCTTTGCCGAATTGCGCCTTTTGCGCCCTTTTGTCAGCCCGTGGGCCCAGCGGCGGGTATTTTAGTTCTGGGTTAACCACGCAATGTCGTCGAAGCGGGAAAGGAATCGGTAAGCCTGTTTATTAAGCCGATTGAAACAGCTTCTCCTTAGATTTGCAGCATCCGATCAACCACCAAGAGAAGTTGACGGAAGTGCTGTAACAATTGGAGTAGGAGCTCGAATGTCTAACCTCATCGCACGTTTTGTGAAGGACGAATCCGGCGCGACCGCTATCGAATACGGTCTGATCGCCGCTCTTATCGCACTCGCCATCATGGTCGGCGCCGGCCAGCTCGGCAACTCGCTGAACGCCAAGTTCACCGCCATCTCCACTAAGGTGAACGGTAGCTGACCGTAACAGGTTCGGTTGTTCTCAAATAAGGGCCGCAATAAGGGCCGCCGCACTGGCGGCCCTTATTTAGTCCCGGCGTGATTTGAAATTTAGGCCTCGTCAATCATTAATCGAATAGGACTAGGCTGGGGGCCAGATGCAATTTGGTCATAGGCGCGCTGATGCTTGAAGCCGTGATCTTCGTCGTGTTTCCGTTCTGCATGCTTTTTGCCGCGATCTCGGACATGCTTTCGATGACGATCGCCAATCGCGTGCCGGTGTTGCTTGTGGTTGTCTTCGCCTTGGTTGCACCTTTGACCGGCATGGACTGGGCCACCTATGGCTGGCATTTCGCCGCCGCCGGCCTGGTTCTCGCGGTGACGTTCGGCCTGTTCGCGCTGGGCGGCATGGGCGGCGGCGACGCCAAGCTTCTGGCCGCCACTGCCATGTGGATGGGACTGAACATCCATCTCATCGAGTACCTCGTCGCCTCGACATTCATCGGCGGCCTGCTGACGCTAGCCATCCTCGCCTATCGAAAATCGCCGCTTGCCGCCGTCACAAGCCACAATCCGTTCCTGCGCCATTTCGCCGATGAGGCGACCGGCGTTCCGTACGGCATCGCGCTTGGCATTGGCGGTCTGCTCACCTATTCCGACTCGCCGTTGATGGCCTGGGCACTTACCAGGCTGGCGGGCTGAATTTCGCTTTATGCCGTTGGCGCCGAGCAGGCGAGTTGGGCCACGTTTTCCTTCGGGCCGGGCCTGTCGCTCTAATTTATGTAAACGTTAAATTAATCACGATCGTAAGTATAACATTAACCTTGTTTTGACGATTGCCGCTGCAAAGTCCGGCTTGGCTACGTGGTTTGCCAAGGCGAGGTTCGGACAGATGCCAGCATCCCGATTGATTATTCTGAGCGTGGCGATAGCCGCGGCCGGTGGTGCAGGCTATGTCGCGAAGAACATGGTCGTGGCTCCGCCGCCTCCGGTTGTCGATTCCGGTCCTCAGGCGCCGGCGATCGCGCTGCAGGATGTGCTGGTCCTTTCCGGCGACGTTCCGATGGGCAGTCCGCTTGAAAACAACATTTCCTGGGAGTCATGGCCGTCCGCCGGCATCAACGCAAATTTCATCACCCGCGCCGCCGAGCCTGAAGCGCTGGACAAGCTGAAGGGCGCCGTCGCCCGCGTGGCGCTGTACGCCGGCGAGCCGCTGCGGCGCTCGAAGCTGATCGGTGAAGGGCAAAGCTTCATGTCGTCGATCCTGCCCTCCGGCATGCGGGCCGTCGCCACAAGCATCTCGGCGGACACCTCGGCCGGCGGCTTTATTCTTCCCAACGATTTCGTCGACGTCATCATGACCCGCAGAGCCGATCCCGCCAATGGCGGTGGTCCGGGCTTCACGACCGAAACTATCCTGAAGAACATTCGCGTCCTGGCGATCGACCAGACCATTCAGGAGGACGAGGAAGGCAAGAAGACCAGGGTTGGCCAGACCGCCACCCTGGAACTGACGCCGCAGCAGTCCGAGATCATCACCGTCGCACAGCAGATGGCGGATCGCCTGACTCTGGCGCTGCGCTCGATCAAGGACAGTCAGGACAAGAATGTGGGCGAAGCCGACTACCTGGTTTCCGGCAATGGCCGGCGCGGAACGGTGCGGTTGATCAAGTCGGGCGAAGTTTCCGAAGTGGGGGCAAGGAAATGAGTCTAAAAACCAAACTGCCGCTCACGCTGGCTGCGGCGATCGGCCTGTTTCTCCTTGGAACGAATGCATATGGCATCCTCGATGCCAGTGCGGCGAACAATGCCAGGGTCACGGCTTCGACTGCCACCCAGCGGGTCAAGCTCGGGCTCAACAAATCGGTGGTCATCGACCTGCCGAGCGATGCCTATGATATTCTCGTCGCCAACCCCGCTGTAGCCGACGCGGTGACCCGCACCGCCCGGCGTATCTATCTGTTCGGAAAGGCGGTCGGCGAGACCAACATCTTCGTCTTTGGCCCGAATGGCGAGCAGATCGTCAGCCTCGACCTGGCGGTCGAACGTGATGTCGCCGGGCTGGAGGATTATATCAAGCGCTTCATCCCGTCATCGGAGGTCAAGGTCGAGTTGCTGAACGACAACGTCGTTCTGACCGGAACCGTGGACACTCCTCTGGACGCCAAGCGCGCGGCCGATCTGGCAACCATTTTCGTGTCCGGCGGCGAGGCGACCACGGGTCAATATTCGCAGACCGCTGCCGGCGGTTCGGCTGAAGCCGGCGTCGCGATCGATAACCCGGATGCCGAGCGCCGCGTCAGCAAGATCGTCAACCTGCTGCAGATTATCGGCGACGACCAGGTGACGCTGAAGGTGACGGTCGCGGAAGTCAGCCGCTCGGTGATGAAGCAGCTCGGCGTCAACATGGTCGGCAACGGCAGCAGCAACGGCATTAGTTGGGGCGCGGTAAGCGACAATTTCACTGGTTTGGGCAAGTCGCTGTCGAACTCGGGCCTCTCTATCGGCAGCTCGACGCTGCAGGCCTACATCAATGCCATGGAACAGTCCGGCGTCATGAAAACCCTCGCCGAACCAACATTGACGGCCGTATCTGGCGAGAAGGCGACCTTCAAGGTTGGCGGCGAATACAACATGGTGACCAGCGTTTCCCAAGCCGTATCCAACGATAACCAGACCGGTCTGAAGACGTATTCGGTCGAGAAGATCGAATACGGCATTGGCCTGGAATTCCAGCCGGTGGTGCTGTCTCCCGGCCGCATCAGCCTGAAAGTCAGAACCTCGGTCTCCGAGCCGACAACGGAGGGGTCTGTGTCTTTGTCCGAAGGCGTAACAAGCCCGGGCATGAATGCCCTGTCGCTCCGCAAGCGCTTGGCCGACACAACAGTGGAACTGCCTTCGGGCGGCTCGATGATGATTGCCGGCCTTGTCCGCGACGATCTCAGGCAAGCCGTCAACGGCTTGCCTGGTCTGACAAAGATTCCAGTGCTTGGCGCGCTGTTCCGCAGCAGGGATTTCGTCCGCAACGAGACCGAGCTCGTCATCATCATTACGCCCTATCTGGTGAAGCCGGTGGCGCGCAACGATCTTGCCAAGCCGGATGACAATTTCAACGCCGCCAGCGATGGCGCCGGCATTTTCCTTGGCCGCGTCAACCGTGTCTACGGCACCATGCAGACCGACAAGCCCAACGGCCGCTATCACGGCGTTGTCGGCTTCATCTACAAGTAAGCGGGGAAGTGGACATGTCTCAGTCAGTATCGAAGGCAAGGGCGGTCACCGCGATACAGTCCGTCCATTCGCGAATCTGGCGGCCGGCCGTTCCCATCATGGCGATCGCGGTGGCGGCATTGCTGGCCGGCTGCGCCAATCGCGACAGCGTCACGGTGGGTGCCATACCTGACGATTATCGCACCACCCATCCGATCGTCATCGCCGAGAAGATCCAGAAGATCGACCTTCCGGTCGGCGCCGGCGACCGCGGCATGACCAGGTCCCAGCGCGACACGCTCCTGGGCTTTCTGGACGGGTACGACAGGAGCGCAGCTCCGGTACTGACGATCGAGATTCCGAGTGGCTCGGCCAACGAAATCGCAGCGGCCGCGGCCGGCCGCGATTTCGCCAGGCTAGCCATAGCGAGCGGCATCAGCCGGAAGCGGATCGCCATGCGATCCTATCAGTCTGTTTCGGCCGAAGCGTCCGCACCGGTCCGTGTTGCCTACGTCTCGGTTAAGGCTCAGACGGATAGATGCGGGCGCTGGCCCGAAGACCTGCTGCAGACTTCGGAAAACAAGCACTATGCCGATTTCGGCTGTTCGTATCAGAACAACCTGGCTGCCCAGATGGCCAATCCGGCCGATCTGATCGGGCCACGCAAGCCGACGCCGATCGACGCGGAAAATCGCGGCGCGGTGATCGACGTCTATCGTGACAGAGGTATTTCGGACGAATTCCTCGGCAATTCGGAAGTCGAATATTAACGAGTGTTGAGGCTCAACAAACCCTAAGCCGCGCAAGTCACGGAAAGTGATGACAATGAGCAATCTTGCCTATGACACAGAGGTACCGGGCGGCGAAACCTCGGAGCAGGATATTGCCGCGATGCAGGCGTTGCGGCCGATCCCGCGCATTTCGATCCAGGCATTTTGCGAGACCGAAGGCGTAGCCAATCCGGTCGAGCGCGCCGGCGAGGATCGCCGCATGGCCAAGGCACATTTGAAGGTGCATATGGGGGGCATCCCCACCGCCATCGAATTCTATCAGTCTGCGCCGACACCGAACCTGATCCTGCTTGAATCGCGCAGCGAGCCGAAGCTGTTGCTGGAACAACTCGCCCAGCTTTCCGAGCATTGTGATCCGACCTCCAAGGTGGTGGTTGTCGGCCACTACAACGATGTCGGCCTGTACCGCGAACTCATCCGTTCGGGCATTTCCGAATATGTCATCGCGCCCGTATCGATGGCCGACATCGTCAGCGTGGTGTCTTCGATCTTCGTCGATCCGGAAGCTGAGCCGATCGGCCGCTCGATTGCCTTCATCGGCGCCAAGGGCGGCGTCGGCTCCTCGACCATTGCCCATAATGTGGCCTGGGCCATGTCGTCCCTTTTCAAATCCGAAGTGGTTGTCGCCGATCTCGACCTCGCTTTCGGAACGGCCAATATCAATTTCGACCAGGATCCGGCGCAAGGCATTGCCGAGGCGGTCTTCTCGCCGGAACGCGTCGACGAGGTCTATCTCGACCGGCTGCTCGCCCAATGCGCCGAGCACCTGTCGCTGCTTGCGGCACCTTCGACCCTGGAGCGGGTCTACGATTTCGATCCTGACGCCTTCACCCAGCTTATCGACATAGCCCAGCGTAGCGCGCCGCTCCTCGTGCTCGATGTTCCCCACGTGTGGGCCGGCTGGACCAAGAACACGCTGGTCAAGGCCGACGAGATCGTCATCACGGCGACGCCCGAACTGGCCAATCTGCGAAACACAAAGAACCTGGTCGACATGCTGAAGCGGCTTCGTCCGAACGATCCTGCGCCAAAGCTTGTAATCAACCAGGCCGGTGTGCCGAAACGTCCCGAGATTACGCCGTCCGACTTCTCCGAATCGCTCGGCCTTTCGCCGATGTCGATCATCCCGTTCGAGCCGCTTTTGTTCGGAAATGCTGCCAACAATGGACGTATGCTCGGTGAAATGGATGCCAAGAGTCCGGTCGTCGCCATGATCAACGAGATCGCCCATGTGCTGACAGGGCGCAGCGAAATCAAGGTGAAGAAAAAGGCTGGGCTCGGCAACCTGATCGGCAAGCTTTCGCGCAACAAGAAGTGATGCCTCAGCGGTGGAATTGGTAAGCGATCATGTTTGGTAAAAGAGGCAGCGACGACGGCAACCGGACCATTCCGGAATTCCGTCAGCCAGCACCCGCACCTGCTGCGCCGGCGGCCGCGAACCCTGTGGAAGCTGCTGTCACTGCCAGGCCGGCGGCGCTGCCGCCATCCGGCGCGCCTGCCGCGCCGGCGGTTCGCCGTGCGGTCGAGCCGCCGCCATTGGCCCCGGAGCCGAAAACTATCCAGCGCCAAAAGAGCGAAACCTACTACGACACCAAAAGCCAGGTCTTCGCCGCACTCATCGATACGATCGATCTGTCGCAGCTCGCCAAGCTCGATCCCGAAAGCGCGCGCGAGGAAATCCGCGACATTGTCAACGACATCATCGCGATCAAGAATTTCGCGATGTCCATCGCTGAGCAGGAAGAGCTTCTCGAGGATATCTGCAACGACGTTTTGGGCTACGGGCCGCTGGAGCCACTGCTTGCTCGCGACGATATTGCCGACATCATGGTCAATGGCTCCAAGAACGTCTACATCGAAGTCAACGGCAAGGTCGAGCAGACCGGCATCCGTTTCCGCGACAACCAGCAGCTCCTCAACATCTGCCAGCGTATCGTCAGCCAAGTCGGCCGCCGCGTCGATGAATCAAGCCCGATCTGCGATGCGCGTCTTCCTGATGGCTCCCGTGTCAACGTCATCGCACCGCCCCTGGCTATCGACGGCACCGCACTTACCATCCGCAAGTTCAAGAAGGACAAGCTGACGCTCGACCAGCTGGTCAAGTTCGGCTCGATTTCGCCGCAAGGGGCCGAGATTCTCAAGATCATCGGCCGTGTCCGCTGCAACATTGTCATCTCGGGCGGTACCGGCTCAGGCAAGACGACGCTGCTCAATTGTCTGACCAACTATATCGACCGCGAGGAACGCGTCATCACCTGCGAGGACTCAGCTGAGCTGCAATTGCAGCAGCCACATGTGGTGCGTCTCGAAACCCGTCCGCCCAACCTCGAAGGCGAGGGCGAAGTGACCATGCGCGACCTGGTCAAGAACTGTCTGCGCATGCGCCCCGAACGTATTATCGTCGGCGAAGTGCGCGGACCCGAAGTGTTCGACCTGCTGCAGGCGATGAACACCGGCCATGACGGCTCGATGGGAACGATCCACTCGAACAGCCCGCGCGAATGCCTCAACCGTATAGAGTCGATGATCGCCATGGGCGGCTACACGCTGCCGCAAAAAACCGTGCGCGAAATCGTCGTCGGCTCCGTCGACGTGATCATACAGGCTGCACGCCTGCGCGACGGATCGCGGCGCATCACCCACATCACCGAGGTGATCGGCATGGAGGGTGACGTCATCATCACCCAGGACATCGTTCTCTATAACATCAAGGGCGAGGACGCGAACGGCAGGCTGCTGGGCGAGCACGTGTCGACTGGCATCGGCCGTCCGCATTTCTGGGAGCGCGCCCGCTATTACGGCGAGGAGCAGCGCCTCGCCGTTGCGCTAGAGGCAATGGAGAAACGCGCTGACTGATCCGTCTGGAAGCCTGGGGGCCAGGGTCGATGTTCGGAATTGACGGCACCGCATTGGCATTCGTCGTGCTCGCCGGCTTCAGCGCCGGCGCTGTGGCCTATGCTTTCCTGTTCAACCGGATCAGCACCGAGAAGCAGGTCGGCAAGCGGCTTGAATCGATCAAGACCGCCGAGACGGATCGTTCCGTCGTCAAGGCTTCGCGCGATCGCGTGGCGGAAGCGGCCAAGCGTCGCAAGTCCGTCCAGGATTCGCTGAAGGATCTCGATCAAAAGCAAAAGTCCAATCAGAGCCTGGTCAAGAAACCACCGCTGAAGATCCAAATCCGTCAGGCCGGCATGAAGATCTCGCTTGAGCGCTTCTATGTCTACTCGGCGGTCTGCGGCATCGTCTTGACGGCTCTTGTCTATTTCATCGGCGCACCGTTGCTGGTCTTGCCGGCTGCGCTGCTGGTCGGCGTTTTGGGTCTCCCCCGCTGGTTCGTCTCGTTTCGCCGCGCGCACCGCGTCAAGGCGTTCCTCAACGAATTTCCGAACGCGCTCGATATCATCGTGCGTGCGGTAAAATCCGGCCTGCCGCTGAACGATGCCGTGCGCCTGATCGCCAACGAATCCCCCGAACCGGTCAAGACCGAGTTCCGCCGCATAGTCGATTCGCAGCAAATGGGTTTGTCGATCCCCGACGCGGCCATGCGCATGCCCGAAACGATGCCGTGCACCGAGGCGAGCTTCTTCGGCATCGTCATCCAGATCCAGTCTCAGGCCGGCGGCAATCTTTCCGAAGCGCTGGGCAATCTTTCGCGTGTACTTCGCGACCGCAAGAAAATGAAAGCCAAGGTCCAGGCGTTGTCCATGGAAGCCAAGGCATCCGCCGTGATCATCGGCGCGTTGCCTTTCGTCGTCGCCTTTCTCGTCTATTTGACGAGCCCGAACTACATCATGCCCCTCTTCGTCACCAGCACCGGCCATCTGATCCTCGGTTGTTCCGGCATCTGGATGTCGATGGGCGTCCTGGTAATGCGCAAGATGATGAACTTCGAAGTCTAGGACTCGCGTATGACCGATCACGTCATCAGAACTCTCACCGACCCGTCCCTGCTGATCGCACTGCTGGTCGGCATCGCGGTGTTTGCGACCGTCTTCACGCTGCTGCCCGCCTTTGGCGGGAACCAGCTCAAGGCGCGCATGAAATCCGTAGCGCTGGAGCGCGATGAGCTGCGCGCCAAGCAGCGCGCGCGACTGGCAGTCGAAGCCGACCGCCGCCGCAAGGGCCTGCGCGAAGAACAGTCGGTCGGCATGCGCAATATTGTCGATCGCCTGGATCTCAGGCGTGCGCTGGCGGATGAAGGTACCTTGCAGAAATTGAAAGTGGCGGGTTTTCGCGGGCAAAATCCGCTGACGCGCTTCCTTTTCTTCCGTCTCGTCCTGCCCTTCATAGGCTTTGCATTGGCGGCGATGTATCTGTTCGTGCTCGGAGGATTGCCGGAGCAGCCGATTTTCGTGAAGCTGTTCGTGTGCATCGTGGTTGCCTATGCGGGGTTCTACGCACCGGTGCTCTACGTCAACAACCGCGCTACCAAGCGCAAGCAGTCGATCCAGATGGCGTGGCCGGACGCGCTCGACCTGTTGCTGATATGCGTCGAGTCCGGCATGTCGGTGGAAGCAGCGCTTCGCAAGGTCGCCGATGAGATCGGCGCGCAATCGGTGGCATTGGCGGAAGAATTCATCCTGACCAACGCCGAACTTTCCTATCTCCAGGAGCGCAAGCAGGCCTACGAGAACCTTGCAAGCCGAACCGGCCTGGAATCCGTCAGGTCGGTGTCCCAGGCGTTGGTTCAGGCTGAGCGCTACGGTACGCCCGTGGCGCATGCGTTGCGCGTGCTTGCCAGTGAGAGCCGCGACATGCGCATGAATGCCGCCGAGAAGAAGGCGGCCGCGCTGCCGCCGAAGCTCACCGTGCCGATGATCCTGTTCTTCCTGCCGGTACTGTTCGCCATCATTCTGGGTCCCGCCGGCATCCAGGTGAGCCAGCGCGGCATCTTTGGCGACCAGCCGAAATCCAGCAGCGAGTAGCGCCAGCCGCGTCGCCACAAAGCTGATATGATTCAGAGCCGCGCTGCCGGTGCAGCGCGGCTCTTTGCGTTTGACATGTTGCGGAATTTCGCGCGCCGGTTCGGCGCTCGAGCCAGTCAGTTGGTGGCGGGCTTTGCCTTGTCCTGCTCCTTGAGCTGGCTCCAGGCATTCTGCTGTGCCAGCATCTGGCGAAGGTAAGCGACGTTCGCCTGCGCCTGATCCGGCGACAGCTCTTGCGAGGCGATCTTCTCGGCCTCGTCGAAACGGCCTTGCAGACCGACGACCAGCGCCAGGTTCTGGCGGACACGGCTGTCGGCATTCGGCTGCTGGGCGGCCGAGCGCATATAGGTTTCGGCCGTGCGCAAATCGCCTTCCAGCACGTACGACATGCCGAGATTGGAAAGGATCGTCGGTTCGTTCGGCCTGAGGTCCAGCGCCTTGCGATAGCCTTGGCGCGCCTCATCCTTTTGGCCGAGCTGGTCGAGAATGGCAGCTTCCGCCGATACCAGTTTCCAATCAGGATATTCGGGGGTCTGCGCGCGGCGCACGGCATCGAGAGCCGGCTCGAACTGTCCGTTGGCGGCAAGCGCCTTGCCATAGGCGGCGAGCACGTCGCGATCCTTCGGCAAGGCGATCGCCAGCTTGCGCATCACCGCAAGCGACTGGTCTGCGTCGCCGTCCATCTGCAGCGCCGCGGCATAGTTTGTCGCGATCCGCTTGTCGGTGGGGTTTTTCGAATAGGACTGGCCGAGCGCCATCGTAGCGTTGTGCAGTTCGCCCGCCGACATTGTTTCCAGCGGCTTGCCGCTTGGACGAGAAATCGAGCCAGTCGTCAATTTGCTGGTTCCGCAGCCGGCGACGCCTGCAGCAAGCACCATCATCAACGCCGTGGTGATCAGCCTATTTGCGCTGGCGTTCATCCTGCGGTTGGTCGGCATCGGCACCAGGGCTCCGTTCATCGCGTGACCATTTGCGTGGCCATCTTCCCTCCCGCAGAAATATTCTGTTAACCCTAACGGAGAGTTAAGAAACGCCGACTCGGAAGCCCGGAGACCAGCGAATGCCTGTCGAACTCGTCGAGAAAGAATTGAGCAATGCGCTGCCGGTTCATCTGGTAGCGAAGGATGCTCTGGCGGCGGCGGGCCTTGCGCCATCCTCGGTCGCCTGGGCCAAGGCCAACGGCTTTTCCGGCGAGGCCGGCAGGACGGTGATCGTGCCTGGCGACAACGGCGCGATTGCCGGAGCCCTGTTCGGCACCGGTGATGGCGAGGGCGCACTGGCCATCGGCGCACTTGCGAGAGCCTTGCCCGAAGGCGACTGGCATTTTGCGTCGGCACCCGCCAAGCCGGAGCTTACGGCACTCGCCGTGGCGCTCGGCGGCTATGTCTTCACCCGCTACGGCAAGAGGCCAGGCAAGACGCTGCGCCTCGCGCTGCCGGCTGGCACCGACGTCGCCCGCATCCGCCGCCTCGCCGATGGCATTTTCCTGGCGCGCGATCTGGTTAACACGCCGACCAGCGATATGGGTCCCGGGCAGTTGGAGAAAGCCGCCCGGACCTTGGCCGCGACGCACAAGGCCGAAATATCGGTGACCAAGGGCGACGATCTTCTTACCGCCAACTTTCCGATGATCCACGCCGTCGGTCGGGCTTCTGCCGACGCGCCTCGCCTGATCGACATGATTTGGGGGCCGAACAATGCCCCCAAGATAACGCTGGTGGGCAAGGGCGTCTGCTTCGATACAGGCGGCCTCGACATCAAGCCGTCCTCGGGCATGCTTTTGATGAAGAAGGACATGGGCGGCGCTGCCAACGTGCTGGGCCTCGCTTCCATGATTATGGCCGCCGGGCTGAAAGTCCGCCTGCGCGTGCTCATTCCCGCTGTCGAGAATTCGATAGCCGGCAACGCCTTCCGGCCAGGCGACGTGCTGGTGAGCCGCAAGGGCATCACCGTCGAAATCGGCAACACCGACGCCGAAGGACGGCTGGTGCTCGCCGATGCCTTGGCCTTGGCCGATGACGAGGAGCCGCAGATGCTGGTCGATATGGCAACGCTGACAGGCGCTGCCCGTGTTGCGCTCGGTCCCGACTTGCCGCCGTTCTATACCGGTGACGAGGCGCTTGCATCCGAGCTGGCGGACGCCTCCGTTGCGGTCGAGGATCCGCTGTGGCGCATGCCGTTGTGGAAGCCCTATGACGCCAAGCTGGCGTCGAAGGTGGCCGACATCAACAACGTCACATCGGACGGTTTCGCCGGCTCGATCACCGCGGCGCTTTTCCTGAAGCGCTTCGTGGAAAAGACCGCCGGCTGGGCGCATTTCGACATCTTCGCCTGGAACCCGTCCGATCGCCCGCACGGCCTTGCCGGTGGCGAGGCGCAAGGCATCAGGGCGCTGGAGCGGGTCATTTCGAACCGCTTCGGCTGATGTCTCGGGCATAGCCGACGAAAGTATTGACTGAAACGGAACCGAAACAATTTTCCGTCATGCTGGCCGGATGTCGATTATCATGCGTCCAAGCCAGGCCTTGCGACTGTGGCAGCAGGTGGTGCTGTCGGAGGTGCGCGACGACGCGCCCGACCTTACCATGCGCCAGACGGCGATCCTGTTCACCATCTATCTCGATCCGCCGCCACACACGGTGCGCGGGCTCGCTGCCCGCCTCAACGTCACCAAGCCGGTGATCACCCGTGCGCTCGATACGATGGGGGCGCTGAAACTGGTGTCGCGCCACCGCGACGAGCTGGACAAGCGAAACGTGCTGGTGAGGCGCACAGTCGAAGGCGCGCTCTTTGTCGAGCGCTTTGGCGATGTTATCATTGCCAGAGCCCAAGAGTTGCCCATTTGACCAAATTGTCCATTTGAACGAGTTGCCGATTTGACCGCCAGGGATGCCCGCCTCCATGCCTTCCGCTCCGATCTCGCCGACGCCAGGCTGAGAGGCGAGATTTCCGCCGACCGTTTCGTCGCCGGCCGGCCGGCTCGCATCACCGCTTCCGTCGCAGACATCCGCAAGGCGCCGCGGCCGGATGCCGGCGTCAACACACAGCTTCTGTTCGGCGACGATATTCTCGTCTTCGAGGACGCCGAAGGCTGGGCCTGGATCCAGGCCGAACGCGACGGTTATGTCGGCTATGTCGCCGACACGGCACTGGGCGCGCGGGACCATGCGCCGACCCATGTCGTTTCGGTGCCGCGCACCTTTCTCTATCCAGGACCCGACTTGCGCTTCCCGGTGAGCGGACAGCTCTCGATGGGATCGTTGGTGACGGTGACGGGCTCAGCCGAAACGCGCGGCACGCATTATGCGCTGTTGCCGTCCGGCCAGGCGGTCATCTCGGGTCATCTCAGGCCTGTCGCCGAGGCAGCCGCCGACTACGTTGCTGTTGCCGAGAGCTTTCTCGGCACGCCCTATTTGTGGGGCGGCGCCTCGGGCTTCGGCATCGACTGTTCCGGCCTGGTGCAGCTTGCGATGCACATGGCTGGCAGGCAAGTGCTGCGCGACACCGACATGCAGGCGGCGACCATCGGCGAGCCGCTCGACCCCGGGCCGGATTTTGCCGGGTTGCGGCGCGGCGACCTGGTCTTCTGGAAAGGTCACGTCGCTGTTATGACCGACGCAGAGGCGATGATCCACGCCAACGGGCACACCATGCTGGTATCGCGTGAGGGGTTGAAGGAAGCGATCGCCCGTATCGGCTATCTCTATGGCGGCCCGACCGGGTTTCGCCGGCCGTAACGCGAATCGATCACCTTTTGTTCCGATTCTGCTTGGCGATTGCGCGTCGCCGCGCTACCTCTGGCGCGTGACAGAGCAGCCGCGCCTTGCCGAACAGAATGCCGCCGTCGTCCTGCCCGAGCCATTTGTCAAATGGTTTGCGGAAAAGGGCTGGTCGCCGCGCGCCCACCAGATCGATTTGCTGGCCAAAGCCCAGGGCGGCCAGTCGGCATTGCTGATCGCGCCGACCGGCGCCGGCAAGACGCTGGCCGGGTTCTTGCCATCGCTGACCGAACTGGCTGGCCGACCGAGGAGAAGGCCGGGGCAGGCGCATCGAGGCATCCACACACTCTACATCTCGCCGCTGAAGGCGCTGGCCGTCGACATCGAGCGCAATCTCGGCAAACCCGTCGCAGAAATCGGGCTGCCCGTCACCGTCGAGACGCGCACTGGCGACACGCCCGCACACAAGCGCCAGCGGCAGAAGCTGGCGCCGCCCGACATTCTCCTGACCACGCCCGAGCAATTGGCGCTGCTGATTGCCGCGCCCGATGCCAGGCGCTTCTTCGAGGACCTGCGCTATGTCGTGCTCGACGAATTGCATTCGCTGGTGACCTCGAAGCGCGGGCATCTCCTGTCGCTCGGGCTGGCCCGGCTGCGCTCGTTTGTGCCCGCCCTGCAGACGATAGGCCTGTCGGCGACGGTCGCCGAGCCCGACGAATTGCGGCGCTGGCTGGTCAACCAGAATCCACCGGGGCCGATGGCCGAACTGATCGTCGTCACTGGCGGCGCCAAGCCCGAGATCTCCATTCTCGATTCGGAGGAGCGCGTGCCGTGGGCGGGACATTCGGCCCGCTACGCAACGCCGGAGATCTACGACGAGATCAAGCGCCACAAGACAACCCTGCTGTTCGTCAACACGCGCAGCCAGGCGGAACTGCTGTTCCAGGAGTTGTGGCGGGTCAACGAGGACACCCTGCCGATCGCGCTGCATCACGGCTCGCTCGATGTCGCCCAGCGCCGGCGCGTGGAGAAAGCGATGGGCGAAAACGCCCTGCGCGCCATCGTCGCCACATCGACGCTCGACCTCGGCATCGACTGGGGCGACGTCGACCTGGTCGTCCATGTCGGCGCGCCGAAAGGTGCCAGCCGGCTGGCACAGCGCATCGGCCGCGCCAACCACCGTATGGACGAGCCGTCGAAGGCGATCCTGATCCCGGCCAACCGCTTCGAGGTGCTGGAATGCAGGGCGGCGCTCGACGCCAATTATCTCGGCGCCCAGGACACCCCGCCGTTGGTCAATGGCGGTCTCGACGTGTTGGCGCAGCACGTACTGGGCTGTGCCTGCGGTGCGCCGTTCCATGCCGATGCGCTGTTCGAGGAAGTGCGGACGGCTGCACCCTATGCCGATCTCGATCGGCCGACATTCGATCGCGTCGTCGATTTCGTCGCCACCGGCGGCTATGCGCTGAAGAACTACGAACGCTACGCCCGTATTCGTCTCAACAGGGACGGGCTGTGGCGGGTCTCAAATCCTCGCGTCGCCCAGCAATACCGGCTCAATGTCGGCACCATCATCGAAGTGCCGGCGCTCAACGTCCGCTACGTGCAGGCCGGCAGCAGAGGCGCGGCCTCGCGTGGCGGCCGGGTTCTGGGCAAGATCGAGGAGGCCTTCCTCGAGACGCTGACGCACGGCGATACCTTCATGTTCGCCGGCAAGGTGCTGCGCTTCGAAGGCATCCGCGAGAATGAGTGCTTCGTCTCGAACGCACCCGGCAGCGACGCCAAGGTACCTTACTATGGCGGTGGCAAATTCCCGCTTTCGACGTACCTAGCCGAACAGGTCCGCGCCATGCTGGACGACCCGCAGCGCTGGAAGAAGCTGCCGGAGCAGGTCGCCGACTGGCTGCGTTTCCAGGCCGACAAGTCGGTGCTGCCGAAACGCGACGATCTGCTGATCGAGACCTTTCCGCGCGGCAACCGCTACTACCTGGTGGCCTATCCGTTCGAGGGCAGGCTGGCGCACCAGACGCTCGGCATGCTGCTCACCCGCCGCCTCGACAGGGCGGGAGCCAAGCCGCTCGGCTTCGTCGCCACCGACTATGCGCTTGCCATATGGTCGCTGGCCGATATGGGCCACATGTTCAGGGCGAAGAAACCGTCGCTGGCTGCGCTCTTCGATCAGGACATGCTGGGCGACGACCTCGAAGCCTGGCTCGCCGGCAGCTGGCTGTTGAAGCGCACCTTTCGCAATTGCGCGCTGATCTCGGGATTGATCGAGAAACGCCACCCGGGCCAGGAGAAGAGCGGCCGCCAGGTAACCGTGTCGACGGATCTCATCTACGACGTACTGCGCAGCCACGAGCCCGACCATATCCTTTTGCAGGCGACGCGTGCCGATGCCGCGACCGGTCTGCTGGATGTCAGCAGACTTGCCGAGATGCTCTCGCGCGTCCAGGGTCGAATCATGCATAAGAACCTCGAGCAGATCTCGCCGCTCGCCGTGCCGATCATGCTCGAGATTGGCAAGATGCCGGTGCACGGCGAGGCCGATGACACGCTGCTGATGGATGCAGCCACGCTGGTCGAGGAGGCCATGGGGACGAAATGACTGTCGCGCTGGCCATGGCTGCGCCTCTAGCGGATGCGGGCGCTGTCCGTATCGCCGGCGAACGCGCGATCTGCGACCGTCGCGGCGTGCTCTATTTTCCCGAATTCCGGCTTCTGGCCGTGTCCGATCTGCATCTGGAAAAAGGCTCCTCACTGGCCAGGCGCGGCACGCTGGTCCCACCTTACGACACCGGCGCGACGTTGCTCCGGCTGCAGGCGGTGATCGCCGATTATCAGCCTGCGATCGTCATCAGCCTGGGCGACAGTTTTCATGATGGCGGCGGCGCAGCGCGTATGCACGCGAGCTTTCGCGAAAGGCTGGAAGGGCTGATGGTCGGGCGCGACTGGTTCTGGGTCGCCGGGAACCATGATCCTGAAGCACCGGCCGACCTGCCCGGCGAGACCGTGCGCGAGCTGGCCATAGGCTCGCTACTCTTCCGGCACGAGCCTTCGGCGGTGAGAGTGGAAGGCGAGATATCAGGCCATCTGCATCCGTGCGCCCGCATCGTGCAGCAAGGCCGTTCGGTGCGGCGTCGTTGCTTTGCCGGCGATGGCGGCCGCATGATCATGCCGGCTTTCGGCGCCTATACCGGCTCGCTCAACGTGCTCGATCGCGCCTATCTGGGACTGTTCAAGCGCGAAACGCTGATGGCCTATATGCTTGGCAAGGAACGCATCTTCGCGATTTCCCACGCGATGCTCAGGCCGGGCTGAACCTACCTGCCGTAGTACAACGTGACCGTGTGTTTCGCCTCGGCGAAGAACAGCCAGCGCTCGACCAGCATTCCGGCGAGTTGCACGATTGCGGCGAGTATCGACGAAGCCGCCGCATAGGGCCACGGCAAGGCGAACGCGGCAATCAGCAGCAGGGCCGGCAAAGCAAAGGCCAGCGCTTGTGTGATCTGACGGAGTTTAGCACTATGCTTGCGCGCGATCCGAAAACCCATTTCCTTGAGCAGATAGTTTTCTTCCGTATGCGGCCACTCGATCGACCGCACCGTGCCGCCGGCCAAGCCCGTTGCCGTGTTGGCCGTGGTCGGGATCTCCAGCCGGTCGTTGTACCGCCAGGTCACCAGCTTCCAGCCCCAGCCGGCAAACGTTGCAAGCAGCGCACACGCCAGCACAGCCGCCGAGCCGACGCCGAATCCCTGCAGCAACGCGTTAAGCAGCACACTGCCGGTCATCGTCGCGAAGATCAGGTAGGCGGGCAGGGTGAAGCGGCTGTGCCATTGGGCGATCGGCTTCAACGACGCGTAGATCATGCCGGTAGTGCAAACGGTGGCGACCGCGCCGATGGCAGCGAGCAGCCCGGCGACAGCCACCCAGCCGCTCGTTCGGCCGAGGACCACCCAGCCAATACCGAACAGTCCCGCCGGCACGAAGGTGGCGACCGAGGCAATGCCTTCGCGCGACAGCCATGAGCTTCGCCATTGCGAGAAGGCACGCCAGGCGCGTTCGGGCCGACCGAGATGGCCGGCCGACGACAGCAGGCCTGCCGAGATCAGGCCAAGCGCCAGCCCCATGCCGGTAAGGCCAAGCCAGAAATCGGGCGGGATAAAGCCCTGTCCGGCCAGCACGCCAAGCAGCGCGAGCAGGCCGTAACCGGCGCCCGTGGCGGTGGTGAAAAAGACGACGGAGAATGCTGGATGCATGAAGGCACGGGTCAGTTCGAAAGCATGCGGTCGACCCAGCCGAGGAAGCCGCCTTCGGCCCGCACCGCTTCAAGCGCCGGCGCCGGTACCGATGCGGCGCGGGTGGTGTGGGCACGTGGCGGCAGATATTTGTTGGTCGGCTTATAGCCCATTTCCGGCATCAGATCGACACCGCCGCGCTCGGCCACCAGTTGCGAGATAGCCGATGCCGGATCGCCCAGATCGCCGAAATGCCGCGCGCTGGTCGGACAGGCGGCAACGCAGGCAGGCACGCGATCTTCTTCCGCCAGATTGTCGTTGTAGATGCGGTCGACGCACAACGTGCATTTCTTCATCACGCCAACATCGGTGTCGAATTCGCGCGCACCGTAGGGACAGGCCCAGCTGCACAGTTTGCAGCCGATGCACTTGTCCTCGTCGACCAGCACGATGCCATCCGACGCCCGTTTGTAGGAGGCGCCGGTCGGGCAGACCGTGACGCACGCCGGTGTCTCGCAGTGCAGGCAGGAGCGTGGGAAATTGACCGTGCGCCCACCCATCTCGGTCATGTGCTCATAACTGTGCACGCGGTTGAACCAGACACCGTCAACATTGCCGCCATAGGGGTCGATGTCGGTTAGCGGCGCCATATGGCCGCCGGTGTTCCATTCTTTGCAGGCGGTAACGCAGGCCTGGCAGCCGACGCAGGTGTCGAGATCGATGACAAGGCCGAGCTTCTTGTCGGTATGGGCGGGAAGGCAAGTCATTCGGCGGCTTCTCTTTTCATGCGGAACTCGGCGCCGAAACTCAGTTTGTCGGGCGAGGGCTCAGACTCCGGCGGCTGCCGGAACCGCTCGAACTGCGGTTCGGTGAAGCCAGCTTCCTCGGGCGCGCATTTGACGATGCGCACGCGCAGGTCGAACCACGCCGCCTGACCGGTCACCGGATCGGAATTCGAATAGCGTTTGCCGCTGGCATCGGCGGAGGTCTGGTCGCCGATGATGTGGTTGAGCAGGAAGCCGCGATTGGATTCGGCCGCGTCATCCTTGAGCCCCCAGCTGCCGCGCCGTTTGCCGATGGCGTTCCAGGTCCACACCGTATCTGCGTTGACGCCGTCGACCAGCTTGATCTGTCCTTTTACCTTGCCGTTGATGCTCTCGATCCACACCCAGTCGTCATCGACAAGCCCGAGGCTGGCTGCGGTCCGGTGATGCACGAACAGCCGGTTCTGGCTGGTGATCTGCCGCAACCACGCGTTCTGAGAACCCCATGAATGGTACATATGCATCGGCCGCTGCGTCAGCGCGTGGAGCGGATAGACTTGGCTATCGACCGCAGCCTCTTCGAAGGGCGCGTACCAGAACGGCAGCGGATCCATATAGGTCTCGATACGGCTGCACTCTGCCTTCGGCGGCAGCACCCCGCCATGGCCGCGCGCCGCAAGGCGAAAGCGCTGCATCGGCTCGGAATAGAGTTGGAAGGCGATCGGCTCGGCCTTCGGGATGAAGCCCATGCTCTCGGCGAATTCGAGATACGAGCGGTTGGCCATCTTATAGTAGCGCTGATCGACGGCGAAATCCTGGTGCCAGAAGCCGCCATTATCGATGTAGCGCTGCAACTGGTCGGGATTGACCTCGCCCTTGCCAACCGAGGCCCCGTCCTTTCCGCGCCAGCCGGCGAGCGGACCGACACCTGGTGTGCGCTCGTGATTGACGATGTAGTCGGCATAGTCGCGGTATTTGGCGGAACCATCGTCGTCGACGAAGCCGGGCAGGCTGAGCCGCGCGCCGAGTTCGATCAGCACCGTCTGGAACGGCCTGACCTCGCGGTCCGGCTCGACGACGGGATGGCGGATGGCGTCGCCCGGCCCGTCGGCGTGGCTGATCGGCCGGTCGAGCAGACTGATACAGTCATGACGCTCGAGATAGGTCGTATCCGGCAGCACCAGATCGGCGAACGGCACGGTCTCGGAATAATAAGCGTCGGAATAGATGATGAACGGGATCTTGTACTCGCCCGACGCATCCATGTCGGTCAGCATCGCCATCGTCTCGACCGTGTTCATCGACGAGTTCCAGGCCATGTTCGACATGTACATGAATAGCGTGTCGATCGTGTAGGGATCGCCGGCCCAGGCGTTGCGGATGACCGTGTGCATGAGGCCGTGTGCTGCAAGCGGCGCATCCCAGGAGTAGGCCTTGTCGATACGAATGGGCTTGCCGGCTTCATCGATCAGCAGGTCCCCCGGTCCGCAGACGAAACCGAGCGGCATGCCGTCCAGCGGCGTCATCGGCTTCACATTCTTGCCGGCTGGCTTCGGACCCGGCGGTGCACACCGTGGATAAGGCGGTTTGAAGCGGAAGCCGCCCGGCACGTCCACCGTGCCGAGAAGCACCTGAAGCAGATGAATGGCGCGGCAGGAGTGAAAACCGTTCGAATGGGCCGAGATGCCGCGCATCGCATGCATCGACACCGGCCGGCCCTTGATGGTCTCGTGCCGGCGGCCGGCCCAGTCCGTCCAGGCCACCGGCAATTCGATTTGCTGTTCGAAGGCGACATGAGCGAGTTCTGCAGCAATGCGTCGGATCGTGTCGGCGGAGATGCCGCACCGGTCAGCGACGGCGTCGGGTGAATAGCTCTCGTCCAGATAGCGGTCGGCGACGAGTTGGAAGACCGGCACGCCGCGGCGGCCGTCAACTAGAACGCTGCCGGTCAATGCCGGTTTCGCATCGGCATTGCTGGCATCGACAGGCATCTTCGCCACCCTGTCCCAAGCCAGTGGATTGCCGCCATCATCGCGCATGAACAGCCCGTCGTCGGCCGCACCAGGCTCCTGAATGACGAGAAGATGGGCGTTGGTGTAGCGCAAGAGGTAGTCGAGATCGACGCGCCCTGCCTTCAGCAATTCGTGGATGAGGGCAAATACGAACAGGCCGTCGGTGCCAGGCCGGATGCCGATCCAGTCGTCGGCAATTGCATTATAGCCGGTGCGGCAGGGATTGATCGAGACCACCTTGGCGCCGCGCGCCTTGAGCTTGCCGAGGCCGATCTTGATCGGATTGGAATCATGGTCTTCGGCAACCCCGAACAGCATGAAATATTTGGTGTTGTCCCAATCGGGTTCGCCGAACTCCCAAAACGAGCCGCCAATCGTGTAGAGGCCGCCGGCCGCCATATTGACCGAGCAGAAGCCGCCATGGGCGGCAAAGTTCGGCGTGCCGAACTGGCTCGCCCACCAGCCGGTCAGCGATTGCGACTGGTCGCGCCCGGTGAAGAAGGCGAGTTTCTTCGGATCGGTTCGGCGGATATTCGAAAGCCGCTTCGTCGCGATCGACAAAGCTTCCTCCCACTCGATCTCGCGGAACTCACCCGAGCCGCGCGGGCCGGTGCGTAGCAGCGGCTTCTTCAGCCGGGCCGGGCTGTAATGCTGCATGATGCCGGCGCTGCCCTTGCCGCACAGCACGCCGCGGTTGACCGGGTGGTCCTTGTTGCCGTTGATGTAGCGGACCTTGCCGTCCTTGATATGGACGTCGATGCCGCAGCGGCAGGCGCACATATAGCAAGTGGTCTTGGCGACACTGTCGGAGACATCGGGCGAAGTATCGACGCCGTCGCCTTCAGCGGGCGCGCGCGTATCGGCAAGCGGCCGTTGGGATGGTGCTGAGTTGGCGCCGCGCAGCGGTTCGTTGGTCATGATCCGGCGATGTTTTTGCGTTCCGCGGCCTTGGCTCTCGTCTTCGGGCCTGGGCCGCGCATGTAATGCTGTTCCGGCCGATAGCGTTCACCGACGAGCCGCCATGGCAGGCTGCGGGTCCAGTGCGCAAACACGGATTTGAACAGCCTCACCAATTTCTAGCCTCGACTGTTCTGGCGCGACTTTTTTCCAATTTCGGGCCAAAATCTAGAACAAAGCAATCAATCTGTCTAACAACTTGCTCTTGTAATTCCAATCGGATTTGCTTCTTAATGCCGGCATGACTCTGGACCAATTGCGGATCTTCGTCGCCGTCGCCGAACGGGCGCACATGACCAAAGCGGCCGAGTTGGTGGGCATCTCACAGTCGGCGGCATCCGCCGCGATCCGCTCGCTCGAGCAGCAGCATGGCGTCCAGTTGTTCAATCGCGTTGGCCGCAACATAGAGCTCGCCGAGACCGGGCGCCGGTTCCTGCCGGAGGCCAAGGCGGTTCTCGAGCGGGCGGCGGCCGCCCACAACGTGCTGGAGCATGTCTCGCAGACGATATCAGGCAGTCTCTCGATCGCTGCCAGCCAGACCATCGCCAGCTATTGGCTGCCGCGCCGGCTCGCCTCTTTCCACGAAGCCTATCCTGCCGTCAGGCTGAGCGTGAGCATTGGCAACACCAGGCAGGTCGAGACCAATGTGCTTGATGGCGCAGCGGATTTTGGCCTGGTCGAGGGGCGCACCGAATCCGACATATTGCGGCGTGCCAAGGTCGATATCGATCGCATGATACTGGTCGTGGCGCGCTCGCATTCCGAGATCGCCGAAGTTTCGCCTGGGCATCCGGACCTTGGGGGGCTTCGCTGGATCATTCGCGAAGGCGGGTCGGGCACGCGCGAGGCGCTGGAGGACCTTGCCCGACGCGACGGGATTTCGTTTGCGGACCTGCAGATATTCCTGGTGTTGCCGAGCAATGAGGCTATTCGCCAGGCAGTCGAGGCCGGCGCCGGCGCCACCATCATTTCGGAACTCGTCGTCGCGCGCGCGGTCGCCGAAGGCAGCCTGCGTTCCGTGCCGATCGATCTGCCGAAGCGCGAATTTGCCATGATCACGCATCGCGACCGGCAGCCAAGCCTGGCCCAGATGGCGCTCAAGGCGCATCTCGGCGGCAAAGCTGAGAGAGCCACGCCGCTTTAAGCCGATCAGCCGAACTTCCGCTGCGCGTCGAGCGCCAGCCCAAGCCCGACCGAGCCGAACACGTCGCCTTCGATTACCGACGCCTGCGGCACCAGAGCCAGGATCTGCTGCCTGGCCAGCGGGATCGCGGTCGATCCGCCGGTCAGGAACACCGCCGTGATATCGGAGGGCTTCACCTGCGCGTCGCGGACGGTCTGCTCGACGGTACCTGCAACGCGCTCAATATCCCGAGCGATAGTGGCTTCGAGACCTTCGCGCGTGATCTCTGCCGTGAACCTCACCTCCGGTAGCGCGACCTCGATACCGGCCGACGATCGGTGCGTCAGCTCGATCTTGGCCCTTTCGACCAGCGCCGCCAGAGCGTGGCCGTAACGATGCTCGACGATGTGGATGAAGCGTTCGACCAGGTCTGCGCGCTCCGCCTCGTAGCGGATCTGGCGCAGATGCGTCATCGCCCTTGCGGTGTAGACCAGGTTGATGCGCTGCCATGTAGCCAGGTCGATGAAGTAGCTCGCCGGCAGATTGCGCTTGCCGTCCTTGGTTGACGTCAGATAGCCGAGCTGCGGCATTACATGGGCGATGCTCAGCAGCCGGTCGAAGTCGGTGCCGCCGATGTGGATGCCGCGGCTGGCCAGGATATCGTCCTTGCGGTCGAGCGAGCGGGCGCGCTCGGGCGAGACCCGCACGATAGAGAAATCGGACGTGCCGCCGCCCATGTCGACGATCAGCGCCAGTTCCTCGCGCGTCACTTTCTGCTCGTAATCGAGTGCCGCCGCGATCGGCTCGAATTGGAAGGCGATATGCTTAAAGCCTTGGGCGCGAGCGGCATTTTCGAGTTCGTGCTCGGCCCCGGCGTCGGCCCCGGCGTCGTCGTCTACGAACTGTACCGGCCGTCCGAGCACGACGCTTTCGACGGTGTCGAGGGCGTTTTCTTCGAGCTTCTTTTTCAGGTGGCCGACAAATAGGCCGACAATTTCCATGAAGCCGATCGAGCGCGCCTTGATGCGCGTCTTTTCATGAGCGAGCGAGCTGCCGAGCACGCTCTTCAGCGAGCGCATCAGGCGGCCTTCGATACTGTCCGTATAGTTGGCGATGGCGCGTCGCCCGAAATAGGTGCGGTTGTCCTCGAAATTGAAAAACACCGCACTGGGCAGCGTGACCTGGCCGTCTTCCAACGGCACCAGCCGCGGCTGCCCGTTCCTGACCACGCTCACGGTGGAATTTGAAGTGCCGAAGTCGATCCCGGCAAATGCTGGTCGCATCGTGCGTTCCTGTATTTCTGATTTGGGGAGCAGCAGCTCGTGTCCGGTCGGGCCGGGGGTCGCGGTCTAGCCCATACCCTCGGAAAGGGAAACCACTTTTACGAGAGTTCAGTCTTTCCTGAAGACCAGTCTTCCGAGCCAGCCTGTCAGCATGGCCAGCGATACGGCAAAGACACCGTAGAGGAAGGAGTAGTCGTGCGCGACGCGGAAGATCGACTGTTCGAAACCGGACTTGCGGATTTCGAGCTGGGCGGAGCTTTCCTTGATGAACAGGCCGCTCTTGAACAGGAAGGCGCGGGCCTTGTGGGTGCCGACCGGAACGTTGGGAGCGAGCCTGACGGTGGCGCGGAACAGGTTCTGCGACAGGAACTGCACACCGCCGACATTCTCGCTGTAGAGGCCTGTTGCCGCCTTGCGCTCGCGCAGCGCGGCGGTGAACTCCTCGATTGTCGCCGGGCTGTCCTCGGCGTCGGCCGGCTGCAAATAGAGGTTGGAGGCGCCAAGCGACAGCTGCCTGTAGCTGTTCGGATCGGTGACGTCCTGCAGCGGCCGCGTCGTCGCCACCGAATAGGAGACAGGTACGTTTTCGAAGGTCTCCGACTCCAGATTGACCCAGACGCCGAGCACCCGGTCCTTGCGGCGCACGACGACCGGTCGGGCCGGGCCTTCCAGCACAACGATCACGTCGTAGCGCCCTTGCCGTGCGACAAGCGGATCGGCATTTTCCAGCGATCCGAAGATGGTCAGGTCGGCGCCGGAAAAGCCGGCGGTAATCGAGACATTGTCGGTGGAAAGGCCGATCTGGATGTTTTCGGTTAGTGGCGTCTGTGCCTTCGCCGGTGACGCCGCGGCCAGCAGCGACAGCAAGGCGGCGGCCGCGAGCGTCCTCAAGCCAGCCATCAGCTCAGGCCCACGCCGGACAGCGAATAGAGATTGGGAGGCGTGACGAAAAGATCGATGGCGAGCCGGATGGCGACCGCCAGCACAAGCAGCGCCAGCAGTGCCCTGAGTTGTTCGCCCCGCAGCCTCTGACCGGCCTTGGCGCCATATTGTGCGCCGGCGACGCCGCCTGCCATCAACAGGAAGGCGAGCATGACGTCGACCGTCTGGTTGGTGGTGGCGTGGACCAGCGTGGTGTAGGCCGAGGTGAAGATGATCTGGAACAGCGAGGTGCCGATGACGACGTTGGTCGGCACTTTCAAAAGGTAGATCAGGGCGGGCACCATGATGAAGCCGCCGCCGACTCCCATGATCGACGACAGGAAGCCAATCGCCGCGCCCAGCCCAAGCACCGGAATAACGCTGACAAAGAGCTTCGAGGCCCTGAACCGCATCTTCAGCGGCAGGCGGTGGATCCAGTTGTGCTGGCCGGATTTCTTCAACACCGGTGCGGCGCCGCTGCGGGTTGCGCGCAGTGCATTGACACTCTCGACCAGCATCAGCCCGCCGACAGTGCCGAGCAGCACGACGTAGAGCAGCGATATGAACAGGTCGAGCTGGCCGAGCCGGCGCAGGAGTGCAAAGACATAGATGCCGCCGGTCGAACCGACGATGCCGCCGGCCAAAAGCACGCCGCCGAGCTTGAAGTCGAGCGTGCCGCGCTTCATGTGCGACAGGGCGCCGGAAAAGGAGGAAGCGATGACCTGGTTGGCGCCGGTGGCGACCGCGATTGCCGGCGGTATGTTGTAGAAGATCAGCAGCGGCGTGATGAGAAAGCCGCCGCCCACGCCGAACATGCCCGACAGGAAACCCACCGCTGCGCCCATTGCCAGCAGCACGAAGACGTTGACGGAAATTTCCGCGATCGGGAGATAGATGCCCACCCGTCAGTCTCGATCAGTTTGCCTCCTGGCGAATGCAACCGTTGCGGGCATTTTGCGTCAGAAGGTTATCTCGTTCTTGCGCCGGCCGGGCGGTGAAGTCAAACTTCGTCGCGCTGCCGAAACAAAAAACAACTCAATCAGTTAACAGGCAAATCTGTGGCAGGGACGTCGCGGAAACGACGCATCCGCCGTTATTTGCGCGCGAGCAGCGCCTTGACCAGTTTTTCGTCGATCGCGCCGGTTGCCTTCATGTCGTTGTCGGCCTGGAAGGCCATGATCGCGTTCTTGGTTTTCTGGCCCATCATGCCGTCGGGATTGCCGGCTTCGTAGCCGTTCTTGTTGAGAATGCGCTGGATGTTCTGGACCGCTTTCTTCATGTCGATGCCGGCCGTCGTCTGCGGTGTGCCATCCTGCCACGATTCAGGAATGTCGGCCGAATTGGCGGCTGGATCGAGCGGCTTGGCCTTCCACAGGTCAGCCGCGGCCCGCGCACGCTCCAGCTGCTCGGGCCTCAGCGCCTTGGCGATCTCGTCGCGCTTGGCCGCCGCATCCTTGTCGCCGGTCTTGGCGACGAGCGCGAACCATTTGTAGCTCTCCTCGAGGTTCTGCTTCATGCCGACGCCCTTCGCCGCGAGGATGCCGAGATTGAACTGGCTGTCCTTGACACCGAGATCCGCCGCCGCCTGGAACCAGCGCGCTGCCGATTCATTGTCGGTCACGCCATCCGCCGCCATCGCAAACAGCACGGCCAGATTGTGCATGGCGCTGGCATTGCCCTGCTCTGCGGCAAGCTGGTACCAGGTCTTCGCTTTCTTGATGTCGCGTGCGACGCCGATGCCCTTCTCGTAGAAATTGCCGATGCGGTATTCTGCCGGTGCGAAACCGAGGTCGGCAGCTTTCTCATACCATTTGGCCGCCGCCGCCATGTCTTCCTTGACACCGCGCGACTCGGCGTAGCGCGAGCCGATCTCGAACAGCGCCTTGGCGTCGCCGCCGGCCGCTGCATCGCGCAGGGCGACCGGACCGGCATCGGCCGGAACGTCGATCTCGGCGCCTGCTGCCGCGGCAGCATCCGCTGGCGGCACCGTGCCCGTCGTGTCCTGCGTCGCAGCGGTGGTGATAGCAGGCGCGGCAGCCATTGGCTCGGCGTAGCTGACCGTCGCCGCTGCAGGCGCGGGCACTGCGGCCGTGGTGTCTGGCGCCGCTAGGTCAGCGGATGCCGCGGCAGCCGAGGGCGCCGTCGATGCCTCGGTTGCCGCTGTGGCGGGGCCAGTTTGCGCCGCCGTGTCGTCCTTGGTCATTGCCTGCCTGACGGTGGGCGACGGCGCGCTCTCCTGTGCTGTCGTCTGCGCGTCCGCCTTCGGCTCGCTGGCAACGCTGGCCAATGCAGTTTCCACCGGCTGTACGGCCACGGCCGGTGCCGCCTCATTGTTGGCGACTTCGACCGGGTCGGAGAAGAAGGCTTTGCCCAGTTGCAGGCCGGCAAGCGCCAGCATGATGGCGATTGCCCCCATCAGGATCGGCTTGCGCCGCGCCTTGAGCAGGTCGCCGATCCTGAGTGCCTTGACCGGGCCTTTCATCGTCGACTGGCGCTTGAGGGCGTCCGCCTCGGCGGCCGCCGCTTGCGCAGCCCGTCTGGCTGCCGCGATGAAGTCCGATTTCGCCGCCTCAGCGCCGCCTTCCCGGGACGGCTGCCCGCGCTCGTCGCGCACGCGCTTCATGATGGCGCTGAGGTCGGGTGCGCCGGAGCCGGGTTCCAGTGGCCGGTTGGCGAGCTTGGGGTCGAGGGGCTCGTCGAGATCGACGCTCGGTATCTCGGCGCTCGGCGCCGAGCCTGCAAGCGGCGGCATCTCGGCGTCCTTCTTGCCCTTCAAGGCGCGCGCCAGCCCGCCTAACATCGATTTCCTGCCGCCGCCTTGCTCGGTTTTTTCACGCGTCGTGTCTGAACCGAGAGCCGCCAGGGCGGCTGCGGCGGCGGCCTCAGCCGGCGTACGCGGACCTGGTTCGTCGCGCACGAGCGCCGCGGCGCGGCCGTCGAGATCGGCCATGCTGCCCGTCAACGGCAGCGGCTGGTCGAGGTCCATCGACGGTGCGTCCTGCACCGAGATCTTGGATGCCCGGCCGAAGCGCTTGCTCAACTCCGCGCTTGCCGGTTCGCCGGTCTCCAGTGAACCAAGCCTGTCAACGATCTTGAGCAGCGTATCGTGGATAGCCTCGAACGTCCTCGAATTGCGCTCGTCCGAACGGCGCGTCAGTGCCTCAAGCGTCTTCAGGTCGTGGGCGAGGCCGGTAACGGCCGCCGTGTTCGCGCTTGATCCGGCCAGCGAGCGGACGGCGCTCTCAGCCGCCTCGCGCGCCGCGCCGAGGATGGAATCGCGGGTTCCGGCCAGCGACTTCTCGATTTCGTTGAGGCGCGGGCTGATGTCGTCGAATTCCGGCAGCGGCGTGCCGGGCTTGGAAAGATGCGCCGTCAGGCCGGCGACCTGCGCTTCAAGGCTGCGGATCAACGCCGGGTCGATGCTGGCGACCTGTGCCGCGGACGAATCCAGCCGGCTTGAGATGTCTTCGAGCCGGCTCTCCAGGCCACGGATCGCCGCCTCGTTGGCAGGATCCGGAACGCGCGTCTCCATCCGCTTGGCCAGCGCGGTGAAGCGGGCGTCGATGGCATCCATGATGCCGGCGCTGTCGACCTGCGGCATGCGCTGGTCGAGCCTGTCGGCGACCTCGTCCAACCGGCGCTCAAGGTCGCGAAACAGCATGTTGCCTTGTTCGATGGCGTCGCCCTGGCGACGTTCCATCATGCTGGACAGCACGTCGAAGCGCTGCTCGAGCCCCTGGAAGATGTAGTCCGCGTCGGGCATGGCAGGTGCATGGTCGATCTTGTCGGCAATAAGCGCGACTTGCCTGGCAAGCCGCTCCATCGCCTGTTCCGGCAGATTGGCTCGGCCGGCCAGCTCATCCACACGGCTCGACAATGTGTTGAGACGGTCGATGACCTCCCGACCCGGACGATCCTGCGACACTTCTTCGATTTGCTGGGCCAGTGAATCGATCCGCTTCTCGATGCGTTCGAAGGGCTCGGGGTCGAACGAATTGGCTTGCGCGGCAACCGTCGAGGCGACGATCGCGCGGGAAATCTCGTCGAGCCGCTCGTCGATCTGACTGAATGTGTCGCTCCCGCGATTGTCCTGCTGGCGGGCGAAATGGTCGACCGCTCCGGCAAGCGTGCGGACCTTTTCCTCGAGCGAGCGCAGCGACAGCGATTCCGGCAGATTGCTGACGGCATTGCTGATCTGTTCGAGCCGCTCCGTCAACGCCGACAGGCCGGGTGCATCGGAGCGCTTGCGCTGATCGGCGTCGACGCGGTCCTCGAAGGCGTTCCAGCGGCGGTCGAATTCGTCCCAGCGGCGGCCGACCGCCTGCACGCTCTCCTCGCGCGCCAGCGTATCGAGCGCGGCCTTGACCTGCTCAAGCTCGAGCCGCAGCATATTGACGCTTCTGTCGTCGCTTTTTTCGGCCAGTGTCTGGATGGCGCCGGAAAGCCGCTCGAATTCGACGCCGAGTTCGGCGCTGCCTTTGTCGCCGCCATTTGACTGGAAGGCTCGCTCAATATTCTTGCGCAGCACATCGAACTCGCGTTGCAGGCCGGAGGTCATCTGCTGCCGCAGCTCTTCGCGCAGGCCGCGCAATTCCCCGGCGATCTTGCCGGCTAGGGCGACGCCGTCCTCCTGACCGCGCACCCGGTCGATATCGCGGGCGATCGCCTGGTAATTCTGGTCGAAAGCCGCTGCTGGACCTTTCGGCCGTTGCACGCGTGGATCCTCATACCGGCGCTGCTGGCCATAGGGTTGGGCGCTGGGATAGCGCGGTTCTGCCGCTGGTCGGCGCGGATCGGGGTGGCTTGCCGTCTCCTCGCGCGTCCGCTCCAGTCGCTGCTCCAGAGTTTCCAGGGAGCGGTTGAGCTCTTCAAGCGTCGTGTGCGGCCTGCGTTGCCTGCCGGCGTTGAGTGTATCGAGGTAGGACCGCTTGCTGTTCATCAATGCGCCCGTTTCAGAATTGCTGGCTTTCACCAGGTTCCCAAAGTCCTGCCGGGACGAAGGCGACTGCTTGGCTTGTTGCAGTGGAAGACGAGCTTCCCGGGTCTCATCCGCGCTCCGAAAAACCGTGAAAAATTCAATACAGGATAGACACGGGTAACCGACATGCGCACATTTCGCCCCAACGTGGTAAACAACGCGTTAACCAAGCTTAAGAAGTTGCAACTTTGTCGACTGGCCGCCGACCGCGCCACCTGTCTTTTTGGACGCACAAAGGACGCTGTAGAATTTTGATCTGCCGCATGATCGCTTCCGAAATCGGCCGCGGCCTTTGGGTCATCCGCCGGCGCTGCGGCATAAAGTTCCAAGCCCAGAACGCTCTTGCGTGGTGAGGCGGCTATCGATATAGAATTGACGTAAACGTAAATGAGCGCATTACGCCGTTTGCGATTTGTTTGTTGAAACCACGAGTGGAAGCACGCCCCCGCTTTCACTCAGGCGACGCAAGGTCCGCGACCGCGACGCCACCAGACGGGGAAAGCCAGTGACCATGAAACTTATTTCGCCCGGCCAAGCCGCGGCCAACACCAACGATATGTCGAGCGAAGCCGGTGAAGAGCTTGTCCGCATCGGCGAAATGGCCAAGAAATACGGAGTGACGCTGCGTACGCTGCGTTTCTATGAGGACAAGGGTCTACTCAACCCGCAGCGTGACGGATCGACCCGTCTCTATACGCGCCGCGACAGGGCCCGGCTGAAGCTGATCCTGCTTGGCCGCAAGGTCGGGTTCTCGCTGCGCGACGTCAAGCAGATGATGGACCTCTACGATCCGAACGGCTCCAACACCAAGCAGTTGCGGCTGGCGCTCGACAAGTCGGAGAAGCAGCTTGCCCGTCTGCAGAAGCAGCGGGCGCTGATCGACGACGCCATCAGCGAACTGAGTGCTTCGATGTCGACCGTCCGGCAAATGCTGATCGAGCGCTCGGCGCCGCAGGCCAGCGTGGCGAGCTAAACTAACCTGTCGATTTCCGACGAATGAGAACCGCGTGGCTTTCGCTGCGCGGTTCTTCGTCGTTTGCCGTCTTTCGTCGTTTGCCGTCTTTCGTCGTTTGCCGTCTTGGCGCGCGGCAGAAAATTTGCCGCACCGCAGAATTGACGTTTACGCAAACGTCAATATTTGTTATCTCGACCGTAACGTTGGTCCGCCTGCCATCCTCATATGCTGGGGCTGATTTCGGGGCCAAGACCGCATGGTGGAGGAAACGCATGCCGATCTACAGAGCGCCGGTCCGGGACACGCTGTTCGTGCTGAACGAAGTGCTGGGATATCAGCGTTATTCCAATCTTCCCGGATTTTCCGACGCGACGTCGGATGTGCTCGAGGCCATCCTTGCCGAGGGCGCGAAGCTCGCCGAAAACGTGATGCAGCCGCTGAACCGTGTCGGCGACGTGGAAGGCTGCGTGCACAATGACGACGGTTCGGTAACGACGCCGAAAGGCTTCAAGGAAGCCTTCGACCAGTATCGCGAGGGCGGCTGGATGGGGCTCGCGGCACCTGTCGAGTTTGGCGGGCAAGGCTTGCCCTACGCGGTGCACACTGCGGTTGCCGAATATATGGTGTCGGCCAATATGTCGCTGATGATGTATGCCGGCCTGACGCAGGGCGCGATCGCTGCGATCATCACCCATGGCACCAAAGAGCAGAAGGCAACATGGTTGCCGAAGCTGGTCGAGGGCGCCTGGACCGGCACCATGAACCTGACCGAGCCGCACTGCGGAACCGATCTTGGCCTGCTGCGCACCAAGGCCGTCCCAAATGGCGACGGCACCTACAGGATCTCCGGCCAGAAGATATTCATCTCGGCCGGCGAGCATGACATGTCGGACAATATCGTCCACCTCGTGCTGGCCCGTATCGAGGGCGCGCCGGATGGCGTGAAGGGCATCTCGCTGTTCATCGTGCCGAAGCTCAAGCTCGATGCCTCAGGCAATCCGGGCGAGAAGAACACCGTCTCCTGTGGCTCGATCGAGGAGAAGATGGGTATCCATGGCAATTCGACCTGCGTCATGAATTACGACGACGCTGAAGGCACGCTGCTCGGCGAGGCCAATGGCGGCCTGAAAGCAATGTTCACCATGATGAATGAGGCGCGGCTTGGCGTCGGCCTGCAGGGGCTCTCACTGTCGGAGGTTGCCTACCAGAATGCGGTTTCCTACGCCAAGGATCGTCTGCAGGGCCGCTCGCTGTCAGGGCCGATGGCGCCGGACAGGAAGGCCGATCCGATCATCGTCCATCCGGACATCCGCCGCAGCCTGATGACCATGAAGGCTTTCAACGAGGCCGGCCGCGCGCTGGCGCTGTGGACGGCGATCAAGTCCGACATCGCTCACCGCTCCAGTGACGACAAGGATCGCCAGGCGGCCGACGACTACACCGGCCTGATGACGCCGGTGGTCAAGGGCGTGCTCACCGACAAGGGTTTCGATCATGCGGTAATGGCGCAGCAGGTGTTCGGCGGCCACGGCTATATAGAAGAGCACGGCATGAGCCAGTTCGTCCGCGATGCTCGCATCGCCATGATCTATGAGGGTGCCAACGGCATCCAGGCGCTCGACCTCGTCGGCCGCAAGTTGGCCTTGAATGGCGGTCGCGCGATCCAGGCTTTCTTTAAGGAAGTCGGCGAGTTCTGCGAGGAAAACCGCACCGACGAAAAGATTGCGCCCTTCACCAAGGCGCTGAAGAAGGGCCTCAACGATCTGCAGGCGGCGACGATGTGGCTGGTGCAGAACGGCATGGCCAAGCCCGACAATGCCGGTGCCGCCTCGACCGACTACATGCATCTCTTCGGCCTGGTGGCGCTGGGCTATATGTGGGCCCAGATGGCCAAGGTGGCCGCAGCGAAATTGACGAATGGCGCCGACGGCGCTTCGTCTTTCTACGACAACAAGCTGGTGACGGCGCGCTTCTTCATAGAGCGGATCATGCCGGAGACGTCGGCGCATCTTGCCCGCATCTCCAGCGGTGCCGACACATTGATGGCACTGCCGGCGGAAGCGTTCTAGGTTCGGCGTTCCCCTCCCCCTCGAGGGGAGGGTGGCCCGAAGGACCGGGAGGGGTCCTGCGTGCAGTGCGCCGACCTCCATTCTGGTGCATGCCTTGGGAGGAGAACGATCGCAATGCCGTGGCACGTAGCGCAGGTTGTAAAAGATAAGGTCGAGCACGTCATCGGCGACCCCACCCGGCCGCTTCGCGGCCACCCTCCCCTCGAGGGGGAGGGGAACGTCGGCGCGAGGGAGAAAGCATGACCAACCCCGCCGAAATCCTTGGCCTTCCCAAGCCCGCCTGGGCGGCGGACGAGGTCGGCATGCTTTACGACATGGCGCACCGCTTCATGTCTGAAGAGATCGCGCCGCGTTACGACGAGTTCGAGAAGAACGAGATGGTCGACCGCGAAAGCTGGCTGAAGGCGGGTGCTGCCGGCCTGCTCTGCGCCTCGATGCCGGAGGAATATGGCGGATCGGGCGGCACCTTCGCGCATGAGAGCGCCATCATCGAGGCGATCGGCCATGTCGGCGTCGACGGGTTCGGCATTGGCCTGCACAATTCGATCGTTGCCCCCTATATCCTCCACTACGGCTCGGAGGAGCAGAAGAAGAAGTGGCTGCCGAGGCTGGCGAGCGGCGAGCTGATCGGCGCCATCGCCATGACCGAGCCGGGTGCGGGCTCCGACCTTCAAGGCGTCAAGACGCGCGCCGAAAAGGACGGCAACCGGTACAAGCTCAACGGCTCGAAGACCTTTATCACCAACGGCCAGCTCGCCAATTTCATCATCGTCGTTACCAAGACCGATCCTGAGAAGGGCGCCAAGGGCATCTCGCTGATCGTCGTCGAGACTGACGAGGTGGAGGGTTTCGAGCGCGGCCGCAACCTCGACAAGATCGGCCTCAAGGCCAACGACACGTCGGAACTGTTCTTCAACGACGTGCGTGTGCCGACCTCGAACCTGCTCGGCAACGACGAAGGCCAGGGCTTCGTCCAGTTGATGCAACAATTGCCGCAGGAGCGGCTGCAGATCGGCACCACTGCTATCGCCATGGTCGAGCGGGCCCTGGCGCTTACCATCGACTACGTCAAGGAGCGCAAGGCCTTCGGCAAGGCCATCATCGAATTCCAGAACACCCAGTTCAAGCTTGCCGAATTGAAGACCGAGGCGACCATCGGCCGCGTCTTCTATAATGACTGCGTTGCCCGCCACATTAACGGTGGCCTCGACCCGGTGACGGCTTCGATGGCCAAATACTGGCTGTCAGACCTGCAAGGAAAAGTCGTCGACGAATGCCTTCAATTGCATGGCGGCTATGGCTACATGAATGAATATCCGATAGCGCGCATGTTCCGCGACGCCCGCGTCCAGCGCATCTACGGCGGCACCAACGAGATCATGAAATTGCTGATCGGGCGCTCGCTCTGAGCGAGTTTCAGCAAACCCAAGGAGCAGGAAAATGGCCGAAGCTTATGTCTATGATGCCGTGCGCACGCCGCGTGGCAGGGGCAAGAAGGATGGCTCGCTGCACGAAGTGCCGGCGGTGCGGCTCGGCGCCAAGGTGCTCGAGGCCATCCGCGACCGCAACGGGCTGGACACCGCCGCTGTTGACGACATCATCTTCGGTTGTGTCGATCCGGTTGGCGAGGCGGGTGCGGTCATTCCACGTGCCGCTGCTTTCGAGGCCGGCTACGACACCAAGGCGCCTGGCATGCAGATATCGCGCTTCTGCGCCTCGGGACTGGACGCCATCAATTTCGGCGCCGCCAAGATCGCGCAGGGCGCCGACGAGATCGTCATTGCCGGTGGCGTCGAATCGATGTCGCGCGTCGGCATGGGCGCCTCCGGCGGCGCCTGGTTCATGGACCCGTCGGTCGGCCTGCCCGGCTGGTTCGTGCCGCAAGGCATATCTGCCGACCTGATCGCCACCAAATACGGCTTTTCGCGCGACGATGTCGATGCCTACGCGGTCGAAAGCCAGAAGCGTGCCGCCAAGGCGTGGGGCGAGGGCCGCTTCAAGAATTCGGTGATCTCGGTCAAGGACCAGAACGGCCTGACCATTCTCGATCACGACGAGCACATGCGGCCTTCGACCGACATGCAGTCGCTGGCCGCGCTCAATCCGTCCTTTGTCATGCCGGGCGAAATGGGCGGCTTCGACGCCGTCGCCGTGCAGAAGCATCCCGAGGTGGAAGAGGTCAACCACGTCCACCATGCCGGCAATTCGTCTGGCATCGTCGATGGCGCGGCGGCCGTGCTGCTTGGCTCGAAAAAGGCCGGAAAGACGCTCGGCCTCAAACCGCGCGCACGCATCCGTGCGTTCGCCAACATCGGCTCCGAACCGGTGCTGATGCTGACCGGCCCCGTCGACGTCACCGAGAAGCTGTTGAAGCGGGCGAAGATGAAGCTGTCGGATATCGACCTGTTCGAGCTCAACGAGGCGTTCGCTTCGGTGGTGCTGCGCTACATGCAGGCTTTCGACATTCCGCATGACCGGATCAACGTCAATGGCGGTGCCATCGCCATGGGCCATCCGCTCGGCGCCACCGGTGCGATGATCTTCGGTACGGTGCTGGACGAACTGGAACGCCGCGACCTCAACACTGCACTGGTGACGCTTTGCATCGGCGCCGGCATGGGCACCGCAACGATCATCGAACGCGTCTGACGGAGAGAGATGATGAGCTACACCAATTTCACCCTCGACATCGACGCCGACGGCATTGCGCTGGTCACCTGGAACATGCCGGACCGTTCGATGAACGTCTTCACCGAGGAGGTGATGCTCGAACTGAATGCCATCGTCGACAAAGTGGCGAGCGATGCAGCGATAAAGGGCGCGGTGATCACCTCCGGCAAGGATACGTTCTCGGGCGGCGCCGACATCACCATGCTGCAGAAGATGCTGGCGACCTTCGCCGCCGACAAGGCGAAGGACCCGGAGAAGGCGACCAAGGCGCTGTTCGACAATGCGGGCACTATGAATGGCCTGTTCCGTAAGCTGGAAACCTCGGGCAAGCCGTGGGTTTCGGCGATCAACGGCACCTGCATGGGCGGCGCGTTCGAATTGTCGCTCGCCTGCCATGGCCGTGTCGCGGCCGATTCCGACCAGGTGAGGATGGCGCTTCCCGAAGTGAAGATCGGCATTTTTCCGGGCGCCGGCGGCACCCAGCGCGTGCCACGGCTGACCGACCAGCAGCAGGCGCTGCAAATGTTGACCTCCGGCCAGACGCTGTCGCCGCAAAAGGCCAAGTCGATGGGCCTGATCCATGAGATTGCCGAGCCGGACAAGCTGGTCGAAACCGCCAAGGCGATGATCAAGAACGGCTTGAAACCCGTGGCGCCCTGGGACGAAAAAGGCTTCAAGCTGCCCGGCGCTCCGATCTATTCGATGGCCGGTGCCAATCTGTGGCCGCCGGCCATCGCCATCCTGCGCCGCGAGACCTATGGCAACTATCCCGCCGCTGCCGCCATCCTGAAATGCGTCTACGAGGGCCTGCTGGTGCCGTTCGACACCGCCTTGCGGATCGAGCAACGCTATTTCACCGAGATCATGCAGACCAGGGAAGCGGCAGCGATGATCCGCTCATTGTTCGTGTCGCTGCAGGAACTGAACAAGGGCGCGCGCCGCCCGGCCGGAGTGCCGGAAACGAAGTTCAAGAAGATCGGCGTACTCGGCGCCGGCTTCATGGGCGCCGGTATCGCCTATGTGACGGCCAAGGCCGGCATTCCGGTGGTGCTGCTCGACCGCGACATGGAATCCGCGGCCAAGGGCAAGGCGCATTCCGACAACCTGATCTCGGATCAGGTAAAGAAGGGCCGTGCCAAGCCACAGGACAAGGACCAGTTGCTATCGCTGATCACGCCGACGGCCGACTATGCGGATCTCGCCGGCTGCGATCTTGTGGTCGAGGCGGTATTCGAGGATTCGGCCGTAAAGAAGGCTGCCACCGAACAGGCCGAGGCTGTACTCAAGCCGTCGGCGATCTTCGCCTCGAATACGTCGACCATACCGATTACATCGCTGGCCAGGAATTCGGCGCGGCCGAAGAATTTCATCGGCATCCATTTCTTCTCGCCGGTCGACAAGATGATGCTGGTCGAGATCATCCTCGGCAAGAAGACCGGCGACAAGGCGCTGGCAACCGCTATCGACTTTGTCCGTGCCATCAAGAAAACGCCGATTGTCGTCAACGATACGCGCGGTTTCTATGTTAATCGCTGCGTGCTGCGCTACATGTCGGAGGCCTACAAGATGCTGATCGAAGGTGTTCCGGCGCCAATGATCGAGAACGCGGCCAAGGCCGCCGGCATGCCGGTCGGTCCTTTGGCGTTGACCGACGAGACGGCGATCGACCTTGCCCAGAAGATCATGAAGCAGACCATGCGCGACCTCGGCGACAAGGCGGTCGATCCGAAGCAGATGGCGCTGATCAACACGATGGTCGACACGCATGGTCGCTTGGGCCGTAAGAACAGCAAGGGCTTCTATGACTATCCGGCAAAACCGGCCAAAAAGAAGCTGTGGCCAGGCCTCAGGGATCTCTACCCGCAGCTGGCGCCGGAGCAGGTCGACTATGAGGAACTGAAGCAGCGGCTGCTGGTCACCATCGCGCTTGAGGCGGTACGGGTGATGGAAGAGGGCATCGTTACCGACCCACGCGAGGCCGATGTCGGCTCGATCCTGGCCTTCGGCTTCGCGCCTTATACAGGCGGTGCACTATCCTACATCGACGGCATCGGCGCGAAGAAATTCGTCAAACTCGCCAAGCGCCTGCAGAAGAAATACGGCACCGAGTTCAAGGCGCCGAAGCTGCTGCTCGATATGGCGGAGAAGGGCGAGACCTTCTACGAGCGCTTCGATCCCTATACCAGGGACGAGGCCAAGGAGGCAGCGTGACGCCGTCTTCGGCGGTGGACAAGATGGCGGCCAAGGGGTAGAACAGGGAAGGTATTTTTTCCTGTTTCGAAGGAAGAGCAAGGTGCTCTCGCACGACCGCGTTTGGGCCGCCATCGACGCTCTTGCCGAGCGTTATTCGCTTTCGGCCTCCGGACTGGCCAGGCGCGCTGGCCTCGACTCGACCGCCTTCAACAAATCGAAGCGGCTGTCCTCAGATGGACGGCCGCGATGGCCGTCGACCGAATCGCTGGCCAAGATCATCGAGGCGACCGGCGCCTCGCTGGATGAATTTGCGGGGCTGGTCGAGGGTCGGGGTAATTCCGGCGCACTGCCCGTGCAGAGATCGTCGGTGCCGCTGCTCGGCTTCGCCCAGGCGGGCGCCGGTGGCTTCTTCGACGACGCCGGGTTTCCGGCGGGGCAGGGATGGGACCTGATCGAGCTTCCGGCACGGGCAACCGAAACCTCCTATGCCTTGAAGGTCCAGGGCGATTCCATGCTGCCGCTCTACCGCAATGGCGATGTCCTGATCGTCGAACCGGGGGCTACCATACGAAAGGGTGATCGCGTCGTCGTCAAGACCAATGCCGGCGAGGTGATGGCCAAGGTGCTCGACCGCCAGACACCGAGGTCGATCGCGCTGGTCTCCCTCAATCCCGATCACCCTGACCGCGACATCCCCATGCGCGATGTCGAATGGGTGGCGCGGATTGTCTGGGCAAGCCAGTAGGCGCGGGGCCGGTGCGTCTGCCTCACCTTGCCTTGGCTGTTCTGGCGATCCCGGCGATGGCCACGGCAATTGTCGCCGGCGGCCGCGCCGTCCAGAGCGAAAGCGGCGGCCCTTGGGAGCAAATCCAGGTCGGCCCTGAACCGCACCCCGCCGCGCCGGCTACGTCGGCCATCCCGAAACCAGTGCCGGCCAAGCAGGCGGCGCATTCGAGGGCAATCGATCCAGAAATCGTGGTGCCGCCGCAGCTCGGTTCCAACGAGCTTGAACGGATAGAGCCGCGCGCCCCGTTGAGCGATCTGGCATTGGCCGGACCGCCCAAGCCGCCAAAAACGAAAATGCCCGACGACTGGAAAGGCACGAAACTGTTCCAGCCCGTCGCGTCGGCCGCCGGGGTCATCGAAGCAAAGGGCTATTCGATTGCGGTTTCCGGTATCGACATCGTCAAGCAGGAGGAGACTTGCACCGACGGCGGCGAGTCCTGGAATTGCGGCATCCGGGCCCGAACGGCCTTCCGCGCCTTTCTCCGCAGTCGTGCGGTGGTCTGTGCCGTGCCGCCCGAAGGCGGTCGTGATCTGATCGCCGCCGAGTGCCGGATCGGCAATCAGGATATCGGCCAATGGCTGGTCGAAAATGGCTGGGCGCGCGCCGCCAAGGGCGGCCCTTACGTGGAAGCCGGCGAGAAGGCGCGTGCAGCAAAAAAAGGCGTCTTCGGGCCGGCGCCGAGCGTTTCAGGCCTGCCGCCGCTCCCGGCTGCGTCGCGATCCGCGCCTGTAGCGCCTAGCTCGATCCTGCAGGAGCAAGACGGCGTCCTCATGCCGCCAGCTGACCAGCCAGCGCCCGCTGAATGAGCTCGCGCGTTTCGGCGATGCCGTAGAGCGCGGCGAAGGAGCCGAAGCGCGGCCCGCGTTCCTGACCTATCAGCACCTGATAGATCATCTGGAAGAAGGCGACGGAGACTCCGGGTCCGCCCTCCGGGCTCTGCTTGGAATGATCCTGGTACCGCTCGATCTTGCGCGCAACATTGAGGGCAGCGTTCTGGATCGCCTCGCTGTCGGCATCGGCCGGCAGCGCGGCGAGCGCTTCCGAAAGCTTGGTCAGCGCCTCGCGCTCGACCGCGTCGGCAGCACGGTACACTTTGGCCGGCTTCACGAAATCGTCGAAATAGCGGATGGCATATTCGGCCAGCCGGTCGAGCTCGGGATGGGTCGTCGGCGTCACACCCGGCGCGTGGCGCGAAATGAAACCCCACAGCACGCTCCTGTTTTGGGCATTCGAAGCGCTGACCAGGTTGAGCAGCAGCGAGAACGGAACCGGCAGGTCGACTGCCGGGGGATTGCCGTCATGCATGTGCCAGACCGGATTGCCCAGCCGCTCCTTCCAGTCCTGCCGCTGATAGGCAGAGAGGAACGTGTAATATTCGTCTACCGCCTTCGGGATGACGTCGAAATAAAGCTTCTTCGCGGTTCGCGGGCGCTGGAACATATAAAGGCTAAGGCTCTCGGTTGGCGCGTAAGTCAGCCACTCGTCGATGGTCAGCCCATTGCCCTTCGACTTCGAGATCTTCTGGCCGTGCTCGTCGAGGAACAGCTCATAATTGAAGCCCTCCGGCGCCGGAGCATCAAGCGCGCGGCAAATCTGACCGGCGAGCTTGACGGAATCGATCAGATCCTTGCCGGACATCTCGTAGTCGACGCCGAGTGCTGCCCAGCGCATCGCCCAATCAGGCTTCCATTGCAGCTTGGCATGGCCGCCGGTCACCGGCGTCTCGAAGCGCTCGCCGGTGTCCGGGTCGCGCCACACGATGGTGCCGGCGTCGAGCTTGCGCTCGTCGATCGCGACTTGCATGACGATGCCGGTCTTGGGATGGATCGGCAGGAAGGGCGAATAGCTCAGCGCCCGCTCCTCGCGCAGCGACGGCAGCATAATTGCCATCACCTTATCGAAGCGCTCGAGCATCTTGAGCAGCGTCGCGTCGAAGCGGCCGGAAGTATAATAGTCGGTCGAGGAAGCGAATTCGTAATCGAAGCCGAAACGGTCGAGGAAAGCGCGCAGCCGTGCGTTATTGGCGGCGCCGAAGGACGGATACTCATTGGAGAACGGGTCCGGTATCCTGGTCAGCGGCTTGCCGAGATAGGCGCGCAGCATGTCCTTGTTAGGCACATTGTCCGGCACCTTGCGCAATCCGTCCATGTCGTCGGAGAAGCACAGCAGCCGCGTCTTGACCTTGTCTTCGGTCAGCACGCGGAAGGCGTGGCGCACCATAGATGTGCGCGCCACCTCGCCGAACGTGCCGATGTGCGGCAGGCCGGACGGGCCGTAGCCGGTCTCGAACAGCACCGTTTCCGGGTAGCCGCTGCTCGCGTAGCGGGCGACGATCTTTTTCGCTTCCTCGAATGGCCACGCCTTGCTTTCGGCGGCGGCGGCGAGGACTTCCGGGCTGAGATCGATCGGCTGTTGTTCGGCCATGATGCTATTCCTGCAACTTTGCCAGCATCCATGCCGGCAGCCGCATGCTCTAGACCATGATCCCGAAAAGTGGAACCCGGTTTTCGGGCAGGACCGTGATCAGGCAAGAAGATTAAGAGCCCCCGTCCCGATAGTCAGGATGGATCAAGTTCCAACGCGTGACCGGAGCGCCAACGATCGCGGCTGTTTTTCCTTGCGGCGCCGGTCCCTCGTTCCTAACTTCGGGACCATCTCAAGGAGTTGTAAATGCCATTGTCGCCACACGAAGCCATGATCTACCTGATGGTCATCACCTCGGCGTCAGACCGCGACATGACCGACGTCGAACTGGCGCGGATCGGCGACGTCGTTCGATCCTGGCCGGTGTTTGAGGATTTCAACCAGGAGCGGCTGGTCGAGGTCGCCCAGGCCTGCCAGAAAATGCTGCAGGAAAAGGACGGGCTGGAGGGCGTCCTGGCGCGCGTCGCCGAGGCGCTGCCCGAACGCCTGCGTGACACCGCCTATGCGGCCGCCTTCGAGGTCGCAGCCGTCGATCTCGAGATGCGCCTGGAGGAGGTGCGCGTCCTGCAGCTCGTCCGCCGGGAACTCGACCTCGATGCGCTGACGGTCGCCGCCATTGCGCGAGCCGCCAAGGCCCGCCTTCGCACGCTGACCTGAGCCGGCGGCCAAGCTCAGAAAAAACTGACGGGAAAATAGCGCAGATAGAACTCGGCGAACGTGCCTTTCACCGAGATTTCCTGCAGCGCGTAGTCGAAAGCGGCGGCCAGTGCCGGATCGTCGGCCCTGGTGGCGATTGCCATGCCTGAGCCGAGATATTCGGGCGCCAGATAGGGGCCGCCGGCAAAGCGGCAGCAGCCCGCTGCATCCGAACCGCCGAGCCAGAAGGCGAAACGCATGCCGTCGCCGAAGGCGGCGTCGATCTTGCCGGCTTTCAGCTCGCCATAAAGCTCCTCCGGCTTTGCGAAGGCGACGATTTGGACGTCGCCGAAATAATCGCGCAGCATCCGCTCGTGCGCGGAGCCGGCGATCACGCCGACACGCTTGCTGCGCAGCTTGTCGAACATTGGTTCGGTCAGCGCCTGTGTCTTCAGCATGATGAAGCGTGCCGGAAATTGCAGGTAGGAGCGTGAAAATGCGTATTTCGACCGCGACTCCGGCGTCGCGGCGATGCCGGCAATGATCGCTTCGCCCTCGCCTTTCCCGAGCGCACCTTCGAGCTCGGCCCAGGGCAGCGCCTGGATCTGGCATTTTTCGGCAATGCCGAGCTCGGCGCAGATGGCGCGCGCCAGGTCGACATGGAAGCCCGACAGCCGGCCTGCCCCATCGAGGAAATTGAACGGCGGGAAATCCGTGGTGGTCAGGAATCGCAGCCGCGGCAGCATAGAAAGGTCCGGCTTTGGCAGCCGCTCCTTGGCGTCCCAAAACACCGGCACCTGCGGCTCCGCGGCGAGCGCAGCAGCCGCAAGCGATTGCGCTCCGATCAATATCGAGATCAATGAAATGGATATGCGCCGAAATGCCACGCGACGACTCCGTCCGGTCTTGCCCCGGCTTTCGTACGAAATAACACAGATTTTTGTACGAAAAAAACACAGGTACAACGGTTTTTGGTTTCATCATTGCAATTTAGGGATATTGTTTAGTGAGTTTGCAAGTGACTGCGTGATGCCGGCTGAAGAGGAGCAGTAGGACGCACAGGGGAAGCAGCTTTGCAGTCCGGGGTTGATGGCGTGGTGCGGGTTGATCACTGCCATTGGCCTCAAGAGCGGAAGGCAACATGGGGTAGATGTTGCGATGGGCCATTTCGATCGTACCCTGGAGTTGATAGATCAGTTGCAGCACGCCGGCACAGCCGCCGCCGTCTGCGAAAAGCTGCTGGGGGTAACAAGCGGGTTCGGGCTGACGGCGCTTATGGCCGGGACCGTGCCGCAACCCGGCACGCCGAGAAACCAGCAAAAGGACCATGTGCTGCTTTGCGACTGGCCGGCTGAATGGCTTGAGCGCTACGTCGCGCGTAATTACGTCGATCACGACCCCGTCGTCAGTCACATGAAGCAGCTTCAAGCGCCATTCCAGTGGCGGGAAGCGTCTCAGGGCATCCGTATCGGCAAGGGCGGCGGCGAGGTGATGGGCGACGCCGGCGAATTCAAGCTGCGCGACGGGTTGGCCTTCCCGCTAATCACGCTCGATGGCCAGATCGTCATGGTGTCGCTAGGCGGCGAGGCTGTCGAATTGTCGGGCGCCGAGTTCGGGCTGGTGTCGCTGGTCTCGACTTATGCGATTGGCCGCGCCATGCAGCTACACACCATGGCGGGCAAAACCATCGACCATGTCGAATTGACGCCGCGTGAGCGCGAATGCCTGCAATGGGCCGCCGTTGGCAAGTCCGAATGGGAGATTTCACAAATTCTCGGCATTTCGGAACACACGTCAGAGAAACACCTTCTTAACGCCAAAAGCAAACTCGGTGCCGTCAACCGGGTCCAGGCCGTCGCGGAAGCGATAAGGCGCGGCTATATTAACTAGGTCGGCCGCGCCGGCCTAGAAATTCTTGCTTGCGTGATCGCGTAATTTTTTTGGGAAAGCACGGCCGTATCTTCCTATTGAAACTAGGAGACGGCAAATGCTTTTTTCCCTCACGACCCAGGAATTGATGGAACGGCCCGACCTCTGGGAGGCAGTTCATCGTTTGCGTTACAGAGTTTTCGTCGAAGAGATGGGATGGACCGATCTGCAGCACCCCGATGGCCTCGAGATCGATCAATTCGACCACGACGAGGCAGTGCACCAGATCGTCATCCGCAATGGCGAGCTCGCCGGTTATCAGCGGATGTTGCCGACGACCCGGGCACATCTTCTAACCGATGTGCTGGCGGACCTTTATGAGGGAATCCCACCGTCGGGCCCGAATGTCTATGAACTGACCCGCTATGCGGTTGCGCCGGGATTCCGCGACGGTCGGCGCGGCGTGTCGACGGTCGGCACCGAGCTGATCGCCGGCTTCGTCGAGTGGGGTCTGAAGCGCAACGTCAACCAGGTGATCATCGAATTCGAGCCGATGTGGGTGCTTCGCGCGCTGCAGCTGCATTTCCTGGCAACGCCGCTCGGTTACCAGCGTACCTATGGCAACCAGCAGGTGGTTGCCACCCTGCTCACCTTCAACGAGCACACGCTCGACGTGGTGCGTTCGCGCCGCAACCACTTTGCGCCGGTGCTGGCCAGAGGGTACCCGGACATGCTCGGACAGAGACGCGCCTCGTGAGATTGGAGAGAGGCCATGAACGTTCACTCAAAAGCAGAATTCCGCAATCACACGCTGATCGTCACGGTGTCGTCGGGTGACGGCCGCCCGGTGCTGGACAGGCGGGCCTATGAAAGCCTGGCCAGGACATTCCACGAAGCCGCCGTTGACGACGACGTCCGCGTCGTGGTCCTGCGCGGCCTGGCCGGGTGCTTCTGCCTCGGTGCCGACTTTTCCGAATTTCTCGACGCCACCAAACATCGGCGACTGATCGCCGCCGTCACCGATATGTTCCGCACGCTGGCGACGTTCCCGAAACCGGTCCTTGCCTGTGTCGACGGCGACGCCGTCGGCGTCGGCTGCACCATTCTGTTCCACTGCGACATGGTGATCGCCTCGAGCAAGAGCACGTTTCGGGTGCCGTTCGTCGATTTCGGCCTGGTGCCGGACGCGGCGACCAGCATCTTGGCGCCGCAGAAGCTCGGCTATGCCGGGGCGTTCCGCTTCTTCTGCCTGGGCGACACGCTCGCCGCCGAAGATGCCAGGGCACTCGGCCTTGTCGGCGAGATCGTGACGGACGGCAGCGTCGAGGAAGCCACGCTGGCAAGAGCCAGGCAGCTCGCCAAGAAGCCTGTCGCGGCGCTGCTGCAGACGCGCGACCTGCTCAGGGGGGACACCGGCGCGCTCTGCGACCGCATCGACCAGGAAATCTCGCTTTTCCAGCAGGCGCTGCAGGACGACACCACGCTGAAGCGACTGCAGCGGATAGCCCGGCTGGCGGCATGAAAGCCGCGTATTGATGAGGTGAGCTTATTTTTCGAGGAAAGTCGGCCCTTCGCCGATGATCTTCTTGTCCTCCTTACCGATGACGTCGAGGTCGCGGCCGTCATAGGGAAGCGAAAGGAGAATGCGCTGCATGACGGCCAGCCGCGCGCGCCGTTTGTCGTTCGCCCGCACAATGATCCAGGGCGCGAACTCCTTGTGCGTGCGCTCGACCATCAGGTCGCGCGCTTTGGTGTAGTCGTCCCATTTGGTGATGCCGGCGATGTCGATTGGCGAAAACTTCCAGCTCTTCAGCGGGCTCCAGCGGCGGTCATGGAATCGCTCGAGCTGCGTTTCCCGGCCGATGTTCAGCCAGAATTTGAAGAAATGTATGCCCTCGTTGCGGATCATCCGCTCGAAATGCGGAACCTCGTCCAGAAATTGCTCGTGCTGCTCGGGCGTGCAGAATCCCATCACCGGTTCAACGCCGGCGCGGTTATACCAGGAGCGGTCGAAGGTGACGAATTCGCCCGACGTCGGGAAGTGGTCGACGTAGCGCTGGAAGTACCATTGTCCAAGCTCGGTGGGCGTCGGCTTGGTCAGCGCCACGTTGCGCGCCGTGCGAGGGTTCAGATACTGGCGCAAAACGAAGATCGTGCCGCCCTTGCCGGCAGCGTCGCGCCCCTCGAACAGCGACATTACCCGCTTGCCTGTCGACTGCAGCCACGCCTGCGCCTTGACCAGCTCGATCTGCAGCTTCTCTAGCCTCTCGTCATACTCCTCGCTCTTCATCTTCTTGTCGTAGGGATAGCCGCCGGCGGTCAGCTTGCGGTCCTCGACCCAGTCGGGAAGCGTCGGGGCCTCGATGTCGAACTCCCGCTCCTTGCCGTCGATCATGATCTTCAGCGGCCCCGATGAGGGTGCGGCGGGGATTTCCCTGGCGTTTTTCATCGAGACGAACCTTTCCAGCTTCCGGACTCATGCTATTGGGAGCCTTACTGCATCGGCCCGAAAATCGGAATCGATTTTCGGAAAGAACGATGCAGCATATAAAGTGGTAGAGCGTCCTTTGTGCGTCCAATTGGACGCACTGTGCTCTAGCGCCGGTCCAGCAGGAAGTTCTTGAAGTGGCCGCAGACGGAGCGCAAATGGCCGACATCGGCACAGAGCGGAAAGGCAGGGCGCAAGCCGTCGCCATGCGGCTGTGGAACAGCCGCTGGCTGCTGGCGGCTGGCTTCGTTGCGGTGCTGATGGTGTATGGTTTTGCCGGCATGTCCGGCTATGTGGTGCTTCTGGCAGGCGTCGTGCTGGTTGCCGCTGCGATGCTGCCGGCCGGCGTCGCGCGTCAATCGACCGAAAATGCCGCGGCCATCGAGGCGAGCGGTCTGCAACGGCTTTCCGGCGAATATCTCGCGGCGGCGGTTGCCGATCCGCTGATCATTTTCGATCGCTCCGCCGCCATCGTCCACGCCAACGCCGCCGCCTTTGCCGCCTTTGGCGGAATTGCCCCCGGCATGTCGCTGTCGCTGAAATTCCGCGCGCCGGAAATGCAGGCCTTGCTGGATAGTATCTTGGCGGGCAACGTCGCTTCGGACAGCGTCGACTACATAGAAAAGCTGCCGGTCGAACGAGCCTATCGGGTGAGCGCGTCTTCTGTCGGCCATGCCACGGATCTCTACGTGCTGGTGTTCAAGGACCAGAGTGAGGCGCGCCGGATCGACAGAATGCGCGCCGATTTCATTGCCAATGCCAGCCACGAGCTGCGCACGCCTCTCGCCTCGGTCGCCGGCTTCATCGAGACGCTGCGCGGGCCGGCCCGCAACGACCCCGCGGCGCGCGAGCAGTTCCTGCAGATCATGCAGAACCAGACCAGCCGCATGGCGCGCCTCATCGACGACCTTCTGTCGCTGTCGCGCCTGGAGATGAAGCCCTATCTCAAGCCGGGAACCGAGGTCGACCTGCGCCAGGCCATCGACAGCGTCATCGATTCGCTTGGGCCGCTCGCAAAGGAAAACGGCGTCGTCATCGAGCGTGATTTCGCGGAAGGGCCGCTCGACGTGCCCGGCGATCGGGACGAGCTTTTCCAGGTCTTCGAAAATCTGCTGGAAAACGCCTGCAAATACGGTCAGTCGGGCGGACGCGTCGTGGTGTCGATCACGCGCAGCGATAGCGATCCCGAACCGGGCATCGACGTCACCATCAGGGATTTCGGCCCCGGCATCCCCGAAGAACACATCCCGCGCATCACCGAGCGCTTCTACCGCGTCGACGTAGAGAACAGCCGGACCCAGAAGGGCACCGGCCTTGGCCTGTCCATCGTCAAGCATATCCTGACCCGCCACAACGCCAGGCTCTCCATCAGGTCGGAGGTCGGCAAGGGCGCTGCGTTCACGGTCCATTTGCCGGCTCGCTGACGCGGTACTATCTCTAGCACATAATGGGCCGTTTCTTTTTTCTGTCATCCGGCTAGCGTATCAGCGGCGATTCGAGGGAACGACTCAACCACGAGATCCCGGGAAGGCATTTCGTCCATGCAGTCCGTGCATATCGTCAGCGCCTATGACGAGGAGCTGAAATATCTGTCGAAGCGCATCGCGGCGATGGGCGGGCATGCCGAGCGCATGGTCGAGCAGGCCGTCGCGGCGTTGGTTAATGCGGATCCGGGGCTTGCCCAGAAAGTCATTCGAGACGACCTGGTTCTGGATGAGGGACAGCGCGAGATCGACGACAAGGCGATCATCATCATCGCCAAGCGCCAGCCGATGGCGACGGATCTGCGCGAGATCGTAGGCGCGATCCGCATCTCGGCGGACCTCGAACGGGTAGGCGACCTCGGCAAGAACGTCGCCAAGCGGGTGGTTGCGGTCGCAGACGGGCGCCAGCCGAACAGTCTGTTCCGCGGCCTCGAGGCTTTGGCCAATCTGGCACTGACCCAGCTCAAGGAAGTGCTCGACGTCTATGCGTCGCGGTCGGTGGAGAAAATCGGTTTCGTGCGCGACCGCGACGACCAGATCGATGCCATGTACACGTCGCTGTTTCGCGAATTGCTGACCTACATGATGGAAGACCCACGCAACATCACCCCCTGCACACATCTCCTGTTTTGCGCCAAGAACATCGAGCGCATCGGCGACCACGCCACCAACATCGCCGAGACGATCTACTATATCGTCACCGGCGATCAGATGCCGGCCGATCGTCCAAAGGGCGACAAGACGGACAAGATTATTCTTCCTGCAACGCCACCGGCGAAGTGAGTTCTCCCGACACCGATGCGAATTTCGGATTCGCCACCTGACAGAAAATTGCGCTAAGCTTTCGACGCGCCGACTTCTCAGTTCCGCGATGAAGGCCCCGCCTTCAGGAGGCTGCGATGGAATATGTCCGCGAGTTTGCTCCTGCGCCGCCGCTGTCGGGCATAATCGCCTGCGGTGTCTATACGGCTGGGCGGCGCATCGCCGACATACCGATCGAGGAAGCCGGTGAATGGGCCGGGAAGCCGGGCCACGTGGTCTGGATCGGACTGCTGGAGCCCGACCGCAATTTGTTGCTGCGCGTCCAGGCGCAATTCCATCTGCATGAGCTGGCGATCGAGGACGCCGAGCATCCGCACCAGCGGCCGAAGATCGAGCAATATGGTGATGCCCTGTTCATCGTTGCCCGCACGGCGCAGTTGATCGACAGCCGTGTCACTTTCGGCGAGACGCATCTGTTCGTCGGCGCCGGCTATATCGTCAGCGTCAGGCATGGCCCGTCGACCTCCTACGCCGCCGTTCGCCAGCATTGGGAAAGCTGCCCGCATTCCCTTGCCAAGGGCGAGGATTTCGTCCTCTACGCCATTCTCGATTTCATCGTCGACAACTACATGCCGGTGCTCGAGCAGATCGAAAACGAGGTCGAGGCGATCGAGGACAAGGTTCTGCTGAAACCGATGACCGGCTCCGATATCGAACGGCTTTATATGCTGCGCCGCGATCTCTTGCGCCTGCGTAATGCGGCCCTGCCGCTGGTGGAGGTCTGCCGGCGGCTCACCAGCGCCGATCTGCCGCAAATCCACACAGCCATGCACCCGCTGTTTCGCGACGTCACCGACCACATCCGCACTGTCCAGGAAAAGATCGACAGCCTGCGTGAGGTTCTCGCCTTCGCCTTCGAGGCGAGCCTTCTGGTCGGTCAAAGCCAGGAGACGGCGATCTCCAAGAAGCTTGCCTCATGGGCCGCCATCTTGGCCGTGCCGACGGCATTCGCCGGCATTTACGGCATGAATTTCAGCGACATGCCGGAACTGAGGATGGAGTATGGCTACCCGGCCGTCCTGGCGGCAATTGCCCTGATCTGCACGTTTCTTTACTGGCGGTTTCGCAAGAATGGGTGGCTATGAAGTGGGGTGAATGGTGAATAGTGAATAGGGCTAGACAAGAGCCTTGCTTCTTACTCCAAGCTCAACCCGCTACCATTCACCATTCACCATTCACCATTCACCTGCTCCGCCGCCGCTCGGATGCCGGCTGAAACGCCACGCGGGCATGATACTTGCAGTAGGGCCCGGTTTCGGCGGCGTCGTTGCCGCAGAAATGGAAGTCTTCCGAAAGCGGATCGCCATTCGGCCATTTGCAGGTGCGCTCGTTCAGCTCGACGAGTTGCAGATGCCGCGAGATCGGCACGACGACGTTCTCGACCGGGCGGATATAGTGGCGCGCCACCGGTTCGGCATCGAACTGCGCCTTGAGCGCGGTCGCACCGATCGACATCGACGTGGTGGCATGGCGCGTGGCGCTTGCTGCCCGCGACACCGATTTCTGGATCGTCGATCCCTGTACCGTCTTCTTCTGGCGTGCCGGTGAGGCGGTCGTGCGTCCGCGACCGGACAGTTTCAGCCGGTGCACTTTGCCGATGACCGCATTGCGGCTGACCCCGCCAAGCTGCGCGGCGATCTGGCTGGCGCTGAGGCCCTCCGACCACAATTTTCTGAGAAGTTCGACTCGCTCGTCAGTCCAGTTCATGAGACCGCGCTCCTGCTGAAACGTGCGGCAATCGGAATCCATTCCCGACCCGGCTTCTGCCGGGCAGACACCACATATATCGGGTGATTAGGTCCGCCGCACGAAATCTAGTTATTTCTCTACTACAATTACCTTATGCGCTGACTCGGTGACAAGAGTCCCAAGGCCAACACGAATCGGTTTTTTCGGTTTTCCCCAACTTGCCCGGTCGCTTACGAGCCGGCGTTGTGCTGGAGGGCTTGCCGCACGTCCTTACGCGACCTTTTCGTTGACTTCACGGCCGAAAAACACGATAAGCCACAAGGGCCGCCGCTTTGGCGGCTTTTTGATTTTTCCGGTTCCGGAGACGCATATAATGAGCGGTTCGGCGCTTTTCGAGACCTTTGTTCGCGCACCCCTGGCTTTCGACCACGGTGAAGGCACCTGGCTGGTCACCGATAAGGGCGAGCGATATCTCGACTTCGCCGGCGGCATCGCCGTGAATTCGTTGGGCTACAGCCATCCGCATCTGGTCGCGGCCCTCACCGAGCAGGCCGCCAAGCTCTGGCACGTCTCCAATCTGTACGAGATTCCGGGACAGAGCCGGCTCGGCGAGCGGCTGGCCGACGCCAGCTTCGCCGACAAGGTGTTCTTCACCAATTCCGGCGCAGAGGCACTCGAATGCGCCATCAAGACGGCGCGGCGCTACCACTTCGTCAAGGGCCATCCCGAGCGCTACCGCACAATCACCTTCGAAGGCGCGTTCCACGGCCGCACCCTGGCGACCATCGCCGCCGGCGGCCAGTACAAATACCTGGAAGGTTTCGGCCCCAAGGTCGACGGCTTCGACCAGGTCGGTTTCGACGATATCGACGCCGCCGAAAAGGCGATCACGCCTGAAACCGCGGCGATCCTGATCGAGCCGGTGCAAGGCGAGGGCGGCATCAGGCAAGTGCCGACGCAATCGCTGAAGCGCCTCCGGCAGCTCTGCGATCAGCACGGACTGCTCCTGATTTTCGACGAGGTCCAATGCGGCGTCGGCCGCACCGGAAAGCTGTTCGCGCATGAGTGGGCGGGTGTCACACCCGACCTCATGGCGGTGGCCAAGGGCATCGGCGGCGGCTTTCCGATGGGTGCCTGCCTCGCCACCGACGAGGCAGCGGTCGGCATGACCGCCGGCGTGCACGGCACCACCTTCGGTGGCAATCCGCTGGCGATGGCGGTCGGCAACGCCGTGCTCGACGTGGTGCTGGAAGACGGCTTTCTCGAGGACGTCCGGCGCAAGGCGCTGCTGTTGAAGCAGGGGCTTGCCGGTGTCGCCGACGAATTTCCGGATGTTATCGAAAGCATCAGGGGCACCGGCCTGATGCTCGGGCTTAAATGCGCGATGCCCAACACCAAGGTCACGGTGGCACTGCGTGACCAGCATCTCTTGACGGTTCCGGCCGGCGACAACGTTATCCGCCTGCTGCCGCCTCTCACCGTCACCGACGCCGAGATCCACGAAGCGCTCGAGCGCATTCGTGCCGGCGCCAAAAGCCTGGCGGATGCCATCGTCGCTGCCGCCGCGAAGTAATCCTGGAATTCCTGATGTCCCTTCGCCATTTCACCGATCTTTCCGCCGTTTCCGAAGGCGATCTGCGCTTCATGCTCGACGACGCAGCTGTGCGAAAGGCAAGGCTCAAGGCCGGCGAACGCACCAAGCCGCTCGAAGGAAAGGTGCTGGCAATGATCTTCGACAAGCCGTCGACGCGCACGCGCGTGTCGTTCGACGTCGGTATGCGGCAGTTGGGTGGCGAGACGATCATGCTGACCGGCACCGAGATGCAGCTTGGCCGTTCCGAGACCATTGCCGACACGGCCAAGGTGCTGTCGCGCTATGTCGATGCCATCATGATCCGCACCACCTCGCATGACCGGCTGCTGGAACTGACGGAAAACGCTACGGTCCCCGTCATCAACGGGCTGACCGACGAGACCCATCCCTGCCAGCTGATGGCCGACATCATGACCTTCGAAGAGCATCGCGGTCCGGTGGCCGGCAAGACGATCGCCTGGACCGGCGACGGCAACAACGTGCTGCATTCGCTGCTGGAGGCTTCTGCGCGGTTCCGCTTCAAGCTGAACGTCGCCGTGCCCGAGGGCAGCGAACCGGCTCAGAAACATGTCGACTGGTCGAAAGCCAATGGCGGCAAGCTGAAATTCACCCGTTCGCCCGAGGAGGCCGTTCACGAGGCCGACTGCATCGTCACCGACTGCTGGGTGTCGATGGGCCAGGAGCACCGTGCCCGCGGCCACAATGTCTTCTTGCCCTATCAGGTCAATGCGGCACTGATGGCGAAAGCCAAGCCGGGCGCGCTGTTCATGCACTGTCTGCCGGCGCATCGCGGTGAGGAGGTTACCGACGAGGTCATCGACGGGCCGCATTCGGTGGTGTTCGATGAGGCCGAGAACCGGCTCCATGCCCAGAAGGCGGTCTTGGCCTGGTGCCTGGGCGCTTGATACGGGCCGCGGTGATCCGGGCCGGCCTGATCCGCGCCGCCTTGATCTGCGCCGCCTTGATCCGGGCCGCCTTGATCCGGAAGTGGGTGGTGCCTATCTCAGGCGCATCACGCAAATCGAGCGCGTCTCGTCGCATGCGCCCCGGAGGGCGGCATCGCCGCGCCCCGGAGCTTTGTCATGTTGGAAACTCATCAATTGGCTGAACATAAACCCAAGCTCGGCGAATTCGGCTACGCCGGCGACGACCATGTCGTGCCGTTCGAGGTCGGCCCGCTCGACGTGCGCGGCCGCACCGTCCAGCTCGGGTCGATGCTCGACGCTATTCTCAGCCGCCACGACTATCCCGAGCCGGTCGCCCGGCTCCTGGCCGAAGCCTGTGTGCTGACGGTATTGCTCGGAACTTCGCTGAAGTTCGAGGGTAAGTTCATTCTGCAGACCCGCACCGACGGGCCGGTCGACATGCTGGTCGCGGATTTCTCCACGCCGCACGCGCTGCGCGCTTATGCCCGCTTCGATGCCGACCGGCTGCAGGCTTTGACTTCTGCCGGCGAGACGTCACCGCAGACGCTGCTCGGCAGCGGCGTCCTGGCGCTGACCATCGACCAGGGCGCTCACACGCAACGCTACCAGGGCATCGTCCAGCTCGACGGCGTCACACTGGAAGATGCCGCACGCACCTATTTCCGCCAGTCGGAGCAGATTCCGACCGACCTCCGGCTTTCGGTTGCCAAGCTTCTGACGCCCGGCGTCGGCGGTGCCCGCGAGCAATGGCGGGCTGGTGGCTTGCTGGCACAATTCCTGCCGCAGTCGGCGGAGCGCATGCGCGTACCCGACCTTCCCGGTGGCGACGGCGATCCGCGTGAGGAAATCCACGACCCGACCGACAATTCCTGGCAGGAGCTGCTGGCGCTGCTTGGTACCATTGAACCGACCGAGCTGATCGATCCGACGATCGGCGCCGAACGGCTGCTTTACCGGCTTTTCCACGAGCATGGCGTCCGCGTCTTCGGCGGGGTGCCGGTCGCCGACCAGTGCTCATGCTCGAGGGAGAAGATCCGCGGCATCCTCGAAGGCTTTTCCGCCGAGGAGATCAGGGACAGCACCGAGGATGGCAGCATTCACGTCGCCTGCGAATTCTGCTCGAAGCAATATGACTTCGACCCGGCGGAGTTTGCAGCGGCTGGATGACGAGCCTCAATTGACGGTGCGCCGCGTGCCTGGCAAATCGAGCGAGAAGGCGGGGATGGCAACGTCGAACGTCTCGCCCCGTTTGTTGCGCATTGTGTAGTGCCCGACCATGATGCCGGACGGGGTCGAGAGCGGGCATCCAGACGTATACTGATAGCTGTCGCCGGGGTTGAGTCCGGGTTGCTCGCCGACGACCCCGGGACCGCGCACTTCCTCGACCTTGCCGGTGCCGTCGGTAATGTGCCAGTAGCGTGATAGAAGCTGCACGAACTCATCCGACTGATTGTCGATGGTCACCTGGTAGCCCCAGACATAGCGGTTTTGCGGCGGGTCGGAGTGATCCTCCAGATAGAACGGCCTGACCTGCACTTCGATGTTGCGGGTGACGGCGCTGTACATGAACTGCTCCAAAGCAATGTAGATGGAACTTTCGATGCTCAGCGCAGTTTGGTCAACGATGCGCGGCATCTTCTTGCCCGATCTCAAGCGCAGGTGCCGAAAAACAATGTCATTTGAGTGACACATGACAATGATGGTGTGCAGGCTTGTGCTGGGCGACTCAGCGTTTTGTCGAATTGTTGAAAACGGCCGTCATGCGGCCGGCATTTCTGGAGTGACCAGATCTCGATGGAACCGACATTCGCAGCCGCCCTCCTTTCCATAGCCCTCCTTCTTTCAAATCTCGCCAGCATCCTGTTAGCCTCGCTGAAGCTGAAGCGACCAGCCAGGATTGCACCGCCCGCGGCCAACGCGCCGCCGGTATCGATCGTCATCCCGGCGCGCGGCGTCGAGCCGTTTGCCGAAGAGACGCTGGAGCGCGCCTTCTCCCTCGACTGGCCGCGCTACGAACTCATCTTCTGCGTCGCCCATGCCGATGACCCGGTGGTCAAGCCGATCACCGCCGCAATGGCGCGGTTTCCAGCTATTCGCGCCCGCCTTCTAGTCGGTGACGACCGCATCAGCGGCAATCCAAAACTCAATAATTGCGTGAAGGGTTGGGAGGCGGCGCATTATCGCTGGGTCATCCTTGCCGATTCCAACGTGCTTATGCCGAGCGACTACGTCCAGCACCTGATGGCGGCGTGGCGGCACGACACCGCCCTCGTCTGCTCGACGCCGATCGGCTCGCGGCCGGACGGCTTCTGGGGGGAGGTCGAATGCGCCTTTCTCAACACGCTGCAGGCACGCTGGCAGTACGCTGGAGAGGCGCTCGGCCTCGGCTTCGCCCAGGGCAAGAGCATGTTGTGGAACAAGCCGATGCTCGATGCCAATGGCGGCATCCGCGCGCTTGCTGCCGAGATCGCCGAGGACGCCGCCGCGACCAAGCTGGTCAACCGGTTAGGACTGCGAGTCAATCTTGTCGCCTCGCCCTTCGAACAGCCGCTCGGCCGGCGCACGCTTGGCGAGATCTGGTCGCGGCAGGCGCGCTGGGCGCGGCTGCGCCGCGTCACCTTTGCACTGTTCTTTGCCCCCGAAATCCTGATCGGCGCGGCGCCGCCGCTGGTGCTTGCGCTGATCGCCGCGGCTGACGCCGGCGTCAGCCTGCCGGCAACCGCCATCGCCGTGCTGGTCGCGGCCTACCTGCCGGAATGCGTCTTGGCCTCGGCCAAGGGATGGCACCTGTCGCCGCGCACGATCCCGGCGATGATGGCGCGAGACCTGATGCTTCCCGCCATTTGGGCGCGCGGATGGCTGAGCGGCGCCGTCGACTGGCGCGGCAACGTGATGACCATCCAGACCAAGGCCGTCGCGGAGCTGGAAGAGACCCCGTCCGGCGCCTGATCGGCGCATCCCCGCTCGCCTCTGTTCGGCCAGTCCTTATCCGGCAGCTCTCAGCGCTTGCTCGATATCTTCGAGCAGATCGTTGGCATCTTCCAGGCCGACGGAAAGCCTGAGCGTTCCCGGTCCGATACCGAGCTCGGCGCGAGCCTCATCGGTCAAGTTCTTGTGCGTAGTCGTCGCCGGATGGGTGATCAGGCTCTTGGCATCGCCGAGATTGTTGGAAATCAGCACGATGTCGAGTGCGTTCTGGAAGGCAAAGGCCGCCTGCTTGCCGCCCTTCACATCCAGGCAGATCAGCGTCGAGCCGCCCGACATCTGCTTCTTGACCACGGCCGCTTGCGGGTGGTCGGCGCGGCCGGGATAGATGACGCGGGCGACTTGCGGGCGCTCGGCGAGGAAATCCGCGATGCGGCCGGCACTTTCCGTCTGCTGGCGTACGCGCAGCGGCAGCGTCTCCAGCCCTTTCAGCAGCGTCCAGGCATTGAAGGGCGAGAGGCTCGGGCCGGTGTGACGGAAATAGTCATGCAAGTTTTCGTCGATCCACTTCTTGTCCGACAGAACGATGCCGCCAAGACAGCGCCCCTGGCCGTCAATATGCTTGGTCGCGGAGTAGACGACGATGTGAGCGCCGAGCTGCAGGGGTTTCTGCTGCAAGGGCGTGGCGAAGACATTATCGACGATCAGCCTGGCGCCAATCGAGTTGGCAAGTGCGGCGACGGCGGCGATATCGACCACCTCCAGCGTCGGATTGGTCGGGCTTTCCAGGAAGAACAGTTTGGTGTTCGGCTTGACCGCCTTTTCCCAACTGGCGATGTCTGTGCCGTCGACCAGTGTTGCCTCGATGCCGTATTTCGGCGCCAGCGTCTCGACCACCCAGCGGCAGGAGCCGAACAGCGCGCGCGCCGCGACGATATGGTCGCCCGCCTTGGCGCTGCACAGCAGTGCTGCCGTCACCGCCGCCATGCCGGATGCCGTGGCGCGCGCGTCCTCGGCGCCTTCCAGCGCGCACATGCGTTTTTCAAACATGTCGACGGTCGGGTTGGCATAGCGCGAATAGATGAAGCCCGGCTCCTCGCCCTTGAAGCGGGCTTCCGCCGCTTGCGCCGTCTCGTAGACATAGCCTTGGGTGAGATACATCGCCTCGGAGGTCTCGCCGAAGCCGGAACGCAGCGTCCCGGCATGCACGAGTGCGGTCTGAGGCTTCCAGTCGCGCTTCTTGTTCATCATTCTATCCAACACCAAAAATGGTCCAAACAACAAAAAACCGGTCGCGAAAGTCGCAACCGGTCCATATGGCCTTGCGGCCCGACGGTCCTTTAGCGACTTGTTTAACGTGGCTGCAAGCCGACCGGCCAAATCACCACGGGATAACGACCTTTAGACCCGCGCCACGCTTGCGTCAATTGCCGGCATGATTAAGAGGGTTGTACCAAGCAGGTGCCAAAGGCGTCCACGGTCGGACCTGCGACAGTACAAGACCTCGCCCGGCGTTCGAACGGAGCCAGACCCTTGCGGCAGACAGGCATTCTTCCCGATCAGGATATTTCCGCGCTGTTCCAGTCGGGCGCGCTGAAATCGCCGCGCACGCTCGATGCCGATCAGATCCAGCCGGCCAGCCTTGACCTCAGGCTCGGCGACAAGGCCTGGCGGGTGCGTGCTTCCTTCTTGCCCGGCCCGGACCACAGGGTTGCCGACAAGCTCGACCGGCTGAAGCTGCACGAGATCAACCTCGCCGAAGGTGCCGTGCTGGAAACCGGCTGCGTCTACATCGTGCCGCTTCTCGAAAGCCTGGCGCTGCCCGCGCATATTTCGGCTTCGGCCAACCCGAAGAGCTCGACCGGGCGGCTCGATATCTTTACCCGGGTTATGACCGACCGTGGCCACGAGTTCGACAAGATCGCCGCCGGCTATGAAGGCCCGCTTTATCTGGAAGTCAGCCCGCGCACCTTCCCGATCGTCGTGCGCACCGGCTCGCGGCTGTCGCAGATCAGGTTCCGCACCGGCAATGCGCTTTTGTCGGAAAGCGAGCTGCACGAGTTGCACCGCGCCGAAATGCTGGTCGCCACCGAACCACCCAATATCTCAGGCGGTGGCATCGCGCTGTCGATCGATCTCGACGGCGACAAGGACGGGCTGGTCGGCTATCGCGGCAAGCACCACACCGGCCTGGTCGACGTCGACAAGCGCGCCGCGCAGGATGTCGTCGATTTCTGGGAGCCGCTCTACAAGAGCGGTGCCGGCGAGCTGGTGCTCGATCCGGACGAATTCTATATTCTGGTGTCGCGCGAGGCGGTGCATGTGCCGCCGCTCTACGCCGCCGAAATGACGCCCTTCGATCCGCTGGTCGGCGAGTTCCGCGTCCATTATGCCGGTTTCTTCGACCCGGGTTTCGGCCATTCGGCGTCGGGCGGCACCGGCAGCCGGGCGGTGCTCGAGGTACGCAGCCATGAAGTGCCGTTCATCCTCGACCACGGCCAGATCGTCGGGCGGCTAGTCTACGAGCACATGCTGAAACGGCCGCAAGCGCTCTACGGCACAGATCTCGGCTCGAACTATCAGGCGCAGGGCCTGAAACTGTCCAAGCATTTCCGCGCCGCGCGCTGAGCTTGTTCGCAAGCCGTCAGCCGCGAACAAGCTGTCAGCCGCGAAACAGATATTCTTTCGCGGCGCCAAGGCAGCCATGAAACTGACCGATAAAGAGCAGTTCTCGCACTGCCAATCGCTTCTTCCCCCAAAATCCTCTGGTTTGCTTCTCGTCAAGTGAGGCGCTTGAGCTGGACTGCAAGGGGAACAACTGCTTGCCGAGACATCCCAGCACATGGGCTCTGGCGGAGTCGATATCGCAGGCTCTGCCATTGTCGTTCATTCTGTCAGCGCGGAGTGCGGACGTCATGCGATCCGCGTTGCGCATCAGAAAGCTCACTTGCGATTTCGAATAGCCGGTGGCCAGAAGCCGGTTAGTCATCGACATCCGGGCTTCGCGATAGGATTTTGCGCTGCATTGTCCGGCGCTGTAAGCCGCTGGGGAGAAATAGGCGAGGAACAGGACTAAACTTACGAACACAGTGCCAATCCGCAGGCCGTTCATCTTTCGCCCCTGAATTCTGTCACCAGTTTACAACGCCTTCACCGCCACCTTCACCGGCTGCTCGATTTCAAGCGGGTTGCGCAGCGGCAGGCCGAAATCCTGGGCCTCGATTTCGAACACGTCGCCGGCCTCGGTCCTGATGCCGTCGGCGAAGGACAGCGTCGCCGTGCCGAACATGTGCACATGCACGTCGCCCGGCTGGCGGAAGGCCGAGTATTTGAAGTGGTGATGCTCGAGATTGCCAATGGTGTGCGACATGTTCGCCTCGCCCGACAGGAACGGCTTTTCCCAAAGCAGCTTGCCGTCACGCAGGATGCGTGAGGCGCCGCGGATGTCGGACGGCAGATCGCCGATCAGGATTTCGGGCCCGAACGAAGCGTTGCGCAGCTTGGAATGGGCAAGGAAGAGATAGTTCACGCGCTCGGTGACGTGGTCGGAAAACTCGTTCGACAGCGTGAAGCCGACGCGGAACGGGGCGCCGTCGTCGCCGATCACATAGATACCGGCGATTTCCGGCTCCTCGCCGGCATCCTGGGCGAAGGCCGGCGACATAAGCGGCGCCCCGGGCGCCACTGCCATGGTGCCATTGCCCTTGTAGAACCATTCCGGCTGCACGCCAGTCTGGCCCTTCGCCGGCTTGCCGCCCTCAAGCCCCATGCGGAACATCTTCATGGAATCGGTCAGCTGTTCCTCGCCGTCCGTGCTGAGCTTCTTATGCATGGAATCGCGGGTCGCGGCGGAGCCGAGATGCGTCAGCCCGGTGCCGGTGAGATGGAGATGCGCCGGATCGGGATGGTTGATCGGCGACAGCAGCCGCCCCTTCTTGTAGGCTGCGTCGAGATCGACGGTTTCGCCAAAGCCCTTGCGCTCGATCAGGGCGACAAGCCCGCTGCCGGTGCGCGCGGCCTCCATCGCCAGCGAATAGACGCTGCGGGCGCCGTTGATGACGCGGGTCTTGCCGCCGTTGCGGGCAACGACGCGGATCGTCTCGGCGTCGTCGAGGATCTGTGAGATCAGCATGGTAACCCTCTCTGAATTGCGGGCTGGCCTGCCTTTCTCGGCAAACCCTACCCTGCGCGGCCCGGACCCTGTCCTCGCCTCGGTTGAAATTCTTCGTCCGGATTGCGCTCGCGGATCAGGTCCTTCGGGGGACTTTTTCGCGTCGCCCGGCAGCGCCGCGATATGACCCGTATGCCTCCTGGTTGCCTCTCAAGCCTTGTTCTTGTTGTAGACGTCGAAGACGACGGCGCCGAGCAGCACCAGGCCTTTGACCACCTGCTGCCAGTCGACATTGACGCCCATGATCGACATGCCGTTGTTCATGACGCCCATGATAAAGCCGCCGACCACCGCGCCGATGACCTGGCCGACACCGCCCATCGCCGAAGCGCCACCGATGAACACCGCGGCGATGACGTCAAGCTCGCTGCCGAGGCCCGCCGCCGGCACAGCCTGGCCCAGGCGCGCAGCGATAATCAGGCCGCCGAGTGCCGACAGCACGCCCATATTGATGAACACCATCAACGTCAGCCGTTCGGTCTTGATGCCCGATAGCTGGGCTGCCTTGGCATTGCCGCCCATCGCATAGATGCGACGGCCGATCGTCATGCGTTTGGTAACGAAGACGAACAACGCGATCAGCACGCCCATCACCATGAGAACGATGGGGAGACCCCTATAGGTGGCGAATTGGTAGACGAGAAACAGCGCCAGCGCGCTGATCACCAGGGTCTTGACGACGAACAGCGAGAAGGGCTCGGCTTCGTAGCCATGCTTCTCGCGGGTGCGCCGTGCCCTGAGTCCGAAATAGGCATAGGCGAGCACGGCGACGAGGCCGATCACGATCGTCGTCAGGTGCAGCGTCAGGCCGCTGCCGACAATGGTTTTGCCGGCGGCGTTCACGGTTGGCGGTATCAGCGTCAATGGGCCGATCAGGTCCGGAATGAAGCCGGAACTGAGCGCCTTGAAGCCGACGGGGAGCGGCCCCACGGAAGACCCGCCACCCAGCAGCGCCTGGCAGATGCCGCGGAAGATCAGCATGCCCGCCAGTGTGACGATGAAGCTCGGTATTCGATGATAGGCAATCCAGTAGCCTTGTGCCGCGCCGATCGCGCCACCGACGATCAGGCAGATGATCGACACCACCAGCGGATTGCTCAACGGGCCAAGCGGCCAGATGACCATCATCATCGCCGCCAGCGCGCCGATGAAGCCGGCGACGGAGCCGACGCTGAGATCGATGTGGCCCGAAACGATCACCAGAAGCATGCCCAGCGCCATCACGATGATGAAGCTGTTCTGCTGAACCAGATTGCTGAGGTTCACCGGCTTGAACAGCGTTCCGGACGTGGTGAACTGGAAGAACACCATGATTGCGATCAACGCCAGCACCAACCCGTATTCGCGCAGGTTGGTGACCAGCGCCGAGACGGCAATGCGAGGTCCCTGTTGTAGGTCCTGGGCAACGCCGGTCTGCGGCCCGGGAGCGCTTTCGGTGCTCATGATGCTTTTCCTTCTCCGCGGACGATGGCGCGCATTATCTTTTCCTGGCTGGCGTCGCTCGCCGCCATTTCGCCGACGATGCGTCCTTCGTTCATGACGTAGATGCGGTCGGTGATGCCGAGCAGTTCGGGCATTTCCGACGAGATGACGATGATTGCCTTACCCTCGGAGGCGAGACGCGCGATGATCGTATAGATTTCATACTTGGCACCGACGTCGATACCGCGTGTCGGCTCGTCGAGAATCAGCACTTCCGGATTGGCGAACAGCCATTTCGACAGCACCACCTTCTGTTGATTTCCGCCAGAAAGGTTGCCGGTCATCTGGTAGACGCTCGAGGCTCGGATATTGGTCCTGCCGCGATAATCATTGGCGACCGAGAGCTCGCGCAAATCGTCGATCACGCCGTGGCGCGACACGCCGGGCAGGTTGGCCAGCGTGATGTTGTGCTTGATGTGGTCGATCAAGTTGAGACCGTAGGTCTTGCGGTCCTCGGTAACGTAGGCGATGCCGTGCTCCACCGCCTTGCTCACCGAAGAGACATCGATCGGCTTGCCGTTAAGGAACGCCTCGCCGGTGATGCGACGGCCATAGGACCGGCCGAACAGGCTCATGGCAAACTCGGTCCGGCCGGCGCCCATGAGCCCGGCAATGCCGACCACTTCGCCCTTGCGGGCGTTGAGGTTGATGCCCTTGATGACCTGCCGCTCGGCATGGATGGGGTGGTAGACCGACCAGTTTTTCACTTCGAGAACGGTCTCGCCGATCTTCGGCTCGCGCGGCGGATAGCGGTCGTCGAGCGAACGGCCGACCATCGAGGTAATGATGCGGTCCTCCGAGATGTCCTTCTTGGCCAGCGTCTCGATGGTCCGGCCGTCACGGATGATGGTGACCTTGTCGGCGACCCGGTTCACCTCGTTGAGCTTGTGCGAGATCAGGATCGAAGTGATGCCTTGCCGCTTGAATTCGAGCAGCAGATCGAGCAGCGCCTGGCTGTCCTTTTCGGACAGGCTCGCGGTCGGCTCGTCGAGAATGAGCAACTTCACTTCCTTGCTGAGCGCCTTGGCGATCTCGACCAGCTGCTGCTTGCCGACGCCGATATTGGTGATCAGCGTGTTGGGGTCTTCCTTGAGGCCGACCTTCTTGAGCAGGGCGCTGGTGCGCGTCTCGTTGGCATTCCAGTCGATGACGCCGTATCTGGCGTGCTCGTTGCCGAGAAAGATGTTTTCGGCAATCGACAACATCGGCACCAGCGCAAGCTCCTGATGGATGATGACGATGCCCTTGCGTTCGCTATCATGGATGCCTTTGAAATGGCACTCATCGCCGCGATAGATGATCTGGCCGTCATAGGTGCCGGACGGATACACGCCCGACAGCACCTTCATCAGCGTCGACTTGCCGGCGCCGTTCTCGCCGACCACGGCATGGATCTCGCCTTCCTCGACCATGAGCTTGACGTTCGACAGCGCCTTGACGCCGGGAAACGTCTTGGTGATGTCGCGCATCTCCAAAATCGTCGATGCCATTGAGAATACCACTCCTGCGAGGTCCGCAAACAATACCGGGCTGGCTCGCCAACGAAAAGGGGCCCTGCCTGCGCAGGACCCCAGGCTTTGTAACCGCGATTACTTCAGTTCTTCGGCCTTGATGTAGCCGGAGTCGACCACCAGCGCCTGGTAGTTCGACTTGTCGACGTCATGCGGCGTCAACAGGATCGAGGGAACGACCTTGACATCGTTGTTGTAGGTCGTGGTGTCGAGGCCTTCCGGCTTGCCGCCCGAGAGCACCTTGTCGACGAGTTCGACCGTCGCCTTGGCGAGTTCGCGGGTGTCCTTAAACACGGTCGAATACTGTTCGCCGGCGATGATCGCTTTGACCGAAGCGGTCTCGGCGTCCTGTCCGGTGACGATCGGCCATGGCTGATCGGCAGTACCGTAGCCTACGGCGCGCAGCGAAGCGATGATGCCGCGCGACAGGCCGTCATAGGGCGAGAGCACGCCATCGACGCGGCTGCCGTCCGAGTAGTTGGCGGAGAGCAGATTGTCCATGCGGGCCTGGGCGGTTGCCGCCAGCCAGCGCAGCGTGCCGACCTTGTCCATGCCCATCTGGCCGGACTTCACGACGAGGGTCTTATCGTCGATCAGCGGCTGAAGAACCGACATGGCGCCGTTATAGAAGAAGAACGCATTGTTGTCGTCCGGCGAACCGCCGAACAGCTCGATGTTGAACGGACCCTTCTTCTCGGGATAGCCGAGGCCCTTGAGCAGCGATTTGGCCTGGATGACGCCGACGCCGAAATTGTCGAAGGTGGTGTAGTAGTCGACATTTGGCGTCTTCTTGATCAGGCGGTCGTAAGCGACGACGACAACGCCTGCGTCATTCGCCTTCTGCAGCGCATCGCCCATCGTGGTGCCGTCGATCGAAGCGATGATCAGCGCCTTCGGGCCCTTGGTGATTTCGTTTTCCAGCTGGCTGAGCTGGTTCGGAATGTCGTCCTGCGCATATTGCAGGTCGACGGTGTAGCCCAGAGCCTCGAGCTGGGACTTGACGGCGTCGCCGTCGTTGATCCAGCGCTGCGAGGTCTTGGTGGGCATCAGCACGCCGATCAGGCCTTCGCCCGCCTGCGCGGGCAGCGTCATGGCCGCGATGCCTAGGGCCGCGACGGCGGCCAGTGTCTTGATAATCTTCACATTAACTCTCCCTGGTTGATGGACGCGTACCCTTGGGTTTCGTGGGCCGCGCAATCGTGCAGGAGCGCCAAACGCGCCGCTGCCGTCAATCGATCTCCGGTATCCTCCCAATCGGCCCCGAAACTCTGGTTTCAATCGATACGAATTTTCCCTCGTCACCGATCGTCAAGTCTCAGGACGCGCGAAGGGTGTGTCGCTTTGCCATAACTGTCAAATGCGATCTTTGATGGTTGCTATATCGAGACTGATATGGCTTAGGCTAGTGACGACGCTGCCGGATTCAGCCGGGGCGCCGGGCGTAGGAGTAGGGAAAAAATCATGGCGGCGCTGCGAAATCCTGGCGGAATATCAGCCGGTTACGATGAGATTCCGGGTGATGGCGGAACCTTGCTGCGCAGCGGCTTGAGCCTGCGTCACATGCGCATGATCGCGGCCCTCGACGAGCACGGCCGGGTGAGTGCCGCGGCCCAGGTCATGAACATCTCGCAGCCGGCCGCCTCGCGCATGATCGCCGAGATGGAGGCCGTGCTCGACGTCAAGCTCTGCGAAAGGCTGCCGCGCGGCATCACGCTGACGCCTTATGGCAAGGCGTTGGCACGGCGCGCGCGATCGATCCTGCTCGAGATGCGCGAGGTCGACCGTGAGATATTCGAGCTCAAGGCGGGCAAGGGTGGCTCGGTGTTTCTGGGCGCGGTGACAGCACCGGCGATCGAGCTGGCAGTGCCGGCGATCCGCGAGATCCGGCGCCTCTACCCGCGCATCGAAATCACCATGCAGGTCGAGACCTCGAACGTGCTTGCGCGCGAGCTGATCGCCTCGCGCCACGATTTCATCATCGCCCGCATCCCCGACGATCTCAATCCGCGGCTGTTCGAAGCGCGAGTCATCGGCGTCGAGAAGGCCTGCCTGATCGTGCGCCGCGGCCATCCGCTGACCAAGGGCAAGGCAGTGCGGCTGGAAGACACCGCCGCCTATGACTGGGTCTTCCAGTCGGGCGGTTCGCCGCTGCGCCAGGCGATGGAGAGCAACTTCCTGAACCGAAACATCGCCCTGCCGGACCGCATCCTCAACACCAGCTCGCTGCTATTGACTCTGGTCATGGTCGCGCAATCCGACGCCATCGCGCCGGTGTCGATCCAGGTCGCGAAGTTCATCCAGAACCCGGAAGGCCTGGCCGGCGCCATCGATGTTGTCCAGACCGAATTCGACATCGAGGTCAGGCCCTACAGCCTGATCACGGTAAAGAACCGCGCGCTGTCGCCGGCAGCCAAGATGCTGCACGATTTTATTCTGCGAGAGGTGGGCTGAGGGTTGGAGCGGGTAGCGGGCGCATCCCGTGGTCGGCCAGACGACCAGACAGGCCCGCCAGCAGCGGCGCCGATGCACGTCCGCCCCTATTGCGTGATGCTTAAAAAAGCCCGCCAGCAGAAGCCAGCGGGCCAAGGGTAGACTTTCCGGTTGGGGTCATTCGAGGCCCCGCCGACCCTCAATGTGAGATATTCCACGAACTGGCACATCGGCCAAACAGATGAAAGACGGCCAGCCGGGCTATAAAAAAATTGCCTGTGAATTTCGCTGGTTTTCAGCCTGGCCAAAACAAGTTTAATGCAGTGGGGCAGAAGCTGGAGCGGGTAGCGGGAATCGAACCCGCGCGTTCAGCTTGGGAAGCTGACAAGCTACCATTACATCATACCCGCGCTGTTCCTCCGATATCATGGCCCGGCGCCGATGCGCAATCCGATTTGAGGCGCCGCCTTGATGCAGCGCGGTCGACTGCGTATTTCTGGGCATGTGCCCGAATCGCGGCACCCGACTGTGGAGACAGGCCTTGTCCGCACTGAACCGCTTTCTCGGCGATACGCCGCTCCGGGTGATCTTGAAGCTGCTTGTGGTGTCGTTCCTCGTCGGCCTGGTCATGAACGCTTTCGGCTGGTCGCCGATGGACGTGCTTTATGGCATCCGCAAATTCTTTATCGACCTGTGGAATTTGGGCTTCCACGCCATCGACCGCTTCCTCGGCTACATCCTGCTCGGTGCTGCGATCGTCGTGCCGGCGTTCATCCTGCTCAGGATCGCTAACTACCGGAAGTGAATTTTCAGTCGTAGGCAGCGGCCACCTCGAACAGGATGGCATGGCGTGCGGCAAGTGCTGCGACATCCGTTGAATAGCCGCCGCCGATGACGCCGCACACCGGTATGCCAAGCGTAAGGAAATGGCGGATCACCATATCGTCGCGGGCGCGCAGCCCGTCATCCGTGAGCGACAACCTGCCGAGCCGGTCCTCGGCATGGACATCGACCCCGGCATTGTAGAAGACGAGGTCCCAGCGCCTTCGCGCCGACAGCTCCGGCAGGGTGGCGTCCAGCCGCTCCAGATAGGCTGCATCGCCGGCGCCGTCGGGCAGGGCGACATCGAGATCGGAGGCGATCTTGCGCGCGGGGTAGTTGCGGTCGCCATGCATGGAGAAGGTAAACACGCGCGGCTCGTCGTTCAGGATATCCGCCGTGCCGTCGCCCTGATGCACGTCGAGATCGACCACCAGGATGTTTTGGACAGCAGCTTCGGCAAGCAGCACCAGCGCAGCCACGGCCACATCGTTAAAGGTGCAGAAGCCGGCGCCTTGCGCGCGCCGCGCATGATGGCTACCGCCGGCGGTGTTGCAGGCGATTCCGTTCAGCAAAGCCAGCCGCGCCGCCAGCACCGTGCCGGCCGTTGCGAGCTGCGCCCTCAGCGAAACCCGCGGTCCAACGGGAAAGCCGATCTCGCGCTCGATCCCCACCGGCACTTCGCAGGCAAGCACCTGATCGACATAGTCGGCCGCGTGGGCAAGCTTCAGCCATGATGGCCGCGCCGCCGCTGGCATGTTGAGCGCTTCGGGCCGCGCCAGGCCGCGTGCCCGCAAGGCGTCCATCAGCAGCGGATATTTGCTCATCGGGAAGCGGTGGTTGACGGCGAAGCCGGCGTCGTAATCGGGATGATGAACGATCTGCAAGGGCATGGGACGGCCGGTGCGCCAGAGGCGGGTTTCGGTTGACCATAGCGGGGTGGATGGTTGCGCGAGGTCCGCAAACTGGGGCACATCGGCTAGCCGATCAAGCGGCAACAGGAAGCAACACGCGTTTGGAGCAGGCTTTACCCACCGAAGCCCACGCCCCCGAAGCCAGGGCCTTCGTCGTCACCAACCGCTCGGTGCTCGCCATCGCCGTGCCGATGACGCTTGCCTATCTGACGACGCCGTTGCTCGGAATTGTCGACACGGCGGTGGTCGGACAGTTCGGCGACGCCGCCCTTCTCGGCGGCCTGGCGGCCGGCGCCCTGATCTTCGATGTCGTCTTCACCACCTTCAACTTCCTGCGCTCCGGCACCACCGGCTTGGTCGCCCAGGCCTTCGGGCGCGGCGATGCGCTGGAGGAGCAGGCGGTGTTCTGGCGCGCCGTGCTGATCGCGGTCGTCGCCGGCATTGTGCTTGCCGCACTTGCGCCGCTGGTCTCCACCGCCGGGCAATGGTTCATCGGCGCCGAGCCGCGCGTCAGCGCGGCGATGGACGTGTATATCCACATCAGGATGCTCGCAGCACCGTTCTCGCTGATCAATTACGCCATCCTCGGTTACGTGCTGGGGCGCGGCGAAGGCGGGCTCGGGCTGATGCTGCAATTGATACTGAACGGCATCAACATCGCCCTCTGCTTCCTGCTTGGCCTGGAGCTCGGCTGGGGCGTTGCCGGCGTTGCCTGGGCAACGGTCACCGGCGAATTCGTCGCCATGCTGCTTGGTCTCGCCATTGTCGGCCGGCGCTTTTGGGCGGCGCCCAGGTTGCCGCGCCACCACGTCCTCGATCTGCCGGCATTCCTGCGCATGATGTCGCTCAATGGCGATATCATGATCCGCTCCTTTTCGCTGCTCGCCGCCTTCGCGCTGTTCACGCGCCAAGGGGCGCAATTCGGCACGCTGACCCTGGCCGCCAACGCCGTGCTGATGAACCTCTTCCTGATTGCCGGCTATTTCCTCGATGGTTTCGCCACCGCCGCTGAACAGCTCGCCGGGCGCGCCATCGGTGCTCGTGCCGCCACGGCGTTCGACCGGGCGGTGCGGCTGACGCTGCTTTGGGGGCTCGGGCTGGCGGGCACGGCGACGCTCTTCCTCCTGCTGGAGGGCACCGATCTCGTCGCCCTGATCACGACCTCGACGGACGTCCGCGCCATTGCCGACATCTACTTGCCCTGGGCGGCGTTCACCGCGCTCAGCGGCGCGCTGGCTTTCGAGATGGACGGGGTTTTCATCGGCGCGACGTGGTCGCGCGACATGCGCAACATGATGCTGGTGTCGTTCCTGGCGTTCAGCGCCGCGCTGCTGATCCTGTCGCCGGCCTTCGGCAATCACGGCCTATGGGCGGGTTTGCATGTGTTCCTGCTTGTACGCGGCTTCAGCCTGCTCGCCATATTGCGGCTGCGGATGCGCACGGCCTTTGGCTGATCGCTAAAGCGGTTTCGCTGCCCAGTGATCGAGGCGGCTGTCGCGAAGCTCGCGCAGCGACTTCAGCCCATGACTGTCCATGAAACGGGCCATGCCGGAAAGAATGCGTCCCGGCAGCGCAGGCCCGGCATAGATCATGCCGGTATAGAGCTGCACGAGATCGGCGCCGGCACGAATCTTTTCCAGCGCCGTCTCGGCGGAATCCACGCCGCCGACGCCGATGATGGCGCGATCCGGCCCAAGCAGTTTTCGCATCTTAGCCAGCACGATCGTCGAGCGTTCGAACAAGGGTTTCCCCGAAAGCCCGCCGGCCTCGCCGGCAAGGCCGGCGCTGCTCAGGCCGGCTCGCGCGATCGTGGTGTTGGAGACGATGACGCCGTGTATTTGCTTCTCAGTGACCTCGGCGGCGATATCCTCCAGCTCGGCCTCGACCAGATCCGGCGCGATCTTGAGGAAGACGGGCGGTCTTGCCGGTGCCGCCGCACGCGCGGCCATGACCCGCGACAGGAGCTCGCCAAGCTGTTCGCGCGCCTGCATGTTGCGCAGGCCCGGCGTGTTCGGCGAGGAGATATTGATTGTCAGATAGCTGGCATATCGCGCGAACCGGATCACGCCGCTCTCAAAGTCACTGACGCGGTCGGCGCTGTCCTTGTTGGCCCCTATGTTGATTCCGACGATGCCGGCGCGGCCCTTACGGGTGGCAAGGCGCTTTTCCGCGGCGGCGTGGCCCTCATTGTTGAAGCCCAGCCGGTTGATCACTGCCCCGTCCGAAGGCAGCCGGAAGATGCGCGGCTTCGGATTGCCCGTCTGCGGCAGCGGTGTGATCGTGCCGACCTCGGCGAAGCCGAAAGCGAGGCCGAGCAGCGCGTCCGGCACTTCGGCATTCTTGTCGTAACCCGCGGCCATGCCGAGCGGGTTCGGGAAATCGAGCCCGCAAAGGCTGACCTTTAGCCTGTTGTCCTGCGGCGGACGACCGGCGACCGGCAGCCCGCATCTCAGCGCGGCGATCGACAGCCCATGCGCGGTTTCCGGATCGAGCGTGAACAGCAGTTTCTGGCCGATCCGGTCGAACGCGCTCATTCGGCCTCCAGCGCCGGGAATTCATGCCGGCCGTCGGCGCCGAGCGGCAATGCCTGCACCGAAACGACCGCATCGAGGCCGAGCGCGCCGTAGAGATGCGGGAACAAGGCGCCGCCGCGCGAGACCTCATATTTCAGCGCATCGCCGAGACGCGCCCCGTCGACGGCGACCAGCAGCAACCCGCTCCGGTCGGCGAAATGTCTGGCCGCCGTTTCCCGAACCTGCCCGGCGGTGGAAAAATGGATGAAGCCGTCGGTGACGTCGATCGGCGCGCCGGTGAAGCGGCCTTCTCTTTCGGCCTCGCGCCAAAGCGCCTCGGGAACTATCTTGTAGATGATCTCGGACATGGTTGCGCTATAGTCCGAACAGATCATGCGGGGAAGGGGCAAGCGGGTTTCGGAGGCTCCGAACTCTTCCCCATTTCAGGCGCAAACATGTGATACATTGAGCCAACTGGCTCATGGAGGAAAACATGCGTCTGAAACACGTCTTGATCCCCGCAGCACTGGTGTCGCTTGTCGCGGCGTCGGCCTTTTCCGAGGAAGCCGATCGCTACCGGTTGGAAAAATCGGCCAATGGCTATGTCCGCATGGATACGCAAACCGGCGCCATGTCGCTCTGCGAGGAGCGCTCCGGTCAGCTCGTCTGCAAGACGGCGGCCGACGAACGTGCCGCCTTCCAGGATCAGGTCGACCGGCTGCAAAATTCGGTGAAGGCGCTCGACGAACGCGTCGCCAAGCTCGAAAATTCGCTTGCCGCGCGTTTCGAATCGACTTTGCCCAGCGAGGAGGATTTCAACAAGACGATGGGCTATATGGAGCGCTTCCTGCGCAGCTTCATGGATATCGTCAAGGACATGGACAAGGACGAAGACGGCGCCAAGCCCAATTCGCAAAAGACCTAGGCAATTCGCAAAAAGACCTGGGGCGGGAATAGCAAGCCGGCCACGCCGAACAGCAGGCGAAGCGTTATAATCGTTCAGATCCTGCAAGGCGGAAAATCGCCAATGGGAGTCGGGGAGGGATATCACTGTTGGGCTACACATTCGTCATTGCCGACGATCACCCGCTTTTTCGCGGTGCATTGAGGGAGGCACTCGCGGGCATCGGGGATGTTGCCGCCATTCACGAGGCCGGCGATTTCGAAAGCGCCAAGGCGCTGGTCCTGGCCAATGAGGATGTCGATCTGGTGCTGCTCGATCTCTCGATGCCGGGGGCAAGCGGTCTTTCCGGCCTGATTTCGTTGCGCGGCATCCATCCGGCGGTGCCGATGATGGTGGTCTCGGCGCATGACGATCCGGTGACGATCCGGCGCGCGCTCGATCTCGGCGCCTCCGGCTTCATCTCCAAATCGGCCAGCATGGAGGAGATCCGCAATGCGGTGCAGTCGGTGCTCGCAGGTGATATCGCGGCACCCGCCGGGGTCGATCTCGGCGTCGAGCGCGATCCCGAGATTTCCGACCTGATCAAGCGGCTGCAGGCGCTGACCCCACAGCAGACGCGCGTGCTCGGCATGCTGGCCGAGGGACTGCTCAACAAGCAGATCGCCTATGAGCTCGGGGTCTCTGAAGCGACGATCAAAGCGCATGTCTCGGCCATCCTGCAGAAGCTCGGCGTCGACAGCCGCACCCAGGCGGTGATCCTTTTGTCCAAAATCGGCAGCGACCCGTTGCAGACGGCCGGCTGATTCCTATTCGGCCGCCGGCGCCAGCGGCCTGACCCTGGCCATCATCGAGCGCAGCATCGCCGGTTTCAGTGGTTTGCTGATCACCGGCACGTCGAGCCTGCCGGCGGCGGCGCGAACCTCGCTGGAGCGGTCGGCAGTGACCAGCACGGCCGGCAGGTCCTCGCCATGGATCGCACGCAACTCGGCGATCAATTCGAGGCCGGTCTTGTCGTCGAGATGATAGTCGGCAAGCACGATGTCCGGCCGATGCATACCGGACCTGTCGAGATCCTCCGCGCCGGAAAGCGTGTCGACGCTGCAGCCCCAGCCCTCGAGCAACAGCCGCATGCCGTCGAGGATGCGGCCGTCATTGTCGATGCAGAGCACATGCAGCCCGGCAAGCGAGGCCGCGGCACGGGCAGGCGGCTTCGCCTCGGCCTCGCGCCGCGGTGCCTGCACGGCCACCACCGGCAGCAACACGGAAAAGCGCGTGCCCTTGCCGGGATTGGAGAATATCCGGATTTCGAGGCGCAGGACGCGGGCGATGCGGTCGACGATGGAGAGCCCCAAGCCGAGGCCTTCCGCCTCGCGCATGCCCTCGTCGAGCCGGGTGAATTCGCGAAACACGGTGTTGAGCTTGTCGCCGGCAATGCCGATGCCAGTGTCGATAACCTGGATCTCGGCCAGTTCGCCGCGCCGCCGCACGCCGACCAGGATACGGCCACGGCGCGTATACTTGATGGCGTTTGAGACCAGGTTCTGGATCAGCCGGCGCAGCAGATTTCGATCCGTCATGACGCTGAGCGACGACGGCATGATCGAGAGTTCGAGTTTCTTTTCGGCGGCAAGCGGCCGGAAGTCGTTGCCGATCTGGCGCAGCAGCCCGTCGAGGCCGAAGCTCGTATCGTCCGGCTTCATCGCGCCGGCATCGAGGCGCGAAATGTCGAGCACCGCGCCGAGGATGGTCTCGACCGATTCCAGCGACGATTCGATGTTCATCGCCGCCTTGCCGGCAGGTCCCTTGCCGGTCTTCTCGATCAGCGACGAGCAATAGAGGCGGGCGGCGTTCAGCGGCTGCAGGATGTCGTGGCCGGCGGCGGCGAGGAAGCGGGTCTTGCCGAGATTGGCCTCCTCGGCCAGCATCTGCGCCTGCGCCAGCTCCTCGTTGACGCGGGTGAGCTCGGCGGTGCGGTTCTTCACTCGCTGTTCCAGTGATTCGTTGGCGCGCTTCAGCGCCAGATCCTGCTCGACGCGTCCGGAAATGTCGGCATAGGTGGCGACGATGCCGCCGTCCGGCATCGGATTGGAGCGCAATTCGAGAATGCGTCCGCTGGTCTTCAACTCCATCTGCCAGGGGCTGACGAAGCTGGTCAGGCGGTTGAGCATGGTAACGCGCTGGTCTGCCGGTATATCACCGCGCTCGGCAAGGTGGCGCAGGATACGATCGAGCGAGACGCCGACCTGGCCCATCTCGTCGGGCAGGTCGAACAGCGCCCGGTACTGGCGGTTCCAGCAGATCAACCGGAAATCGCGGTCGAAGACAGTGATGCCCTGCTCCATCTGATCGAGTGCGATCTGCAGCAGGTCGCGATTGTGCTGCAGCGCCTCGGTGGCGTCGTCGAGCAGGCGGAAGGCGTCCTTGGATTCGCGGTCGTTGCGGCGCAGCAGCAGCGACAGGATCAGCCGCGCCGAAGAGGAGCCGACGGCACTGGCCAGAAGCTGCTCGGAGAAGCGGATAACATCCATGCTGGCCTGTTCGTTGCCGTGCAGTGAAGTGCCGCTGCTCTTCTCGAACGACTGGAAGGAGCGCTCGGTGCGTTCGACACCGAGATAGCGCGCAATCGTGTCCTTCAGGTCGTTGACGGTGATGGTGGTGCGGAAGCGGCGCAGGCTCGGCAGCGGCCCCGCCTCGCGCGGCACGAAGATCGACGCCTGGATGCGCTCCAGCGGCACCGACGCCCGCGACAGCGAGCCGAACACAAAAAACAGCGTGTTGATCGACAGGCTCCACAGCACGCCGTGGTTCAGCGGCTCGGCGACGGTGCCGAACAGGGATTGCGGTCGCAATGCATCGAAGCCGAACAGGCCGTGGACGAGGATGCCGGTATCGGGCGCGGCGAGCGATGGAAGCAGCAGCGTGTAGCTCCAGACGACGATGCCGGCGACCATGCCGAGTGCCGCCCCCCTTCCGTTGGCGCCGCGCCAGACCAGGCCGCCGATCATTGCCGGCGCGAACTGCGCGATCGCCGCGAACGACATCAGGCCGATCGAGGACAGCCGCGCGCTGTTGGTGCTCTCGCGGTAGTAGAGAAAAGCGATGAACAGCATGATGAAGATCGCCGCCCGCCGCACATTGAGGATGAGCGTCGACCAGTCCTCGCTCTCTGAGGTCGTGGTCCGCAGCAGCCGGCGCACGAACAGCGGGATGATCAGGTCGTTGGAGATCATGATCGACAGCGCGACGCTTTCGACGATCACCATTGCCGTCGCCGCCGACAGGCCGCCGATGAAGGCCGCCATCGCCAGCACGTCGTGGCCGCTGAACAGCGGCAGCGACAGCACGTAGAGGTCGCTGCTGGTCCTGGTGCCGACCAGTTCCAGGCCGGCCAGCGCGATCGGCAGCACGAACAGGTTGATCGCCACCAGATAGAGCGGAAACACCCATGTCGCGGTGCGCAGCTCGGCCTCGCTGCGGTTCTCGACGATGGTGACGTAGAACTGGCGCGGCAGCATGAGAATGGCAAAGCCGCTCAGGCATGTCAGCACAAGCCAGGTGGCGAGTGAGGTGTTGTAGCCCATCGCCTGGCGCACCTGCGTGTTTTCGGCGAGCCGGTCGAACATATCGCCCGGCCCGCCGAAGATCAGAAACATGACCATCAGGCCGATCGCCAGGAAGGCGGCCAGCTTGACCACGGTCTCGACCGCCACCGCCAGCACCAGTCCGTCCTGGTGCTCGGTGGCATCCGCATGGCGCGTGCCGAACAGCACCGCAAACAGCGCCAGCAGCATGGCCACGACCAGCGAGATGTCGCTGACGAACGGATCGAACGACGGGGGCGAGCCGGTATAGTGCTCGACCATCAGGCTGACCGAGCCGGAGATCGCCTTCAATTGCAGCGCGATATAGGGCACGGCGCCGATGGTCGCGATCAGCGTGGCGATCGCCGCGACAGCGAAGCTCTTGCCGTAGCGGGCACCGAGAAAGTCGGCGATCGAGGTGATCTTCTCGGTCTTGGCCAGCCTGACGATGCGCTGCAGCAGCGGAAAGCCGAACACGAACACCAGGACCGGTCCGATATAGATGCCGAGGAACTCGAGGCCGCGCTCGGAGGACAGCCCGACCGAGCCGAAGAAGGTCCAGGAGGTGCAGTAAATGGCGAGGCTGAGCGCATAGATGAACGGCCGGGCGCGGCCGGGCCCGGATGAAGTCGAGCGGCGGTCGCCCAGGCTGGCGATGACGAACAGCAACGTCACATAGGCGATCGCGATGATGACGATGAACCAGCCCTGCACGCCTCGAACTTCCTCCCTGCGCCGGCTTTTTCATCCGGCCTTGCAGACGCAATCACAGCTTGGCGATCGAGTCCATCGCGGCTTTCGGCGTATCATATCGACTGCGTCGGGCAATCGTGACCGGCTGAAACCAGCTTTTGTTCCTGTTGCAACCGCAGGTTTTTGCTATTCTGCCTGCCGGTCGATGCCGGAGGAGCGGACGGCAGAACGGCCGGTCAGGACAAGGAGGAGTCGAATGCTGAAAGAGTTTCAGGAATTCATTTCCAGGGGCAATGTGGTGGACCTGGCCGTCGCCGTCATCATTGGCGCTGCCTTCGGCAAGATCGTCACCTCGCTGGTCGACGACATCATCATGCCTATTGTAGGTGCGATCTTCGGAGGACTGGACTTCAACAACTACTTCATACCCCTGTCTTCTGCGGTGAATGCAACCTCGCTGGCTGATGCAAAGAAACAGGGTGCGGTCTTCGCCTATGGCAGCTTCATCACCGTGGCGCTGAATTTCCTTATCCTCGCCCTCATCATCTTCCTGATGGTCAAGGCGGTGAACAATCTGCGCCAGCGTCTGGAGCGCGAGAAACCGGCCGCCCCGGCCGCTCCGCCGCCAGCCGACGTCGCGCTGCTCACCGAAATTCGCGATCTCCTCGCCAGAAAATAGCGCCTGCGAGAACCTTTCTGGACCAAAACCCCGGTCGCTTGCGGCCGGGGTTTTCTGTTTTCGTCCGTCCTGAAACACGCTAGCAGTCGAGCAAACGAAAACGGATCCATCCATGACCCTGATCGATACTCTGCGCGCCGAGGCGCGGGCGGCGCCTGAAAGCGGCATTGTCGCCGTCATGAACCGTGGCCGCGGCCGCGACGGCATGATCCCGCTCTGGGCCGGCGAGGGCGACCTGCCGACGCCTGCCTTCATCACCGATGCCGCCGCCAAGGCACTCGCCGGCGGCGAGACCTTCTACACCTGGCAGCGGGGCATTCCTGAACTCAGGCAGGCGCTCGCCCGCTACTACACCAGGCATTTCGGCAAGACTTTCGCCAACGAAGAATTTATCGTCACCGGCTCCGGCATGCACGCTATCCAGTTGGCCATCGATGCGGTGGCCGGCAAGGGCGACGAACTCGTCTACCTGTCGCCGGCATGGCCGAACTTCGCCGCCGCCGCCGGGGTGGCCGGCGCCGTGCCCGTCGCGGTCACGCTCGACCAGTCGGGCAATGGCTGGTCCTGCGATGTCGACAAGATCGCAGCGGCGATCACGTCGCGAACCAAGGCGCTGTTCGTCAACACGCCGTCCAACCCGACCGGCTGGACCGCCGACAAGGAAACGCTGCAGGCGATCCTCGATCTCGCCCGCGAGAGGGGCCTGTGGATCATCGCCGACGAGATCTACGCGCTGTTTCATTACGGCCATGGCCGCGCGCCGTCCTTCATCGACATCATGGCTGATGAGGACCGCATCCTGTTCGTCAATTCCTTTTCCAAGAACTGGGCGATGACCGGCTGGCGCATCGGCTGGATCAAGATCCATCCCGCCTTGCAGCAGGTGTTCGAGAACCTGGTCCAGTATTCGACCTCCGGCGTTGCGCAGTTTATGCAGCGCGGCGCCGTCGTCGCGCTCGACGAGGGCGATGCCTTCATCGTCGAACAGGTAGAGCGGGCGAGGGCGGCGCGCGACTTGGTCTGCGGCATTCTCGCCGAAACCGGCAGGGCCCGGTTCACCGTACCGCAGGGCGCATTCTATCTGTTCTTCGCCGTCGACGGCATCACCGATTCCCGCGCTGCCGCCTTCGACATGGTCGACCGCGCCAATGTCGGCCTGGCTCCCGGCACCGCCTTCGGCCCCGGCGGTGAAGCCTTCCTCAGGCTGTGCTTCCACCGCCGTCTCGACCAGCTCGAGGAAGCCGCGCACCGGCTGGCGAAATGGATGAAGAGTGTGTGAGGTGTGTTGAGGTTCGCGCCAGGCATCGCAGCACTGAAAAATGAGGCGGCACCGATAGGCGGCTACCGCAATGATGCCCGTGGCGGCGGAGTTACCCGCCCGACTTTGGCACCAGCAACGGAATGACGCGGTCGCTCTTGGCGACCGACGGTCGGCCCGCCGAACCGTAGGAAATCCCCAACGCGTCCCATGTCTCGACCAGCGCGTCCTGCAGAGAGGCGATCAGCGCGTCCGAATGGAACGGTGTCGGCGTGATGCGCAGCCGCTCGGTGCCGCGCGGCACTGTCGGGTAGTTGATCGGCTGGATGTAGATGCCGTGCACACCGAGCAGGCGGTCGCTGGCCATCTTGCAGAGCTCGGGATCGCCGACCAGAAGCGGCACGATGTGGGTAGGCGACTCCATCACCGGCAGGCCGGCCGCGGCCAGCACTTGCTTGGTCCGTGTTGCCTGACGCAGCTGCGCATCGCGCTCGGCCTGCGAGCGCTTGAGATGGCGGATCGAGGTGGTTGCCGCGGCAGCGATCGCCGGCGGCAACGCCGTGGTGAAGATGAAGCCCGGCGCATAGGAGCGCACCGCGTCGATCACCGCAGTGTTGCCGGCGATGTAGCCGCCAAGCGTGCCGAACGCCTTGGCCAGTGTGCCCTCGATGATGTCGATGCGGTCGGCCAGCCCTTCGCGCTCGGTGATGCCGCCGCCGCGCGGCCCGTACATGCCGACGGCGTGGACCTCGTCGATGTAGGTCATGGCGTTGTAGCGCTCGGCGAGATCGACGATCTGCTTGATCGGCGCGATGTCGCCGTCCATCGAATAAACGCTCTCGAAGACGATCAGCTTGGCGCGCTCGCGGCCGGCCGTCTGCAGCAGGCTTTCGAGATGCGCGACGTCGTTATGGCGGAAAATCTTCTTCTCGGCGCCCGAGCGCCGCACGCCTTCGATCATCGAAGCGTGGTTGAGCTCGTCCGAGATGATCAGGCAATTGGGAAGCAGCTTTGCAATGGTCGAGATCGACGCCTCGTTGGAAACGAAGCCGGAGGTGAAAACCAGTGCGGCTTCCTTGTCGTGCAGGTCGGCCAGCTCCAGTTCGAGCTCGACCAGCGGGTTGCTGGTGCCGGAAATGTTGCGGGTGCCGCCAGCCCCCGACCCCATCTTGCCTGCCGCCTTCTGGAACGCGGCAATGACGTCCGGATGCTGGCCCATGCCGAGATAGTCGTTGGAGCACCAGACGGTAATTTCCTCGGCGCGGCCATTGGCGCGCCAGATGGCGCGCGGGAATTTCCCTACGATACGCTCAAGGTCGGCGAAGACGCGGTAGCGACGCTCTGCATGGAGCTGGTCGATCGCTTCCTCGAAAAACCGCTGATAGTTCATGTCGCCTTCCAGTTTTGCGCGGGATCATAGTCATTGGCCCATTCGTCGTCCACCTGGCCTTTTTGGTCAAAATGCCACGCCCCGAGCCTGTTCCTAACGACCACGGAACGTGGCCTATTCCCTTGATGTGGATCAATCTTGTTTCAGGACAATGCCACGCGCCGATGAGACCGGTTACCGCAGGTTCTAATGGCTTGGCGGCAGGTTTTCCAGTAAGGCGACGATTGAGACAGTGCCGATAAATCATGAATAGCGAGGATGCGGATGACGGTTTTGGTGACAGGCGGTGCCGGCTATATCGGTAGCCATATGGTCTGGGAATTGCTGGACACGGGTGACAGCGTCGTCGTCCTCGACCGGCTTTCGACCGGCTTTGAATGGGCGGTGGCTCCGGAAGCAAAGCTCGTCGTCGGCGACGTCGCCGACAGGGAACTGGTCGCCTCGATCATTCGCGACAATAAGGTCGACGCGATCATCCATTTCGCCGGCTCGATCGTGGTCCCCGAATCGGTCGCCGACCCGCTTGCCTATTACGAGAACAACACCTGCAAGACACGCACCTTGATCGAGACCGCGGTGCGCGAAGGCGTGCCCAATTTCATCTTTTCCTCGACCGCCGCCGTCTATGGCGGCGCGGGCCTGGAGCCGGTGCGCGAGGATGCCCGGCTTGCGCCGGAATCGCCGTACGGCCTGTCCAAGCTGATGAGCGAATGGATGCTGCGCGACGCGGCAATTGCCCATGGGTTGCGCTATACGGCGCTGCGCTATTTCAACGTCGCCGGCGCCGACCCGAAGGGCCGCACCGGCCAGTCGACGCCCGGTGCCACGCATTTGATCAAGGTCGCTTGCGAGACGGCGCTCGGCAAGCGCCCCTTCATGCAGGTGTTCGGCACCGACTATCCGACGCCGGACGGCACCTGCATGCGCGACTATATCCATGTCAGCGACCTGGCGGCGGCGCATCGGCTGGCGCTGCAGCGGCTGCGTGCCGGCGGATCGAGCCTGGTCGCCAATTGCGGCTACAGCCACGGCTATTCGGTGCTCGAGGTCATCGACAGCGTACGCCGCGTCTTCGGCCATGATTTCGAGGTACGGATGGGCGATCGCCGCGCCGGCGACGCCGCCGCGGTGGTCGCCAATTCGGAGCTGGCGCGCGGCGAACTCGGCTGGGTTCCGCAGCGCGACAACCTCGACCAGATCGTTGCCGATGCGCTTGCCTGGGAGCGCATCCTGACCAGCAAGAATTCGGCTCTGGGGTGATATGGCCTCTCCGCAAGGACTCGTTCAGCGCGCTGGGGGCGGAATGAAAATCCTGGTGCTTGGAGCCGGCGTCGTCGGCACGGCGGCGGCCTATTGTCTGGCCAGCGACGGCCATGAGGTGACGGTGATCGAGCGCCATCCGGCGGCGGCGCGCGGCACCAGCCGGTCGAATGCTGGCCTGGTGTCGCCTGGCGATGCCACCGCCTGGGCCTCGCCCGCCGCACTTAAAACGTTCCTGCGCGGCCTCTACAACCACGATCTCGGCATCAAGGTGCGGCTGCGCTTCGATCCGTATTTTTTCGCCTGGAGCCTGCGCTTCCTGCGCCAGTGCACGCATAAGCGCATGCGCGCCAACACCGACGTCAAGCTGCGTCTGGCGCTCTATTCGCGCGACTGCATCAACGCCGTCTCCGCCGAGACCGGCATCCACTATGACGAGCGCAAGAAAGGCATTCTGTATTTCTTCCGCTCGCAGCAGAGCTTTGATACCGGCACCGACAATTACCGCTATCTCGGCGAACACGGCCTGCCGATCGAGATCGTCGGCCGCGATCGGCTGGTCGAGCTCGAGCCGGGCCTCGCCGGCGCCAAGGACAAGATTGCCGGCGGCGTCTATTCGCCGATCGACCAGACCGGCGACTCCAGCCAATTCACGCAGCGCCTCGCTGCCTATGCCGCCGAGAAACTCGGCGTCCAGTTCCTCTACGGCACGACGGTCGAAGGCCTCGACATCGACGGCGGCCGCGTGCGCGCGGTGATGACCTCGGCCGGCCCGATAACCGGCGACGCGGTGGTCATCTCTATGGGACCGGAGAGCGGTCTGCTCGGCCGCCGCTACGGCATCGACCTGCCCGTCTATCCCGTGAAGGGCTATACCGTGACTGTTCCGCTGGAAGATGAAAGCAAGGGGCCGATCATGGGCGGCGCCGACGAGGACCGGCTGATCGGCTATTCCAGGCTGGGAAATCGGCTGCGGATGTCCTCGACGGCGGAGTTCACCGGTTTCGACCGCGCGTTCAAGCCACGCGATTTCAACTCGATCCTGAACACCGGCAAGGACCTGTTCCCGGGTGCCTTCGACGAGAGCAAGGCCGAGCTCTGGGCTGGACTTCGCCCGATGATGCCGAACTCCGTGCCGGTCATCGGACGGGCGCGGTACGAGAATCTCTACCTCGACACCGGCCACGGCCATCTCGGCTGGACCATGGCCTGCGGCTCGGGAAAGTTCCTTGCCGACATAGTTGCCGGCCGCAAGCCGGAGATCGATCCGCAAGGATTGGTCTACGCGGGCTAGGCATCTCCGGACATCAGGGCGCCATGAGCTCGGCGGTCAGGCTCGTTCGTCGACCGCCGAACGCCAGGAGCGCACGTAACTTGTCCAGAGTGGATCGGCCGACGGTTCGGTCCTTTCGCCTCTGCCTTGCGGCGTCCCCTGGTCCGACGCCAGCAAGGCGGCGCCGATGCTGGTGCCTGTCGCAGCCTCGGAGGCAATGACGGCGCGTGCTGTCGCGGCAGCCAGCACGCGGGTGAACAGCCGGTTGCGGGCGAAGGGTCCTTCGACGATGGTTGACCCCTCGCCGCCGATCAGGTCGAGGCAGGTCGCGGTCATCAGCGCCAGATAGAACGAGATGGCGACAAAACGCTGGCCATTGTTGATGCCGTCCGCGTTAAGCCATGATGCAGTATGATGCGGAAACGGCCCCGAACCCTGTTGGGTCGAAGGCAATAGGGACGTCTTGCGCGCGAGCACCGTGGCAACATCGTGTTCCGTCCAGTCTTCCGATTGGCCTTCGGTCAGCAGGGAAAACTCGCGGCCACCCATGAAGCGCGCCGAAGGCACGGGATCGCCGAGTGCGTTGACATTGACCAGCGTGTCGCGGGCCGGATCGAGCGCGACCTTGCTGCAGCCGACCGCCATCGAGACCACCCAGGTGCCGGTCGAGACAACGGAGAAGGGCGGCTTGTCGGACAGGAGATGCGGCAGCAGCGAGGCGTTGGAATCGTGCAGGCCGCAATACACCGGCGTTTGCGGATCGAGGCCGGTTTGCCGCGCGAGAGCGGGCAGGATCGGGCCCAAGCGGTCCTTGGCCTGCCGCACCGGCGCCATTAGCCGGCGCCATTGCAGCCGGTCGACCAGTGAGGAAAAATCCGCTTTCCACGGGTTCCACAGATCGGTGTGGCAGCCGAGCGAAGTCACCTCGCTGGCGGCGACGCCGGTCAGGCGCAAGGCCCAGTATTGCGGATACATCAGCATCGCGGCGGTTCTGGCGAAATCCGCCGGAAAGCGCTTCTGCTGCCAAAACAGCTGCGCGCCGAGATTGAGGCCGGCCGGCAGGCGTGGCGTGCCGGTCTCGAAGAATGCCGGACGGATCGTGTCATAGTCCCCGGCAAGGGCATCCGGCCCGTCGAATTCGTAGTCGAGCACCGGCAGCGCCAGCTCGCCTGATGCGTCGACCAGCACGCCCGTTGCGCCATGGGTGGTGATCGATATCGCATCGATGCGCTGCTCGCGATCGATCTCGGCCAGGCTGCCGAGGATAAACGCCCATAACCGCTCGACGTCATGGTGCGGGTACTGGCCTTGCCGAACCGGCTCGTTCGCCACCGTGCGCAGGGCCACTTCGCTCGATGTGGCGAGATCGACCAGCGCCACCTTGGCGTTGGTCTTGCCGATATCGATAACGGCGACGTAGCGGGTCATTCCATATGGAACATTGTTTCCAGCGGCACCGCCACCGGCTCGTTGTTCGGCTTGGTTTCCATGATGTCGGCCATCTCGGCCCACCAGCGCTGCATCACCGGATGCTTCGGCAATTCGTCCATACCGTGGTCATCGCGTCGCCACAGCACGCCGAACAGTATGTTGGTCTCCTCGTCGAGATGGATCGAGTAATCGGAGATACCAGCCTGTTTTAGCAACGCGACGAGTGACGGCCAGATGTCGTCGTGGCGCCTCTTGTACTCGGCCTTCATGCCGGGATTGAGCTTCATCTTGAACGCGTATTTCTCCGGCATCAGGCAAAGCGCTCCCGCCGCACGCGCCGCCACAGGATCGGCAGCGCGATGACGATGATCAGCAGCAGGCCGATGAAGATCGACATGACGATCCCGGGCACATTGAGCAGGCCGAGGCCGAAGGTCACCAGTCCCATGATAAAGGCCGCCAGCACCACGCCCAAAATGCTGCCGGCGCCGCCCAGGATGCTGACGCCGCCGAGCACCACCATGGTAATGACTTCGAGCTCGTAGCCCTGCGCGATAGACGGCCGGGTCGAGCCGAGCCGCGATGTGATCAGCACCGACGCGATGCCCGCCATCAGTCCGGTCAGGCAAAACAGGATGAATTTGATGCGGCCTACGCGTACGCCGGAAAACTGCGCCGCGACCGGGTTGTTGCCGATGGCAAAGACCCGGCGGCCGAAGCTCGTGCGGTGTAGAAGGAACCAGTAGATAACTGCCGCGATCAGGAACAGCGTCAGTTCGAACGACACGACCCACCAAACATAGCCCTGGCCGAAGAAGGCGAAACTCGCGGGGTAGCCCTTATAGGCACGGTCGCCCAGGATGATGAAGGCAATGCCGCGAAACAGGCTCATCGTGCCGATTGTGACGACGATCGACGGCAAGCCGAGCCTGGTGACGAGCAGGCCGTTGAATGCGCCGCAGCCGAGCCCGACGACGAGGCCGATTGCCACCAGCACCGGAGTGCCGGCGCCGGCCTGCACCGCCATGCCCATCATCGTTGACGCCAGCGCAATGATGGCGGCGACCGACAGGTCGATTTCGCCGGAGATGATCAGCAGCGCCATGGCCAGCGCGATCAGCGCCTTTTCCGTGAAGTTGAAAGTCAGGTCCGACAGCGACCACGCGTCGAGGAAATAGGGCGAGGCAAAACTGTTCACGGCAAAGATAGCGATGGCCACCGCGATTAGCAGCGCCTCCCATGAGAAAATCGCCGCAGTGAAAGGCTTGTCGAGCCGGTCGGGAATGTGGCGTGGGGCAGGGGTGTCGGTCATGCCGCTTCCGCCTTCTTGAGAATGATGCGGCCTTGCCGGCGTTCGCCGCGTGCGTTGAGCACTACGGCCAGGATGATGGCGCTGCCTGAAATCGCCATTTGCCAGAAGGGCGAGATGTTGATGACCGGCAGCGCGTTGGAGATGATGCCAAGGAACAGCGCACCGAGCACCGCGCCGCCGACCGAGCCGATGCCGCCGGCAATCGAAATGCCGCCGATGACGCAGGCGGCGATGATGTTGAGCTCATAGCCATTGGCGACCTCGACCGAGGCGATGACGTAGCGCGAAATCCAGAGATAACCGCAGAGGCCGCCGATCATCCCCGAAATGCAGAAGACGATGAACTTGGTCCGGCCGACATCGATGCCGGCATAGACCGATGCGGTCGGGTTGACGCCGATGGCGTAGATCGAGCGGCCGAGCGCGGTGCGCGTCATCACGAGGAAAAACAATGCAATGACCAGCAGGGCGATCCACGACAGCACCGGAATACCGAGGAACGCCGCGCGCTGCAGGCCGATGAAATCAGCGCTCATCTGATCGGCGTTGACCCAGGCGCCGCCTGATATGACAAAGGTGGCGCCGCGGTAGATGGTGAGCGTGCCGAGCGTAACCACGATCGAGGGAATGTTCAGCCGCCACACCAGCAGGCCGTTGATGGCGCCGAGCACGAGCCCGACCAGAAGTGCGATGACGATCAGCAGCGGGATCGGGATTGCCGGATGTGCGGCGTTCAGCATCGCCACCACCATGCCGGTGAAGCAGAGATTGGAAGCCATCGACAGGTCGATCGAGCGGGTCAGGATGACGACCATCTGGCCGAGCGCCAGGATCATCAGGATCGACGTGTCGTTGAACACCTGGCGCAGATTGGCCGGATCGGCAAAACCTGGAAACCGCGTTGAGATCAGCCCGATCAGCACGACGATTGCCGCCAGCAGCCAGATTTCGCGGTATTTGAGAAAAGCCTTCATGCCGCGATCCCCGCTGCCGTGCTGACCAAGGTTTCGGCGTCGAGCCCTTTATTGTCGTAGACCGCGGCAATGCGGCCCTCGCGCATGACGACGACGCGGTCCGACATGCCGAGGATTTCCGGCAGTTCGGACGACACCATGATCACCGACAGGCCTTGCGCGACGAGCTCGGCCATGAAGCCGTGCACGGCCGCCTTCGAGCCGATGTCGATGCCCTTGGTCGGCTCGTCCAAGATGATCACCTTGGGCGCGGTCGCCAGCCATTTGGCGATGACGATCTTCTGCTGGTTGCCGCCCGACAGCGTGCCGACATCCTGGCTGAGCGAGGAGGCGCGCAGGTCGAGCCGCTCTGTGTAGGCGCGGGCCAGGGCGAACTCTTCCGCCAGCCGCAACATGCCGGACTTGGAGGTACGATTGAGCGAGGGCAGCGAGACATTCTGGAAGATCGGCAGGCCGATCACCACACCTTGCTTGCCGCGCTCCTCCGGCACATAGACGATGCCGGCATTGATCGAATCCGCCGCCGATTTCGGCGCGATCGCCTTGCCCTCCAGCGTGATCGTGCCGCCGCTGGTGCGGGTGATGCCTGATATCGCCTGCATCACCTCGCTGCGCCCGGCGCCGACAAGGCCGTAGAAGCCGAGGATTTCGCCCCTGTGCAGCTCGAAGCCAATGTCGTCGAACTCGGTCGGATGCGACAGGCCGGAGATGGCCAGCACCGGCGCGCCGATCTCGGCCTTGCGCTGCGGAAAGATGTGATCGACCGAGCGGCCGACCATCATGCGCACGATCTGGCTCTGGCCGGCGTCCTTGATCAGGCCTTCGCCGACCATCTCGCCATCGCGGAACACCGTATAGCGGTCGGCGATGCGGTAGATCTCGTCGAACTTGTGGCTGATGAACAGGATCGCCTTGCCTTCGCTCTTCAGGAATTCGATCAGCAGGAAAAGCTCTTCGATCTCCTTCATCGAGAGCGCTGCCGTCGGCTCGTCCATGATGACGATCCGCGCGTCGATCGACATGGCGCGGGCAACCGCGACAAGGTGCTTGTTGGCGATGCCGAGATCCTTCAGCCTGGCGTCGGCGTCGATATGACCGGCGCCCATCGTGTCGAGCACCTCGCGGGCATTCTTGCGCATGGTGCGCCAGTCGATGGTTTTGAAACGCGTGCGCGGCGCATGGCCGAGGAAGATGTTTTCGGCCACCGTCAGGTCGTCGAACAGCACGGTTTCCTGGTGGATGGCGGTGATGCCATGCCCGAATGCGGCGTGGGCGCTGGGCAGTGTGACCGGCTGGCCGTCGATGCTGATCGTGCCAGCATCAGGCTGGTAGATGCCGGTCATGATCTTGACCAGCGTCGACTTGCCGGCGCCGTTTTCGCCGATCAGCGCGGTTACCTGGCCGGGATAGAGCGACAGGCCGACATCGTGCAGCGCGCGCACGCCGGGAAAGCTTTTCGAGATGCCGGACAGCGTTAGGCGCGGTCCGGAAGACAAAGGCGCTTCCTTCGCCACTTCGTGTTGGGCTGTCGTGTCCATAATCGTATCAAGCCCTGAAGCAAGGTTCGTTTGAAAGCGCGGCGGGACCTGAGCCCCGCCGCACCAGTTCGAAGGCTCCAGGATCAATAGATCTTGGAGAACTTTTCGATGTTCGACTTGTCGAACTGGAAGGGCGGAGCCATCGCAGCCGAGTTGGTGTCGTCGAGCGTGACCTTGCCGACGCGGCCGATCGACAGCGTCGCACCGGGCTTCGCCTCTTCCTTCTTCACCGCCAGGTCATGGGCGAGGTAGACGGCGGAGTAGCCGAGGTCGATCGGGTTCCACAGCGCAACCGCCTGGCTAGCGCCATTGTCGATGAACTTCTTGAACTCCGACGGCAGCGCCAGGCCGGTGACGTTGACCTTGCCGATCAGGCCTTCATCGGTCACCACCTGCGCGGCGGCAACGACGCCGACCGTGGTCGGTGCGATGATCGCCTTGAGGTTCGGATAGGACTTCAAAAGACCCTTGGCCTCGTCCGTGCTCTTGGCCGAGTCGTCGTCGCCATAGACGGTGGCGACGAGCTTGATCTTGGGGAACTTCTCCGGCAGCACCTTCTTGGCCGCGTCGATCCAGGCGTTCTGGTTGGTCGCGGTCGACGAAGCCGACAGGATGGCGACGTCGCCGCCTTCCGGCAGGTAGTCGGCGGCAAGCTTGATGATGGTCTCGCCGATCAGGTTGGTGTCGGAGGGGTTGAGGTGAAGCTGGCGTCCTTCCGGCGCGACGCCCGAATCCCACGAGATGACGGTAATGCCACGCTCCATTGCCTTCTTCAGCACCGGCACCAGCGCGTCGGCGTCGTTCGCCGAAATGGCGATGGCGTTGACCTTCTGTGCGATCAGCGAATTGACCACTTCGATCTGCGCTTCGGCGGTCGCCTTGGTCGGGCCGGTGTAGATGATGTCGACATCGCCGAGTTCCTTGGCCGCCTCTTCGGCGCCCTTGTTGGCGGCGTCGAAGAAGCCGTTGCCGAGCGACTTCACCACCAGCGCGATCTTGACGTTTTCGGCGTAGGCGGCATTCACGAACATGGCGGCGGAGAACGCCGCCGTAACCATCAATTTCTTCAGAAAGCTCATCGAATATCCTCCCTTGAGCGTTGCATTCCATCGCCGCTGCGGGCGTGAGGTTTCTCAGGCCTGCAGCGAAGATTCTTCCTTATTGCCCAGCGTTGTGCGGGCGACGATCAGCGTCACGCCGGCGGTCTCCAGCATCTTGGCCTCGCGATCCTCGATGCCGTCGTCGGTGATCACCGTGGCGATGCGCGACAGGCCGCACAGGATCAGGCTGGAGCGCTTGCGGAACTTCGAGGAATCGACCAGCACCACCAACTCGTCCGCCTGGTCGATCAGTTTCTGCTCGGCCTGGATCAGCAGCGGGTCGCCTTCCATAAGACCCAGCGGCCCCAGCCCCTGCGCGCCCATGAACATGCGGCGCGCGTAGAAATTGCGCGTCACGTCATTGTCGAACGGCGACAGGATGATGTTCTGCTCGCGGTAGATGGTGCCGCCCGACAGCATCACCGTGTTCTTGGAGTGCCTGAGCAGGTGCTCCGCGATCGGGAAGGAATTGGTGAAGATCGGCATGCGGCGGCCGGTCAGGAAATGTACCATCTGGAAGGTGGTGGTGCCGCCATTGATGATGATCGGCTCGCCGTCCTTGCACAGCTCCACGGCTTCCCGCGCGATTGCCCGCTTCTGCGAAGCGTTGATGGTCTCGTTGACGGAAAAGGGCCGGCCGGCAAGGCCGATGAATTGCGGCGGCGAGAGCGCCTCGGCGCCGCCGCGCACGCGGCGCAGGCGCTTTTGCACGTGCAATGCCGCGATGTCGCGCCGGATTGTCGCCTCGGACGACTCCGTCAGGTCGACCATCTCCTGCACCGTCACCACAGGCTTTTCCTGGACGGCGGACAGAATGATCCTGTGGCGCTCTTTCTCGTGCATGGTTCCTCCCTGCCTGAGCATCTAGGCACCCCAAGCGCGCAGTGTCAATCATTTCCGATCAGATAATTTCATTGTGCACTGCAATATGATTGATGTTGATCGTTTGTGATTGACAAGACGGCCGCTTGCGTAGAAATTCGCACAAAAGGGACCCGCGCCGTTTGCGTGTCCCAAAGGGAGGATATCTATGCTCGACAAGCGCTCCGGCAGGCGCCTCGCCAATCTTTGGGATGACGCAAAAGCGCAAGCAATGAGCGAGCCCGAACGTCTGGTCTATCGCTCGAACGTCCTTGGCTCCGACAAGCGCGTCACCAATTATGGCGGCGGCAACACCTCCTCCAAGATCTGGCAAAAGGATCCGCTCACCGGCGAGAGCGTGGAAGTGCTGTGGGTCAAGGGCTCGGGCGGCGACAGCGCCTCGATCAAGCTCGACGGCTTCGCCACGCTCTACATGGACAAATTGCGGGCGCTGAAAGGTCTCTATCGCGGCCTCGAACATGAGGACGAGATGGTGGGCTATCTGCCTCATTGCACCTTCAATCTCAACCCGCGCGCGGCTTCGATCGACACGCCGCTGCATGCCTTCGTGCCGAAGCCTTATGTCGATCATATGCACCCCGATGCCATCATCGCCATTGCGGCCGCCAAGGATTCGCAGGCGCTGACCAAGGAGATCTTCGGCGACACGATCGGCTGGCTGCCATGGAAACGTCCGGGCTTCGAGCTCGGCCTGTGGCTGGAGAAATTCTGCCGCGAAAACCCTGATGCCAAGGGTGTCGTGCTGGCCAGCCATGGCCTGTTCAGCTGGGGCGACACGCCGAAGGAATGCTACGAGACGACGATCTCGGTGATCAACCAGGCGATCGACTGGTTCGAGCGCAAGAGCCAGGGCAAGCCGATCTTCGGCGGCGAAGTCGTCAAATCGCTCGATGCGCCGGCGCGTCGCGCCGTGGCCGCAAAACTGATGCCGAGGATCCGCGGCTTGATCTCGGAGAAAAGCCACAAGCTCGGTCATTTCGATGATTCTCCTGCGGTGCTCGAATTCGTCAATTCCAGGGATTTGCGGCCGCTGGCGGCACTCGGCACATCCTGCCCCGACCACTTCCTGCGCACCAAGATCCGGCCGCTGGTCATCGAGTTCGATCCCAACAATCCGGACGTCGATGCCGTCATTGCCCGTCTTGCCGACGATGTGGCGGAGTATCGCGTCGGCTATCAGGCCTATTATGACCGCTGCAAGCACGCGGATTCGCCACCGGTGCGCGATCCCAACGCCGTCGTCTATCTGATGCCCGGCGTCGGCATGTTCACCTTCGCCGGCGACAAGGCGACGGCGCGCATATCGGGCGAATTCTACGTCAACGCCATCAACGTCATGCGCGGTGCCTCGACGGTCTCGACCTATGTCGGCCTGCCCGACCAGGAAGCCTTCGACATCGAATACTGGCTGCTCGAAGAGGCAAAGCTGCAGCGCCTGCCGAAACCAAAGGCTCTTGCCGGCCAGATTGCGCTGGTCACCGGCGGCGCCGGCGGCATCGGCCGGGCGACCGCCAACCGGCTGTTGCGCGAAGGCGCCTGCGTCGTGCTGGCCGACATCGACGAGGCAGCCCTTGCCAGCGCCAATGACGAACTGGCGAAAGCCTACGGCAAGGATTTCGTGCGGCCCGTCGTCATCAACGTCACGTCCGAGGATCAGGTGGTCTCCGGTTTTGCCGAGACGGCGGTCGAATTCGGCGGCATCGATATTCTGGTCTCCAATGCCGGCCTGGCCTCCTCGGCGCCGATCGAGGACACCACGCTGGCGCTGTGGAACAAGAACATGGACATCCTGTCGACCGGCTATTTCCTGGTTTCGCGGGAGGCGTTCCGGCTGTTTCGGGCGCAGAAGATCGGCGGCAACGTCGTCTTCGTCGCCTCCAAGAACGGGCTTGCCGCATCGCCCAACGCCGCCGCCTATTGCACAGCCAAGGCCGCCGAAATCCATCTGGCACGCTGCCTGGCGCTGGAAGGCGCGGAAGCGCAGGTCAGGGTCAATGTCGTCAATCCCGACGCCGTGCTGCGCGGCTCGAAGATCTGGACCGGCGAGTGGAAGGAACAGCGCGCAGCCGCCTACAAGATGTCGACCGACGATCTCGAAGAGCACTACCGCTCGCGTTCGATGCTGAAGCGCTCGGTGTTCCCCGAAGACATCGCCGAGGCGATCTATTTCTTCGCCTCCGACATGTCGGCAAAATCGACCGGCAACATCATCAACGTCGACGCCGGCAACGCGCAGAGTTTTACGCGATAAGCGACCGTCTTTGAGGGTTGCGCTGCCCCTCATCCGCCTACCGGCACCTTCTCCCCGTATAGTGACGGGGAGAAGGGAAGCGCTCCAACGCCGGTGATCCCCCTCTCCCCGTTCTTTACGGGGAGAGGGTAACGGTGAGGGGCAGCGCCGACCAACGCAAATTGGGAGGAAACCACCATGTCCGAAACCATCATCTCCGCCGACCTCGTCGACAGGCACAATGCCGCGCGCGATGCCGACCTCAGACGCGACTACGGCTCTCTCGGCGAGCGCCTCGACCGCCGCGGCATTGCCATCGATGCCATCCGCGACAAGGTCGAGAAATTCGCCGTCGCCATCCCGTCCTGGGGCGTCGGCACCGGCGGCACCCGCTTTGCCCGCTTTCCCGGCGCCGGCGAGCCGCGCGACATTTTCGACAAGATCGAGGACTGCGCCGTCATCCGGCAGCTGACGCAGGCGACGCCGACCGTCTCGCTGCACATTCCGTGGGACAAGGCCGATCCGAACCGGCTGAAGCAGGCGGCATCCCGCTTCGGCCTCGGCTTCGACGCCATCAACTCCAACACCTTCTCCGACGCCAGGGACCAAAAACTTTCCTATAAATTCGGCTCGCTGTCGCATGCCGATGCAGCAACACGCCGGCAGGCCGTCGAGCACAATCTCGAATGCATCGAGATCGGCAGGACGCTGGGCTCGAAAGCGCTGACGGTGTGGATCGGCGACGGCTCGAATTTTCCCGGCCAGGTCAATTTCGCCAAGTCGTTCGAGCGCTATCTCGACGCGATGAAGGAGATCTATGCCGGGCTGCCGGACGACTGGAAGCTGTTCACCGAGCACAAGATGTACGAGCCGGCCTTCTATTCGACCGTCGTGCAGGATTGGGGTACCAACTACATCATCGCCACCGAACTCGGCGACAAGGCGTTCTGTCTGGTCGACCTTGGCCATCACGCCCCCAACGTCAATATCGAGATGATCGTCTCGCGGCTGATCCAGTTCAAGAAGCTCGGCGGCTTCCATTTCAACGATTCCAAATATGGCGACGACGACCTCGATGCCGGCTCGATCGATCCCTACCGGCTGTTCCTGGTCTTCAACGAGCTGGTCGATGCCGAGCTTTCAGGTGCCGAAGGTTTCGATCCGGCCCACATGCTCGACCAGAGCCACAACGTCACCGATCCGATCGAAAGCCTGATGCTGTCGGCAGTTGAGGTGCAGCGCGCTTATGTCCAGGCGTTGCTGGTCGACCGCAAGGCGCTCGAAGGCTTCCAGGACGCCAATGACGCACTGATGGCGACGCAGACGCTGAAAACCGCCTATCGCACCGATGTCGAGCCGATCCTCGCCATGGCGCGGCTGAAGACCGGCGGTGCCATCGATCCGGTCGCTGCCTACCGCGCCGCCGGCTATCGGGCGAAGGTCGCGGCGGAACGGCCGGCGGTCGCGAGCGTCGGCGGCGGGATTGTCTGATGTTGGGGTGAACAAAAAACCCGCCTGAGGCGGCTCGCGGTGCGATTCAGCACCATACCCAAATTAGTAGCATAGCTGCCGGCACAAAGCAAGAACAAAGTTGCTGAGACGTGAAAATTCTGAGAGCCGCAATGAAGCGTCGCCTTGCTACCAACGCTCCGGCGCTCAGCGGTCACGGAATGGATCCTAGGATCCATGCCGTGACATCAGCCGAAGATCGCAACGGTGGTTACGCAGCGAACCGGCACAAGCATACGACGCCTTTTTCGCATCATTGTCAGTAGACTCAGCCTCTCCAAGCGCGTTTTCTAGGCCCACCCCAAGCCTCGGAGAACGGCCATGCACCGCCGCACCCTAATCGCCGTCAGCCTTTCCCTCACCTTGACCTTTGTCCCGCTGCTCGCCTTTGCCGCCTCACCGCAGCCGGCGAAGGGCGAGCATGGCATGGTGGTGACCGGCCAGCATCTGGCCTCGGAAGTCGGCGTCGAGGTGCTGAAGAAAGGCGGCAACGCCGTCGATGCCGCGGTCGCCGTCGGTTATGCGCTCGCTGTCGTCTACCCGAACGCCGGCAATATCGGCGGCGGCGGCTTCATGACCATCCGCTTCAAGGACGGCCGCTCGACCTTCCTCGATTTCCGCGAGCGCGCGCCGCTCGCCGCGACCAAAACCATGTATCTCGACAAGGACGGCAAGCCGGTGAAGGGCGCCAGCCTCGACGGCTATCTGGCGGTCGGCGTGCCGGGCTCGGTCGCTGGTTTCGAATTGGCGCGGGAGAAATACGGCACGCTGACGCGGCAGGATTTGCTGGCGCCGGCCATCCGCTTTGCCAAGGAAGGCTTCCTGCTGGAGCAGGGCGATGCGGCCTCGCTCCAGGGCGGCGCGGAGCGGTTGGCGAGGGACCAATCGGCGGCAGCCATTTTCCTCAAGCCGGACGGCAAGCCTTATGCCTTCGGCGAGCGCCTCGTTCAGCCCGATCTCGCGGCTTCGCTTGCCGCCATTTCCGAACGCGGGGCGGATGCCTTCTACAAAGGCGCGATCGCCGACGCCATCGTCAAGGCGAGCGGCGAGAAGGGCGGCATTCTGGCCAAGGCTGATTTCGAAAACTACGCGGTGCGCGAGCTCAAGCCGGCGACCTGCAATTATCGCGGCTACGAGATCATTTCCTCGCCGCCGCCGAGCTCCGGCGGCGTCATCATCTGCGAGATCCTCAACGTGCTTGAGTTCTATCCGCTGTCCTATCTCGGCGCGGGTTCGGCCGAGACGGTTCACGTCATGGTCGAGGCGATGCGCCACGCCTATGTCGACCGCAATTCGGCGCTCGGCGACCCCGGCTTCGTCGACAATCCGGTCGCAAAACTGCTCGACAAGAATTACGCTAGGGAAATCCGCGAAAAGATCGATCCGTTCCGGGCCGGCGTGTCGCAGGAACTGATGCCGAAGGGCTTTGGCGAGAGCAGCGAGACAACGCATTATTCGATCATCGACAATGATGGCAACGCCGTCGCGGTAACCTACACGCTGAACGGCTCTTTCGGCGCCGGCGTTGTCGCCGCCGGCACCGGCATCCTGCTCAACAACGAGATGGACGATTTCACCCAGAAACCCGGAGTGCCCAATCTCTATGGCCTGGTCCAGGGCGAGGCGAATGCGATTGCGCCGAAAAAGACGCCGCTGTCGTCGATGAGCCCGACCATCCTCGCCAAAGACGGCAAGCCGTTCATGGTCATCGGCAGCCCCGGCGGTTCACGCATCATCACCATTACGCTGGAGGCGATCGTCAACGTCATCGACCACGGCATGAACATCCAGGAGGCGATCGACGCGCCGCGCGTCCATCACCAATGGTTGCCCGACACGGTCTATATCGAACCTTTCGGCCTGTCGCCCGATACCGAAAAGCTGCTTACCGGCATGGGCTACCACCTCGATCTTGCCGACACGACCTGGGGCCAGGCGGCCGGCATCCTGGTCGGCGGCAAGAGCCTGGCGGACATCGAGAAGGGTGGCGGCGCCCGCTACAACGGCGCCATCGACAGCCGCGCCGCATCCGGCAAGGCTATCGGGTATTAGATCATGATCCCGAACCGAAGGTCAGCGGCAAAAAGTGGAAACCGGTTTCGGATAAATCATATGGTCAATAGAAAGATTTCGCCTTGCTTCAAGTGACCAGTGCGATGGTCGACGCGATCAGCATCAGCGCCGCGATGCCGACGAACAGCGCGTAGATGCGCGGCCGGTCGAGCAGAAGCGCATTGCCGGATATCCATGCCGCGGTGGCGCCGCCAAGCGCGAAGAAGAAGGTGCTGCGGCGCCCGAAGCTCAAGCCGGCAGCCATCAGGCCACCGATGATCAGGGCGCCGAACACGATGATCACGGCGACTGCGTATTTTTCGAAATCGTTGCTGCCGGCGCTCGGGCCGATCGCGTTCAACCTCGACAGATCGTCCGGATCGAACGGGCTGGTCGACCCATATTCGTCTTGACCGACAGGCTCATGCATCATTCGTTCTCCGCAAACCGACAGCAAATCATCAAGCCTCGCCGAGCGCAACCGCTCGCCGAATGTGATCGGCACGGTGTTCAACACTTTCTGGCGGCGGCTTGCCAGAGATTTTTGGGTGCGCGCTTTGATCGGCCCGTTGCGCGGCCTGGTCAAGCGCTTTGCCCGAGCTGAATCTTCAAGCCGCCCTGGCCAAAGACTGCGTCGCCTGAATGGAAGCCCCAAGCACCGCCTGTGCGGTGTCGGCCTGCCTTTCATCGACATGCGCCAGCACCAGGATCACACCTTGTTCGGCATCCCGCTGGCCCGGCTGCTTGCCGATTTCGGACAATTTCCCCAGAAGTCTGCCGGTAACGCCGCCCAAGACTGCACCGACGAGCGCCGATGCCAGCCATCCCGCGCCGAGGGGATCGATGCCGGGCATGTCAAAGGCGCCGAGGCCGGCCAACAAACCGGCTGCCGCGCCAAGGGCGGCACCGGTGCCTGGACCGCGCAAGACGGCGTCGATTTCGTCATCGTAGGGTCCGATGACACTGATCTGGTGGCGGGCAATTCCTGCCGCCTGAAGCGTTTCGACGGCACGCGCCGCCTGGTCAAGGGAATCGAAAAGTCTGCTGATTGTTCGCATTGAAACTGCCTGTGAGGCCCCCCGGCCCTCCACGGTACGGCGGGGTTCCTGCCGAGCGACGACGCCGAGGAACCCCTGACGCATACGTCGCCCGCCGCTCATTTCTGAGCGGCGGGCGATGGCTGCCCGAGCTTTCACGTCACTCGATGACCTTGACGATCTTGCGCGTGCCTGGGTCGACGACAACGGTGCGGTTGTCAATCACGACATAACGATATTTGACGCTCGGGACCTCATGAAGCTCGACGGTGTCCGGGAGCGTCGAGCCGATGTTGAGCTCCACCCCAGGGATTTTCACCGAGGCGAGCGGCTGCTTCTTCACATACTCCTTGATGACCGTTTCCTGCTCCGGCTCGATGACAACGTCTTGCGCCGCAGCGGCGCCGATGCCTGCCAGCAGCAACAGTCCCGCCGCTGCGGTGGAAAAATGCATTCTCATGGTCGTCTCCTTTGCGAACTCGGTCCGCTCTTCGCGCCAAGGCTCACTCGAACGGAAGGCAGTTGAAAACGTTCCGTCGACGGGGCTTCGGTCCCGCCCGGCAGGGACCAACCGACGTGTTGCCGCAGGACCTAAGTCTGATCCTTGCGCGCAAAGGGTTGGTTCATCGCGTGACCCGGAACCGCCGCGGCGCGTAGCCGTTGCTGGCTGCACGTTCCGGGAGGATTCCATGGAAAAAGTCGACGGTTGCTCGTATCGATCTCGGCCGTTTCCATTCCGATCGAACCCGGCATCTGCGCAGCCTGTCCCTTCCTGCACCGATAGGGTTCGCGCGTCACTTTCTGGCGGGCGAACCCTCAAATTGCTGCGTGCTTCTGACCAAAGTTGACCCCCTGAAGCGAAGAGAAAGGGGCGAGGAGAAGAGAAATGGCCGACGACAAGAGCAAGCGAGACTTCAGCGACCGCAATCGCGTTTCGGCGGATGAGTATTATGAGGTCGAATATTTCGCGCGCGAAAATGGTGTTTCGCCCAGCCAGGTGAGCAAGCTGATCAAGAGGACCGGTGGCGACCGGATGGTCCTCTCGCAGGCGGTGAAGGCATTGCGCGAGCGCAAGCGAGATGCCGGCGAAGCCCAGCGGTGGAAAGGCACTGATCACGATCGGCCGAGATCCGGCCAGCTATCGACAACGTGCCCGGATGCCGCCGCTTCGGCCAAGCGCAATGCCCCGTTACTTCTTCGATTCCGATGAAGACGGAATCGTCTATTCCGACGATCAGGGAACGCTATATGTCGATTTCCCGCTGGTCAGGAAAGAAGCTCTTCGCACATTGGCCGAGATGGCCAGGGATGGCCTTCCTCACCGCAGGATTGCAGTCAAAGTCCGGGACGACCGTGGCGGTCTGGTCCTTGAAGTGGCTTTGACCTTTGCCGTCGAAACGCGGCACTTCGACGAGCGGATTTTCCAGATCGACTTGCGCACGAACTGACGCCTCGATCGTCATCGCGTCGACCATGAGATTCAGCCGGCATCTTCCCCCCCGAGTGGAACATTAGAAGTCTCTAATTGTTATCTTAGGCAGTGGGAACCTCCCGGGTTTCTGCTGCAGATCGGGGTGCAATCCGGTCGGCCCGCGCCCTCCGCCAGAGGCGCGGGCTTCGTTTGTTTAGCTGATGCGCAACGCCGTCCGGCAGCAGCATATTGGAAACCTGCGGGAGCATCAGTAGCATCAGTCGCTACCGTGGCGCCCTGGCGCCCAGGCAACGGAGCCCGTCGTCCGACAGGGCGGCGGGCTTTTTGACGCGGGTCGCTCCTTGCGCAATCGGTGGAATTCTGGCCGGCGCCGCTTCGTGTGGCATGGGGTAAGGTGCCCTGACGCCGCGCCGGCCAAGCGGAAATCAGGTCCGCCGCAGCCAGATAGTAGCCGCGCTGGCGCGGCAGGTAATTGCGTGATCGCGGAAGCTACACCATTGCAGAGCACTCGCCACGAGCCCGGCCCGTGCAGCGGCTGACTCGAGGCATTCATTCATTCTGACGATGCACCGGACGCCCGGACGGCGGAAATTGGACGCCGCGCTCGCTCTCGATTCAGCGGCCGGTGGTGTCCCCTGCAGATTTTCGGACGAAAGGCCATTCTATCCTTGTTGCGCCTGGATTCTTATCAGATCGTGGCGAGGATTGCCTTTCCCGCCGCGTTTGCCGGCGTTCTGCTGTTCGCCCTTTTGCCGGAGCAGCTGCTGCAGGGTCTTGGCCTGGCTTTCACGTTTGATCACGACAAGCTCAATCACGCCGCCGCCTTCGTCGTCCTGGCGGCTCTCGGAAGTCTCGGCTGGCCGGAACACAAGGCGAGGCTGATCCTACTTCTCGTTCTCACGGGCGCGGCGATCGAGGGTCTTCAGGCCGTGCAACTGATAGGGCGCGACCCGGATCTATTCGACTGGGTGGCCGACTGCGCGGGAATCGCGTGCGGACTGATGGTTGCAGGCTGGACAAAGCGGCTCGCCAGCGGATTGCCATAGGTGCTGAGAGCCTAAAGCGTGTCGCGTTCGACCGGCCTCACGCGACACGCTTTAGGTTCTTGTTTTCATGCATGTCGTTGTCGCAAACCGCTGCACACTTTTGCGCGACATGCATTAACAGCGCCGGCGCACCCGCGCTCCAATGTTGTGAAAATGGCCGGCGCCACTGGGGGGCGCGTTGGGGTAAGTTGCCTGATGGGGCGCCGGCCAGGCGGAAAAATCAGGTCCGCCGCAAAATAACATAGCAGGAATGGCAATGCGCGGCAGTAGCGTGATCGCGGAAGGTCCGCGCTCGCGCCTCCGGTGCGGTGACCCGTTTTGGGTCAACAATTCTGGCACCTGAATTGCATTGTAAGCAATGCCGGGGAATCCCGGCAATGTCCCCGAATATGGGGCCTCGCCGCTTCGCAAATGGAGCGGCGGGCCTTTTTGCCGGACGCCGCCAAATAGGCCGATCAGCGGCTTAGCTGATCACGGTGTGCTTGCCCCATTTTCCCTTCCAAGTGGTTATTCTCACAACAGAAATTCTAAAGCGCCCAAGCTTCGGTGCTTGACACAGGTCGCGACAACTGGATAAGTGGATACACGGATACGCTCTGATCGGACCCAGGACATGGCAGCAGACGCAATCGAGCCGTTGGGCATCACGACCGCCGAGGAGGAGGCTTATCGCCACATTCAGCGGGCCCTGAGGATGGGGCGTTATCGGGCCGGGGACCGGCTGATCCCGGAAGAGATCGCGACGGAAATCGGCATGAGCCGCATGCCGGTTCGCGAAGCATTCCGCCAGCTGGCCGCGGAAGGTCTTGTGGTCATTCGCCCGAACCGTGGCTGCATCGTCGCCGGGCTTACCCTCGATGAGATCTACGAAACGTTTGAAATCCGCTCGGTGCTCGAAGGGTTGGCGGTAAGGCTTGCCATGCCGCATATCGATTTCGAAGTGCTTGAAGAACTGGAACGCCAGCTCGACCGGATGGAGCGCGCCAGCCAAACCGGCAGCAGCGACTGGGTCGTGCGCCATCAGGCCTTCCATCTGCAGATTTGCCAATTGAGCAACAGACCCAAGCTGGTCCGGCAGATTGCCAGCCTGCACGTCGTGATCGAGCCCTACCTGCGCATCTGGTTCGACTATGTCGACAAGCCCGCCAGCGCGCGCGCCGAGCACGAGATCCTGATTGAGGTGTTGCGGTCAGGTGATGCCGGCAAGGCAGAGATCGTCATGCGGGATCATATCGTCGAGACGGCGCCCCTTCTGGCCAACTTCGCAAGTCCCGGCCGCCGCTAGAGAATACCATCTAACTCGTTGAAGCCGGAAGATAATCCGGCACGACGAAAGGGAACTGCCATACCGGCAAAAAGAGGAGAATGACATGAAAATTAGCCGCATCGCAGCCATTGCGTCGGTCCTGTTCGGCCTGGTCCAGGCCGCCGTCGCACAAGAAACGCCGAAGGCAATTACCATTGCCACCGAAGGAGCCTATGCGCCCTGGAATTTCACAACGGCCGACGGCAAACTGGACGGCTTCGAAGTCGATCTCGCCAATGATCTGTGCGGGCGAATGAAGATCGAGTGCAAGATCGTCGCACAGGACTGGGACGGCATGATCCCCGCGCTGACGGTCGGCAAGTTCGACGTGATCATGGCGAGCATGTTCATCACTGAAAAACGTCTGAAGATCATTGACTTTACCCAGCCATATGCGGTGGATCCCTCAGGTTTCGCGGTCGCAAAGGATAGCGAACTGGGCAAGCTCGGCATTTCCAACGAGCGGTTCAAGCTGGAGAATGAAGCCTCTGCGCAGGCGGCAATCGACAAGCTCAAGCCATTGCTGAAGGGAAAGATCATTGGAGTTCAGGCCGCAACGGCGAACCTGGAATTTGTGAAAAAATACTTCTCGGACGTCGCCGAGATTCGCGAATACAAGACCACCGAGCAACACGATCTCGATCTCGCCGCGGGTCGCATCGACGCGCTCTTCGCACAGCAGACAGCGCTGGCCGCCACGCTGAGCAAACCGGAGTTCAGCGACTATACGCTTGCAGGACCAGGATTTGTCGGGGGTCTCTTCGGTCTTGGCTCCGGGGCCGGTATTCGCAAAGAGGACATCAAGCTGAAAGACATGCTCAACGGCGCCATCGACGCCGCTACCGCCGACGGCACGATCAAAACCCTGTCGCTTAAATGGCTCAAGAGCGACGTCACGCCAGTCAAGTAGGCGCTTGTCGGCGAGCGGCCATTCCTGACCCGTTCCGGAGTTGAGCCGTTCGCCCTGCCGGGGGTATCAATGGTTGACGCATTCCGGCTGCTTGGTTTCCAGCACGGAGGTTGGGGGGCTGCTCTTCTCATGGCGGCCTCGGTTACAGTGCTCCTGTCTGTGCTGGGCTTTGCGCTTGGCGCTGTATTCGGCGGGCTGGCAGCGGCCGGGCGTCTCCACAACTCCCAACTATTGAGGTTCTTGGCCCTTGGCTATTGCACGGTTTTCAGAGGCGTGCCCGACCTTCTGACCATTTATCTGCTTTACTATGGAGGAAGCGTCGCCCTGACGTCGCTTGGTCATAGCCTGGGCGGGTCCGGATTCGTCGGCGTTCCGGCCTTTGCCACTGGAACCTTGGCTATCGCGATCATCTCGGGCGCCTATCAGGCCGAGGTCTATCGAGGGGCTTACCTCGCCATCGACCAGGGACAGCACGATGCCGCTTGCGCGCTTGGTCTCAACCGGCTGCAGCGGCTGCGACAGGTTATTTTTCCCCAGCTCCTGAGATACGCGCTGCCAGGTCTCGGCAATGTGTGGCAGTTGGTTCTGAAGGACTCGTCGCTGATATCGGTAATCGGCCTCGTTGAACTGATGCGCCAGGCACAGATCGCTGCAGGTTCGACCCGTGAACCATTCATCTTCTACATTGCTGCAGCCTTGCTCTATCTGGTTATCGCTTCCGTCACCGGCCACGCCTTTTACCGTCTGGAACGAAAGGCGCCGTGGCGCGTCCGGTCGGCATGATAGATTTCGGTTTTTTCCTCGAAATCCTGCCGAAGCTCCTTGCTGGCCTGCCGCTTACGATGGAACTGGCCCTGACTTCCATTATTGCCGGCTTCGTTCTTGCCGTCACATTGGCGCTTGCCCAGCAATCGGAATCGCCCTTCGTCGTCATGCCGATCCGTGGCTTCGTTGCCGTCTTCAGGGGCACGCCCCTGCTGGTGCAGATTTTTCTTACCTATTATGGCCTTGGTCAGTTCCGGCACCAACTGTCGGCAATTGGACTATGGGCCGTTTTCCGCGAACCCTACTGGTGCGCAATCATCGCGCTGACACTCAACACCACCGCCTATGGCAGCGAAATCCTCCGCGGCGCGATTCAATCGGTGCCACGCGGCCTTGTCGAGGCGGCCCGGTCTGTCGGCCTGTCCACCTGTCTGACCTATCGGCATGTTATCCTGCCGTTGGCCTTTCGCCAGGCCCTGCCGAGTTACGGCAATGAAATCATCCTGATGATCAAGGGCACGTCTCTGGCCTCCATCGTGACCTTGATGGAGGTGACTGGAATTGCCCAGGGATTGATCTCCCAGACCTACCGCGCCTTTGAAGTCTTCATCTGCGCGGGCGCCATTTATCTCACTTTGAATTTCGCGATCATCCGTGCCTTGGCGGCACTCGAATACTGGATGTCGCGGCATCTGCGGCACCGCCCCTCGACGATGAGCGACGCCGCCTCTTGAGCACGATCAGAAGGGCATAGCATGCGAAATTTTGAGAAACCAACGCGCTCGGTCGTCGTTTCACGCAAGGCCATGGCCGCCACCTCTCATCCGTCGGCGACCCTGACGGCGGTGGAGATCATGGCGGCCGGCGGCAACGCCATGGATGCCGCCATCGCAGCCTGCGCGGTGCAATGTGTCGTCGAGCCAGCCTCGACCGGCATTGGAGGCGATTGCTTCGCTCTTCTGTCGCGAAACGGATCCGGTGAGGTCATCGGCTACAACGGATCGGGCAGGACACCTGCCGCCCTCACAATTGACTGGTTCCTCGAACGTGGCATGGCCGAGGTGGCCCGCAATTCTCCTGGCTCTGTCACCATCCCGGGAGCGATCGATGCCTGGACCAGATTGCACGCTGATCATGGGCATATGCCTTTCGATCAAATCCTGGCCCCTGCAATACGTTTCGCCGAGGAAGGCTACGCCATTTCACCGCGGGTCCATCGTGACTGGGCATTGGAGGAAGAACTTCTGGCCTCCGATGTTGCGGCGAAACGGATTTTCCTGCCAAACGGTCGCGCACCACGCCTTGGCGAAGTGCACCGCCAGCCTGAGTTGGCTGCAACGCTGCGGCTGATCGCCAGGAAGGGACGAGAGGCTTTCTACACTGGCCCCGTGGCCGAAGACATGGTCGCCTATCTTCGTGGGCTCGGCGGATTGCACACACTCGAAGATTTCGCCTCGGCAACAGGCGAGTACGTGACCCCGATCAGCACGGCGTTTCGAGGCTGCGATGTGTTCGAATGTCCGCCGAATGGCCAAGGTGTGATCGCCTTGCTGATTCTAAATATCCTCTCGCGCTTCGAAGCGCACGGCGATCCCCAATCCGCGGACCGGCTTCACCTGGAAATTGAAGCGACACGCCTCGCTTACGCCGCGCGCGACCTGCTCGTCGCCGATCCCGACACCTCCGACGTCCCGGTGGCCGACATGTTGTCGAATGCTTGGGCCGATCATCTGGCCGGCATGATCGACCTAAAGCGCGCACGCGCGGACCTGCCGGCGTTCGACATGCCGCTGCACAGCGACACGGTCTACATTTCCGTTGTCGACAAGGATCGCAATGCGGTCAGTTTCATCAACTCGGTCTTCGACAGCTTTGGCTCGGGCCTGGTCTCTCCACGCTCCGGTGTCGTCTTGCACAATCGCGGGCAAAGCTTTTCGCTTGACCCCGGGCACCCTAATGCAGTGGCGCCGAACAAGCGACCGTTGCATACCATCATACCCGGGATGCTCGCGAAAGGCGGCCGGGCAGAAATGCCTTTCGGCGTCATGGGTGGCTACTACCAGGCGATGGGCCACGCGCACCTGCTGACGAAGGTGCTCGACTTCGGGATGGATCTGCAGGAGGCGATTGATCTGCCGCGGGTCGCCCCCGTCAGCGGCACGATGAACGTCCAGGCCGAACACGGGCTCGCTCGCGAAACCGCAGCTGAACTTAGCCGGCGCGGTTTCGAAATCATTCCTGCCGCGGACCCGATCGGCGGTGCGCAGGCTATTCGCATCGATTGGGCAAACGGGACCCTGCTGGGCGGTTCCGAGCCGCGCAAGGACGGCTGCGCCCTCGGTCTGTAGAGCGGTTATGGGCCGGGCGGGATCCAAGACGCTGAAGACGTTCTTCATCGACATTTGACCGGCAAGCAGGAGTCGCTGGCGCCATGGTCCCACGCCAGATAATTCTTGCACGCCATCGACAATTCGCTCGGCGCGAGATCGTCACAAACTGTTACCCATGTCTCCGGGCCGTACAGGGAAAAAATGGTGCCCAGAGGCGGATTCGAACCACCGACACGCGGATTTTCAGTCCGCTGCTCTACCAACTGAGCTATCTGGGCCTGCTCCGGCGCGCGGCAATCTGCACACCGGGTTCATGAAAGCGCCGTCGGCACCCCTTGAAAGCGCGTGGGTTATAGCACGGGAATTCGGCCTGTCCAGCGCTTAGAGCATGATCCCGAAAAGTGGAATCCGGTTTTCGGAAAAGATAATGCTCAAACAAAAAGCCAGAACCTGTTCCATCCGATTCTATCCGGGTGGAACAGGCTGGACATTGATTTCAGGCAGAAACGATTGGCCCTCAATGCGGGCCAGTTCACCGGCCGCGGTCAGGGCGGGCAAGCCGCCCCAAGCTTGTGGAAAACCGCAGGCGGACGGCTCTATTTCTGGTCGTCGCTGTCGTCCTCGTCGCGACCCGGGATGACGTAGACCCCTTTCAGCCAGCGGTTGAGGTCGATGTCCTTGCAGCGCTTCGAGCAGAACGGGTAGGTTTCGCGCGCCGATGGCTTGCCGCATTCGGGGCAGGGCCGCTTGGGCCGCAGCGGCGTGACCTTGTCGTCCGGGCTCATAGCCGCGTACCCGACAGCCAGTTGGCGTGCACCTTGAACCCTTCGCCGCTCAAAAGCGCCACCGTCTCGTAGAGCGGCAGGCCGACGACGTTGGTGTAGGAGCCGACAAGCTTGACGACGAAGGCGCCGGCAAGGCCCTGGACGGCATAGCCGCCGGCCTTGCCGCGCCATTCTCCCGACGCGATGTAGGCCTCGATCTCCTCGCGCGGCAGCCGCTTGAACCGCACCCTGGTCTCGACCAGCCGCAAGCGCTGCTTGCCGCCCGGCGTGATCAGGCAGATGCTGGAATAGACGCGGTGCGAACGGCCGGACAAAAGCCCGAGACAGTTGGCGGCGTCGTCGAGCGTCTCGGCCTTGGGCAGGATGCGTCGCCCGACGGCAACCACCGTGTCGGCGGCCAGCACGAAGCTCGGCAGGTAGTCCGTCTCGGTTTTCAGCGAGGCCAGCGCTTTCTCGGCCTTCTGCGTCGCCAGCCGCTTGGCCAGCGAGCGCGGGTGTTCGGCGCGCAGCGGCGTCTCGTCGACATCGGCCGGCAGCACGCGGTCCGGCTCGATGCCGGCCTGCTGCAGCAGCTCGATCCGGCGCGGCGAACCCGAGGCAAGCACGAGCTTCTGCAAAATGCCCATCGCGATCCCGGCCGGGTCCTTGAACTTACTTGAAGCGGTAGGTGATGCGGCCCTTGGTCAGGTCGTAGGGCGTCATCTCGACCAGGACCTTGTCGCCGGTTAAAACGCGGATGCGGTTCTTGCGCATGCGGCCGGCCGTATGGGCGATGATTTCATGTTCGTTTTCGAGCTTGACCCTGAACATCGCGTTGGGCAGCAGTTCCGTCACGACACCCGGAAACTCGAGGACTTCTTCCTTCGGCATTCGATACCTTTGCTTGGATGGGTACTTCCAGCGCCCCGGCCGGAAAGTTGCGCGGAACCTATATGATAAACGTCCGCTTGTGAACATGCTTAATCCGCGGCGTTTTCAGCCCCGTTGCCGAGAAAACGGCGGCCGATCCGCGCCTTCAGCCGCTCGCGCACGTCGCGGTAGGCGGCCATGATCTGCTCGCGCGTGCCGCTAACGCCGGTCGGGTCGGGCATCGGCCAATACTCGACCTCGACGGCCAGCGAGCGGGTGAGCTCGAGCGCGGTGTGGTGGGCTTCCGGCGCCAGCGTGACGATCAGGTCGAAATAATCGTCCTCGAGGTCGTCCATCGTTCTCGGGTGCCGTTCGCCCAGCGACAGCCCTTCTTCGGCCAGCACGGCATCGACGAACGGATCGCGTTCGCCGCCGCGCACCCCGGCCGAGGCGACGAAGGTGGTGGGCGGAAGCACCTTGCGCGCCAGCAATTCGGCCATCGGCGAGCGCACTGCGTTCATGCCGCAGACAAACAGGATCGAGCGGGGCAGGATCGGGCGGGGCAGCGGGGCGGCCAGTTCAGCCTCGCCAGTGCAGCACGCAAACCAGCGTGAACAGCCGGCGCGCCGTGTCGAAGTCAATCTCGATCTTGCCGGCAAGCCGGTCCATCAGCGTCTGCGAGCCTTCATTGTGCAGGCCGCGCCGGCCCATGTCGATCGCCTCGATGTGGCTGGGCGTCGCGGTGCGGATGGCATCGTAATAGCTTTCGCAGATCATGTAGTAATCCTTGACGATGCGCCTAAGCGGCGTCAGCGACAGGATGTGGGTGACCACGGCTGCGCCGTCCTCGCGCGCCACCGCAAACACCAGCCGGGACTCGGCCAGCGACAGTTTCAGCCGGTACGGCCCGGCACCGTCGTCATTGACCGGCTGGAAACGGTTCTCCTCGATCAGGTCGAAGATCGCCACCGCCCGCTCATGTTCGACATCGGGCGTCGAACGGCCGATCGTCTCGTCGAGCTCGACATCGATCAGCCTGGCGCGGGTTTGGTCGTAGTCGGACATTTCTACATGTTCAGCCGGATGCCGACGGAGCGACCATGCGCATCGAGCCCTTCCGCCTTGGCCAGCGTGATCGCCGCCGGCGCCAGCGCCCGTAATTGCTCCGGCCCGAGCTTCAGGACCGAGGTGCGCTTGACGAAATCGAGCACCGAAAGCCCGGACGAAAAACGCGCCGAGCGCGCCGTCGGCAGCACGTGGTTGGAGCCGGCGACATAGTCGCCGATGGCCTCCGGCGTGTGGCGGCCGAGAAACACCGCACCGGCATTGCGCATCCGCGCCAGGAAAGCCTCGGGGTCGTCGATTGCAAGCTCGACATGTTCGGCCGCGATGCGGTCGACCAGCGGCAGTGCTGCCTCGATCGTCGGCACCAGGATCACGGCGCCGAAATCGCGCCAGCTCGCCGCCGCCGTTTCTCCGCGCGGCAGGTTCTGCAACTGGCGTTCGACCGCCTGTTCGACCGCCGCGCCAAACGCGCGGTCGTCGGTGATCAGGATCGACTGCGCCGACACGTCGTGTTCGGCCTGGGCGAGCAGGTCGGCGGCGATCCAGTCCGGATCGTTGCTGCCGTCGGCCACGACCAGCACTTCCGACGGCCCGGCGATCATGTCGATGCCGACCGTGCCGAACACCTGGCGCTTGGCCGCCGCGACATAGGCATTGCCGGGGCCGACGATCTTGGCGACCGGCTTTATCGTCTCGGTGCCATAGGCAAGGGCTGCGATCGCCTGGGCGCCGCCGACGCGGTAGATTTCGGAGACACCGGCAAGGTCGGCTGCCACCAGCACCAGCGGCGGCACCTCGCCGCCGGAGGCCGGCACCACCATGGCGATGCGCTCGACGCCGGCGACCTTAGCCGGCACGGCATTCATCAGCACCGAGCTTGGATAGCTCGCCGTGCCGCCCGGCACATAGAGCCCGACGGCCTCGATCGCCGTCCAGCGCGAGCCGAGCTCGACGCCGGCGGCATCGGTGTAGCGGTCGTCCTGCGGCAGCTGCCGCTGGTGATGGGCGCGGATGCGCTCGCGCGCGAAATTCAGCGCCTCGACCGTCTGCGGATCGGCTGCATCGTAAGCCTTGGCAATGTCGTCCCTAGAGACGGCGATGCCGAGCTCGGCCAGGTCGCCGCCGCCGAATTTCTGCGTGTACCCGATAAGCGCCGCGTCGCCCTCGGCGCGCACCTTGGCGATGATCTCGCGCACCACGGCGTCGACATCGGCCGAGACTTCCCGCTTAGTCAGCAGGAATGCGGCAAAGCGCTGCTCGAAATCGGCGTCGGACTGGCGAAGCATGACGGCCATCGGCTCAAACCCTGTGGACCGGGCGCGACGTCGCTTCCCAGGCGCCGCCGACATCGGCAAGCCGTGCCTCGATGCATTCGACATCGAGCATGATCGCGCCGCCGCCCGAAAAGATCAGCTCGACGATGCCGGCCGGCTTGTCGAGCGCGAGAAAGCTGATCGCCAGCAGCGACAGCACTTCGTCGGGCTTGTCACGGGCAATGCCGCTGGCCTTGGCGCCGAGCACCCGGTCGAAATGCAGCACGGCCTGCCGCCGCTCATTGTGCTGGCGCAAGAAGCCGGATTTCGCCTCCCACACGAAGCGGTTCATGGTCAGCACGAAGCGCTTTACCGAAGGCAGGTATTCGAGATCGCTGACCTTCATGGCGGCATCCTGGACATGCGCCGAGATGATGCTCAGATCCTGATCGTCGAGCGCGACAAGCTTGAGGCCATTCATGCGGAATTCGCACCTGCGAAGGTTTACATTTGGCCTTCTGTTAGGCGGTCTTGGCGATCCGCGCAACCGGACCGCAAGCCTTGCGGAAAGGCTCTAGCCCGAAATGCGCTCGATCTCCGCGCCGCAGCCGGACAGCTTTTCCTCCAGCCGCTCGAAGCCGCGGTCGAGATGGTAGACGCGGTTGACCGTGGTTTCGCCTTCGGCCGCAAGGCCGGCGATGACCAGCGACACCGAGGCGCGAAGGTCGGTCGCCATGACCGGCGCGCCCTTCAGCTTCGCCACCCCGTCGACGATCGCCGTCTGGCCGGACAGCGTGATGTGGGCGCCGAGCCGGGCGAGCTCCTGGACGTGCATGAAGCGGTTTTCGAAAATCGTCTCGGTGATGCGCGACTTACCCTTGGCCATCGTCATCAGGCCCATGAACTGCGCCTGCAGATCGGTCGGGAAAGCCGGGAAGGGCGCCGTCGTCACGTCGACCGGCGAAATGCCGGCGCCGTTGCGCCTGACGCGAATGCCGGAATTGGTCTGCGTGATCTCGGCGCCCGTCTGCGAAATGATGTCCAGCGCCGTCTGCAACAGGTCGGGCCGCGCGCCTTCCAGCACGACGTCGCCGCCGGTCATCGCCACCGCCATCGCATAGGTGCCGGTCTCGATACGGTCGGGAATCACCCTGACGCGGGCGCCTGACAGCGCCTCGACGCCGTCGATGGTGATGGTCGCCGTGCCGGCGCCGGAGATCTTCGCGCCCATAGCGTTGAGGCATTCGGCGAGGTTGACGATCTCGGGCTCGCGCGCGGCGTTTTCGAGCACCGTCTCGCCCTTGGCCAGCGAGGCCGCCATCATCAGCACATGGGTGGCGCCGACCGAGACTTTCGGGAACATATAGCGGTTGCCGACAAGCCGGCCGTTCCTGGTCTTGGCGATGACATAGCCGGTGTCGACGTCGATATCGGCGCCCAGCGCCTGCAGGCCTTCGAGGAACAGGTCGACCGGGCGCGTGCCAATGGCGCAGCCGCCGGGCAGCGACACCTTGGCCTCGCCCATGCGGGCCAGCAGCGGCCCGATCACCCAGAACGAGGCCCGCATCTTCGACACCAGCTCGTAAGGCGCCGTCGTGTCGACAATGTTGCGGGCGGAGAAAGTGATGGTGCGCGAATAGCCTTCCTGCTGCTTTTCGCGGCGGCCATTGACCGAATAGTCGACGCCGTGATTGCCGAGGATGCGGATCAGCTGCTCGACATCGGCCAGATGCGGCACGTTTTCCAGCGTCAGCGTGTCGTCTGTCAGCAACGAGGCGATCATCAGCGGCAGCGCGGCGTTTTTCGCGCCCGAGATCGGGATGCTTCCGGCAAGCTTGTTGCCGCCGACAATTCTGATGCGATCCATGAAGAGCGTCCCCTCGGCCGAAAGGCCGGTTTAAATCGGTTGAGTCTGTTGCGGCCCATCTAGACCATTGGCCGGCTTGGTTCAAGAAACAGGCTATTCCCCACTTTGGCCCACGCTGACTTGGCCAAAATACCGGCGACCAACATAGCCGATTCGCGTTAATCTTCTTTCATCACCGCCTGCAGCCCGTCCGGCCGCTTGTCGGCGTCGCCGGTCCGTCGCGACCGCGATTGCGCCTTGCGCTTCTGCAGATTGGCGCGCAGCTGCTCAGCCAGCCGGTCCTTGCGGCCCGCTCCGGCCTTTTTCGCTGAACCATCCTTCTTCGGTGGCCCATCCTTGTTCGGAGAAACTGTCTTGTCGTTCATCGTTCCGTCCCCGGCCGGCAACCCGCCGGTGCGGATCAAGGGATAGCCAACATTGTGGCACGGCCATGTCCGCAACAATCGCCTGGTGCGGCCTTTCAACCCGTCTTTGTCTTGGCCTTGCGCTTGCCGGTTCGATATGGCAGAAGCCCCGCCATCGGCGGCTGCGGTAGCTCAGTGGTAGAGCACTCCCTTGGTAAGGGAGAGGTCGAGAGTTCAATCCTCTCTCGCAGCACCAGCAAATTCAGCATGCACCTGTCAGCGCCAACTGGTCGCTAGTACCCCGGGCAGACTCCAGCATCATTCGAACCACACTGAAGCGATCGATGCATGCGCCATGATGCGCGTGGGGAAAGCATTCTGGTCTGCTCCTGCTGCAGGCGGCTTAACAAAGCTGCAGTCGGGAACAATCACTCAACGACTCGCGTTTCTTGTTAGGGCGCGCATTTTTGTGCACGGCAGCGGGCCTCGAAGGCTCGCAAATGTCGCGCCAGCGTTTCAATCGCACTCGCCTCAGCCCTCACGATTTGGCTATTTGTGAACGCGTGTTTGATCAGGTTTGCACAGATGAACACATTGACCCTCTAAGCCTGGATGCCGAAGCCTTGGCGGTGATGATTGTCGCAATCTTCCGAAACCTGACTACCAATGAGCGCGAACTGCTGGAGGAAGTTAGGTCTCTTCGTCGCTCAAAAGGCACAGAGAAGGCGCACTAGCTTGGCGGCGTTCCGAGGCGAATTGGTCTAGTCCCGCTTTGGCACAGCCGTCTGGCATCTGAATTGCTCATTGAGACTCGCCAGAGTGTAGCCACCGAGCTTGCGAAGGGGATGAAAATGGCCTTAGCCGAAGACCTATCGGATGTCGCGCTCACATTCGAATGTCCGGATTGCTCGCATCCGGCGGTAAGAAAGGGCTCTGCACTAAGGACGATCGCGCACTTCAAATGCGACGGGTGCAACGCGAAGGTGCGGATCACCTATCCACAGAAGCTAGCGATCTTCGAAAAGCACAGGCTATTGGCCGCAGGCGGCCGCCGCCAGCGAGGCCAGGAACACTACGGTGCCCGCAACATCGATCGGGCCGCCGATGCGGCCGAAGTGGCTTCGCGACCTCTGCCGCGTGCAGCGACGCGTGCTTAAGCCTTCCTCATCCGCGCGGCCTTTACGCATGTTGACCAGGACAATGCCGTCCATCGGAATAATTCGGGCGAAGGGCTCGTTAGTTCCTTAGACGATGCTAAAATATGGCAAAGTGTCCGAATGTCATTTCATGAAGCCCGCCAGACAGGCTGCGGCTTGCTCTGGCCTAACCTCGAAGGGAACCAGGGATGAAAATTTCGACCTCTTTGACAAGACGAAGTGTTGTCGCCGGGCTGGCGCTGGCCGCCGCATCGACGGCGGTGTTGCCTGCCGACAACGCGCTCGCCCAGGCCAAGAAAACCACATCTGAGAAAACTCTATATGAGCGGCTGGGGGGTGTGTTCGCCATCGCGGCGGTGATCGATCATTTCAGCGACGCCGTCGTGAAGAACCCCATCGTCGGCAAGAAGTCCAAGAACCCACAATTGCGCAAATGGCACACCAAGAACCTTGAAAGGTTGCCCGGCCTCAAGTTCATGCGCACGCTGTGGGTTTGCGACGTTTCTGGCGGGCCCTTCAAGTTCGTCGCCACCAAGCCCGGCACGACGCCGCTCGGCCTCGAGGAGGCGCATCGCGACCTGCGGATTTCCCCCGCAGAATTCGATGAGGTCGCAGCGGAACTCGGGCGGACCTTGGATCATTTCAAAATTCCGAAGCCTGAGAAAACCGAAGTCTTGGAAGCTTTCGCCGCCCACAAAGACGAGGTCACCGCCGGCTACGTCAAGCGGGGCTGAAGCGCTTATATCGTGCGGGCATTCGTTCTGAGCATGGCACGCGTCGCCGTGACTATGCGGCGCGGCCGCAGCGCGCAATTATCCGATGGTTCCTACTCCGAACCTGCCCGAGCTGTTTCCACACTGAGCGACCCCTCCGGCAGCGGTCGCAAGAGTTCAGCCTCGGACTTCGTCAGATGGATCCAGGCCGCCCAGTTCGATGGTGGGAGCACAACCACTTGCCGGTTGTGATATGGCGCGACATCCGGGCCTGGATCGGTCGTCAGCATCGTGAACGTCGGCGGCTTGTTGCCGACACCCTCGCGCCACAGCCCAGCAATCGCCATGAACGAATGGCCATCCAGCGTGAACCTGTGCTTGGTTTTTGGATACTTCGTTCCCGTGAATTCGAAGAATGCCGAGGCCGGAACGAGACAGCGCTTGCTGTTGCCGAACTGCCGGCCCTCGGAGCGAAAGTTGAATACAGGTCCGCCTTTTGGCCCGGCCGGAGGAAAGCCGAACGTCATCGACGCCAGTTCGATTGTATCGCCGGCAGCCCGCATTACCGGCGCGGGGTCGTTGATGTGGATGTCATCCGCCTGCGGCAGATCCGGTTCGGTTTGATGGCTGGGGATATTGAGCGCCAGCGATTCCATCATCCGGCAGTATTCGGCCCAGGCGATGTGCTGCTCGTAGTCATTGCACATGAAAGGGCTCCGTACGCTCGACCGAGATCAGTTCAACATAGCGTTTATCGGTTCGCGCCGATTGCTGGCGGATTTGATATAAGCCTATTTGGGCCGGCGTGCGGCAGCGATGGCCTGCAACAGATTGATGCTGTTCATGTCGGGTTGACTGGATGCGGCAACGGCAAGTGCTGCGGCCTCGGCTATTTTCGCGACGTCGTCGCTGCTGATCGTTCCGCGCTTTTCCAGCAGATTTACAAGTTCGACAACGAGAAGAAAGGCGTTCACGCCATATCGTTCGGCTTTGAGCTCGAACTCGCCTCGAGCGAATTTCTCCGCGTCTCCTTCAGCCCGTTTGTCCACGTTGGCGTCCTCTCCCATGGCTACAAGCTATTAACGCTTAGCACGAATGGTTTAATCCTTCGAACTGGCCACACCTTCGCCAGTTGCCGGGCATCGTGTCGCCGGTTGCAAGGGCATGGGTTCAGCCAAGGATGAGACCAGCCAACAGAACGGTAAGAATAAAGGACAGCACGACGGCAAGCAGCCCGCATGCTTCCAAAGTGTTGGTTTGCCAAGCTTTCGTCGGGCGCCCCCGGTTTGAATTCCCGTTTCGCGAAACAAACTTCATCGGGCACCAGATCGGACGCGGAGCCGGCTTGAATTTGGCAAAGCGCTCCTCTTCATCGGCCCGGCAGGCATCTCCGCGGAATTCCGAAGCACCGTATGCGCGGCGCCGGCCTGCTTTTCATCGATGCGGGCCATCACTAGCACGACACCCTCTGCGATCTTCGGCTTGCGCGGCTTCTGGGCAAAATTGGCAAAAGTTCCGAGAAGCACGCCGGCAAAGCCGCCCCACGCCGCACCGACCAGGGCCATGCCGGTCATCCCCGCAGGATCAACGCCTTGAGCTCCAAAAGCGCTAAAACCGGCCAACAGACCAGCCGTCGCGCCAAGTGCGGCACCAGCAATCGCACCCCGCCAGAGGACGCTCACCTCATCGTCGTAATATCCAGCAACGCTGATCGGTTCGTCGTTGTCATTGTAAGATCCGACGACGCTAATTTGCCGGCGACGAATCCCGGCAGCCTGAAGCCTGGCAACGGCACGTGCTGCCTGGGCATGGGAATTGAACAGTCTGCTGATGGTTTGCATTTACGCCCAGGCCCGACGCTCGTTCGGAGCGTCGGGCCTCTCCTCCCTGGCTTGAACTCTTCCGCCCGGACGCATCTTCGTCGCGCCAAAGCTCACCACAACGTGCGCCGGCGGGCTACGTTCCTCAGCCGGGGCTTCGGTCCAATCCTCGAGTATTTTGCTTGGGACCTAAGTCTGACCTGCTTGAGCGCAACGGGCAGTGAGGCCGCGCCGAGAGGGGAGCCGTTGCCGAATCGAAGAGGTCGAGGAGAGGGTTAAGAGGCTATCGAAGACCCAAAAAGCTCAAAATGGCGATTACGATACAATGGCGCCGACCAGCCAGATAATGTTGTTCATGATTGCACTCCTTCGTCTCCGGGCTGTGCACACGCCGAGGCGAAGCCCACCACGCAAGTAGAACATTAGATGCGGCTAAAGGTTCCTGGCGGGCCTCGCTGGTCGAAAGCGCCCGCCGCACCAGCGGCACGGCAGGCGACGCAGAGTTTCACCCCGGTGGTGGGGTAGCAGGCGGCGTTGCGTCCAAGGCTCAGCTGATGCTTCTGGACCAGTTATCAACCTGGCGCTCTGCCTCTTCCTTGGCGATGCCATATCGCTCCTGGATACGTCCCAAGAGCTGGTCTCGGTTGCCCTCGATGCGATCAAGATCATCGTCGGTGAGGTCACCCCACTGCTCTTTCGCCTTGCCTTTGAACTGCGTCGATTTTCCCTTGATTTGATCCCAGTTCATATGTTCCTCCTTGCTTCCTGGGCCCGTACTGAAGCGGAGCGCGGACCGATCGGCATTTCAATGTTGTTACGAATGAAGATTAGCAGCCGCTAAAAGTTCCGGTGCCGGCGCAAAAAGCCCGCCGTGCCCGTGCCGGACTGCGAGCTGACATTGATGATGCCCGGAGCTTGATGCTCTCTTGCAGCGCCATCCTATCCCGTTGAAGTCGCCGAGCTTCTTGCTGGCTGGCTTTGGCTGGCGAGCCTCGAAAGGCTGCCCGGCAGCATTGTTCTGTCCTTACCGATCATCAGCACGCCGCTGTCGGGCGCCAACAGTGCCGAGAACGGCAGCATCGCCGCGCCGATCGGCGAAGCCTCGGGGCCGAATTGTCCCGATACGATTTCCGGGGCCACGATGCCGATGGCGCTGATCCTGTTGAACTGGGTCTGCACCTTTGCCAGCAGCTCGAGATGGATCGGCCGCGGCAGGATGCTGTCGAGAACGATCGCCTCGATGTCGATGACGGAGGTGATGGCGATGATCGCCTCGACCAGCGCATTGGCGCAATCGTCGATCCATTCGGACAGCGGCTCGCGCGCGCCCGGCGGCAAGGGGTCGAGTTCGCGCACGCGGTTGATCTCGATGCCGCGCGATTTGAGATGATTGACCAGCACATAGATCGAAGCGCGATGCAGCAGGCTCTGGTAGCGCGCCGGCTTGGCCGCCACCGAATCGAGGCTTGAAGGCGAGACCGGCAAAGGACCGAGCGCGGCGCTGTTGCCGTGCGGCCCGGTATGGACCTTGCCGCCTTGCACCAGTCCACCGCCGACAAAGGTGTCGATCGAGATATGCATGAAGTCGCGGAACCGCGCGCCGGTCCCCTGGATGAGTTCGGCGAGTGCGGCCGACGACGCGTCGTTTTCCACGAAGACCGGGGTCTTCGGCTTTGTGGCGAAGAAAGTCGTCAGATCGATTGCCTCCCAGCGGCTGCCGAGGTCGTCGGGAAAGCCGAGCTCTTCGCTCCAGCCGCCGAGGAAATATGGCGAGGCGATGCCGACGCCGACGATGCTGGCATCGCCAAGCCTCTCGACCAGCTTGTCGAAATTGGCCAGCGACATGTTGCCGGCCTTGAGCACCATGTCGGGATCCGGAAAGCGATATTCGTGCGACTCGCGAGAGCGGACCTCGCCGGCAAAATCGACGAGCACGGCGTCCAGCGCGCGCCGGCCGATCTTGATGCCGACGCTGTAGATACGCTCAGGTGCAAGTCGGTAGAGAGTGGATGGCGATCCGCGTTGGCCGAACCTTTTCCCCACTTGCTTTACGAATCCGGACGATTCCAGCCCGTCGACAATGGTGGCGACCGCGGCCGGCGTCAGATTTGCGGCGCGCGCCAGATCGGACTTGGATGCCTCCTTCAGGCGGCGAATGGCATCAAGCACGAAGCGCTCGTTGTAATGCCGCACTTTGACCGAATTGCTACCTTTTCCGGACAAAATCCGCGCCTCCCCATTCATTCCCGCAGAGCCACTCCAGCCGCCTGCAGCCTTGCAGCTGCCACGGGGTCGAGCACTCCAATCGAACCCGTGCGCGGCGCGACAGTGCCCTTCGGGGCCATGGAAGTCAATTTTCCAGTTGCGGCGCTAAACCATTTAATATAGCAAATTGAAAAAACAGGACCAGGGAGGAAGGGTGCTGCACTTGGGCGCATTAGGCGAAGCCGATGCCGTGGTGAAGAGCGACGCCGCTGTCCCAGTTGCCTTGGTTCAGGCGACAAAGGCCTTCGGCGGCACGATTGCCCTCAAGGACGCCTCCTTCGAATTGCGCTCAGGCGAGGTGCTGGCTCTGCTTGGCGAAAACGGCGCCGGCAAGAGCACCTGCGTAAAGCTGCTGGCCGGCGTGTATCTCCCGACCGGCGGCCATGTCGAAGTCGACGGCAAGCCTGTGGTCTTCCATTCGCCGCACGACGCCCAGGCTGCCGGCATCTCGGTCATGCACCAGCATCCCGGTCTTTTCCCGGATCTTTCGGTGGCGGAAAACATCTATCTCGGCCATATGCCGCGCGACCGCTTCGGCGGCATCGACAACGCCGCCATGCTTGCCGGCGCACGCAGGGTGCTGGCGACAGTTGGCCTCGACGTGCCGGCCGAAACCCGGCTCGGAACGTTGCGCACCTCCGAACAGCAACTGGTCGAGATCGCCCGCGCCCTGTCGCTCGACGCGCGGGTGCTGATCATGGACGAGCCGACGGCCGCCCTGTCGCAGCGCGAGGTCGAGCGGCTGTTCACCGTCGTCGCCGACCTGCGGCTGCACGGCGTGGCGATGATGTTCGTCGGCCACCGCATGGACGAGATTTTCCGCATCGCCGACCGCATCGCGGTGCTGCGCGACGGGCGCCTCATCGGCGTCAAGCCGAAGGCCGAGCTTGGCCGCGCCGCCGCCATCGGCATGATGGTCGGCCGCGAGGTGACCGACCTCTATCCGCAACGAAACCACGCCACCGGTGCGCTGGTGTTGGAGGCGAAGGGGCTTTCGCATGCCGGCGGCTTTTCCAATATCGACCTCAAGCTCCACGCCGGAGAGGTGCTCGGGCTCGGCGGCCTGGTCGGCAGCGGGCGGACCGAGATCGCGCGCGTGCTGTTCGGAATCGACCAGCCCGATGCCGGCGAAATCCTGATCGACGGCGAAGCCGTGCGCTTCGCATCGGCACGCGACGCCATGGATGCGCGCATCGCCTATGTCTCTGAAGATCGCATGGGCCAGAGCCTGGTGATGGATTTTTCCATCCTCGACAACGCGGTGCTGCCAGTCCTCGACAAGGCAGCCCGCTCCGGCTTCTACGGAACGGACCGCGCGATCAATCTGGTTTCGGACTGGCTGAAGCGCATGAAGCTTCGCTTTTCCGGCTACGCGCAGCCGGTGAAGGAACTGTCCGGCGGTAACCAGCAGAAGGTGGTGTTGGCCAAATGGCTGCGCACCGAACCGCGCGTCCTCATCCTCGACGAGCCGACGCAAGGCATCGACGTCGGCACCAAGGCGGAAGTGCATGCGATGATCGCCGACCTTGCCGCGCAGGGCATGGCCATCATCCTGATCTCCTCCGAAATGCCCGAGCTCATCGGCATGTGCGACCGCATCATCGTCCTGCGCGAAGGCCATCGGACGGCCGAATTTGCCAGGGGCGAAGCCACCCAGGAAAAGGTGCTGGAAGCAGCGACCAAGGCCGGCGAAAGCACAGACCGGGCAGCACAGGCGGAACGCGCCGCCGGCGAGGTGACAAGAAAAGGACCGCTCGGCATACTGAAGCGGCGGGAGTTCGGCCTGCTCGCCGCGATGCTGGCGGTCGCCATCCCGGTCACCATCATCAACCCGCGCATGGTGAGCGCCGCAAACCTGACCGCCGTGTCGATGGATGCCGCCCTGCTCGTGGTTGCAGCACTCGCGCAGATGCTGGTGCTGATCACCCGCAACATCGACCTTTCGATCGCCGCGGTGATCGGCCTGTCGGCTTACATGGCGGCCAGCATGGTTCAAGCCTATCCGGGGCTCGACATCGGCATCGGCCTGATGACCGCATGCGCCGTCGGTGGTGTCGCCGGCCTGATCAACGGCCTCGTCGTCACCAGGGGAAAGATCCCGGCGATCGTAGTCACGCTGGCCTCGATGTCTATCTTCCGCGGCTTCAACTCGATCTGGGCAGCCGGCGACCAGATCAGCGCCGACGAAGTCACGCAAGCCTGGCTCGACATGACCGGCCTGAAGATCGCCGGCGTGCCGCTGATCGTCGTCATCGCGGTCGTCACCCTGTGCCTGGGTTACGTGCTGCTCTATCGCACGGCCATCGGGCGCGAACTGTTCGCCGCCGGCTCCAATCCGGACGGCGCGCGTCTGATCGGCATCCCCGTCGACCGGCGCATTCTGCTGGCCTTTGGCATGGCCGGCCTGCTCGGCGGCCTGTGCGGCGCGCTGTGGGCATCCCGCTATGCGACCATCGACGCCCGCGTCGCGCTCGGCTTCGAACTCACCGTGATCGCGTCGGCGGTGGTCGGCGGCGTCGCCATCCGCGGTGGTTCGGGCACATTGCTCGGTATCATCCTCGGAGCCCTCACGCTGCTCGTCATCAAGAACGGGCTGACGCTGGTGCGCGTCGACCCGCTGTGGCTGCAGGGCGTCTACGGACTGGTTATCCTGGTCGCCATCGGCATCGACACCTTCATCGTGCGGCGCGCCGAGCAGGCAAGACAGGCGAGGGCGAGATGAAAAAGTTCCTCCGTTCGATCGACTTCTGGGATCTGCTGCTGGCGGCCTCTTGCGTGGCCATCTTCCTCTATGCGGCTATCTTCGTGCCGAATTTCGTTTCCGGCTTCAATCTCTCGCAACTGGCCGCCAGCGCCTCGGAAAAGGCATTGCTGATCCTGCCGATGACGCTGCTCATCATTACCCGCGAGATCGACCTGTCGATCGCCTCGCTACTGGCGCTGACCTCGGTCGTCTTTGGCTTGCTGGTCCAGGCCGGTGTGCCGACGCTTGCCGCAATCCCGCTGACGCTCGTCGTCGGCGGACTGCTCGGCGCCTTCAACGGCTATCTGGTCTCGGGCCTTGGACTGCAGTCGTTGGTTGTGACGCTCGGCACCATGGCGCTCTATCGAGGTATTGGCTATATCCTGCTCGGCACCGGCTCGGTCAACATCCTGCCGCCCGCGGTCGTGGATTTCGGCATCAACAACCTGCCTGGCACCGAGATACCGTGGACATCGTCCCCTTCCTGGTGCTGGCGCCGGTGTTTGCGATCGTGCTGCAGAAGACGCCGACCGGCAAGCGCATCTACGCGCTCGGCGGCAGCCCCGAAGTGGCGCGCTATTCCGGCATAAACACGCGCCGGATGGTGCTGAACCTGTTCGTCGTCTCGGGCGTCGTCGCGGCGATAGCCGGCATCGTCTATACCGCGCGCCTTTCCAATGCCCGCGCCAACAATGCGCTCGGCATGGAGCTCGATGTCATCACCATCGTGCTGCTCGGCGGCGTCAGCGTCTTTGGCGGCAAGGGCCGCCTGACCGGCGTCATGCTGGCGCTGGTCCTGATCGCCATCATCCGCAACGTGCTGGCGCTGAGCCAGATCGGTGGCGACGCGCAGGGCATGATCATCGGCCTGCTTCTGATCGGTTCGCTGCTGGTCGGCAATTACTGGCGCTCCACACTGGAGATGCTCAGCAGATCCCGCGCAATGCGCGAGACAAAGGGGTGATCTCGGGCCCCTTCCTTCAAGCCCGAATTTTGACGGAGGAGTCACAATGAAAGCGTTTAGATTAGCCCTGCTCGCATCCGCGGTTCTGCTTGCGCCAACGTCGCTGGCCTTCAGCCAGGAGTGCGCCAAGGAACCCGTAACGGTCGGTTTCCTGCCCAAGCTCGACACAGACCCCTACTTCAAAGTGGCCTTCGGAGGCGCACAAGAGGCGGCCAAGGAAATTGGCGGCACCGCTACCCAGGTCGCCCCATCGCAGGCGACCGCCGAGGCGCAGATCGAATTCATCAACAGCCTCGTGTCGCAGAAGGTCGGGGTCATCGCAATTGCCGGCAACGACGCCAATGCCGTCGCGCCGGCGCTGAAGCGCGCCGTTCAGCAGGGCGTCAGGGTGATTTCGTATGACTCCGATGTGGCCGCCGATGCCCGCGCGGTGTTTGTCAATCAGGTCAAGGGCGACAGTCTGGCAGAAATGATGCTGGAAAGTGCATTCGCCCTCAGCGGCGGTGAAGGCGAATTCGCGATCCTGTCGTCGACGCCGACGGCGACCAACCAGAACGCCTGGATCGACTTCATGAAGGCGAAGATGGCGGCCGAGCCGAAGTTCTCCAAGATGAAGCTGGTGCAGGTGGCTTATGGCGAAGAAAGCGAACAGATCAACCAGCAGCAGGCATTGGCGCTGGTCCAGGCTTTTCCCGATCTCAAGGTGATCATCGTCCCGGCAGGCATCGGCCTTCCAGCGGCCGCGCGTGCACTCGAGGAGGCGGGCATGATCGGCAAGGTCAAGCTGACCGGCCTCGCGCCGGCCACTCTGATCTCGAAATACATCAAGGACGGGGCGGCTCAGGATATCTGGTGGAACGTCACCGATCTTGGCTATCTTACCTACCAGACGGCCCAGGCGCTTGCGCAGTGCAAGATCACCGGCAAGGAGGGTGAGAAGTTCACGGCCGGCAGGCTCGGCGAATACACGATTGGCGCCGGCGGCGAACTGATCCTTGGTCCGGCCAAGATCGTGACCCCCGAAAATCTGGCCGAGTTCAAATTCTGATCCTATAGAGCTTGAGTTCTAGGGGGCGCCGTCCATCCGGCGCCCTTCCTAAAACCTCTCGAATTAAAACAGTGCGGGGCGGCAATGAAGATATTGCTTGCAGGCGAAACCTTTGCGGCGACGACCTCGGTCGCCATCGGTAGCGATGTGCTTACAAGTGCGACCTCGACAAATGGCGCGACGGCCTTCAACGCCGCGATGGCCGATGAGGGCATCGCGGTCACGCAGATCGGCGGCGAGCGTTGCGGCGCGGAGTTTCCCTATGACCTCGATGCGCTCGCCCAATATCAGGCGGTGGTGATCTCCGACGTCGGCGCCCTGACATTGCTGGTGACGCCGGATGCCCGCGCCGGGCGTGTCGGCGTCAACCGCCTCGATGTGCTCAAGGCCTATGTCGAAGCTGGCGGCGGGCTGATGCTGGCCGGCGGTTACATGGGCTTTCAGGGCATGTTCGGGACGGCGCGGTTCCACGACACTCCGGTCGAGGACGTTCTGCCGGTCCGTTGCCTACCCTACTGCGACGGCATGGAGGTGCCGCAAGGCCTGCAGGCCTCCATCCTGCAGTCGTCACATCCGATTTTTTCCGGGGTGGAGGGGCCATTGCCGCCCATCCTCGGCATGAACAAGCTGGAATTCAGGCACGACGGCCCGTCTTGGCTTCTGGCGACCTGCCACCATCGCGGCACCGACTGGCCCCTCCTTGCCGTCGGCAGCCACGGCCGTGGCCGCACGATTGCCTGGGCAACCGATATCGGCCCGCATTGGCTCTCGCAGGATTTCCTCGGATGGCCGTTCTACGGAAGACTGATGGGGAACATGGTCCGTTGGCTCGCCGGCAATGAATGAGAAAGCTGGTTTGACCAGTGCGGTTGCCCAATCCTCCAAGGAAAGACCAGGCCATCAAGCATGCGTTGAATCAGGACGGCAGTGGCTCATAGACCGAAACCCCGATGTATCGATCGTATGAGCCACGATCTTTCTCAGGAAGCTTGTCTCGGGTTACGCGCAATGTGAATCCCCCCTGCAAGTGCCCCGCGTCGAGAACCATCCAATCGAAAATATCGTCGCCTTCAAATGCAAGCCGCTGTCCAACCTGATGCCATTTCTGAAGCTCGGGCGGCACCTCGAAAAACGTACCCGAAAATAGCCGCTCCTCAGCATGATAATGCACTGCGGCAAGCCAAAGGAAAACAAAGTGGTCCTCCCCAAGACGTTCGGACTCGTCGGGATCGCGAAACCGAAGCTTCGCGGAACAGAAGGCATCTGCATTTCCCTCGATATGTTCGACAAATGTCGGCACACTCGCAAGCGCGCGATCGTAAGCTGCTAGGAAGGCGGGGTCTGTCTGCGAGATAGCCGTGAAGAGTGGCTCATTCCGCGGTTCGTCGAATTCACCGTTCGATTGAGATTTTTCGCTCATAAAAGACCTCTTGGACTAACCTTGCGAAGTCCGCGCGCTTCTTCCCGGTGTGGGGAGACGGCACTCGCGAGGTGGTGTCGCACTGCCAGCCAAAGAGCCCTATCACGCTACCGACCAACCGCCATCCACCAATATACTCGCGCCAGTGATTAGTGACGCCGCCGGCGAGGCGAGGAACACCACGGTGCCCGCGACGTCGATCGGGTCGCCGATGCGGCCGTGCGGGATGTGGCCAGCACATGCAGGCGAGTGCGCAGGCGCCGCCGCTGCCGCGCGAGGCGCCGGTGACCAGCACCACCTCGCCGGCCAGGTCGAATTTCGGCGTGAACTCATTTGTCATGCAATTCCACCTTGTTCTTCAAATCGGGCCGGCTGCCGTGTCGAACCGAATAGGCTCGCGTGAATTCGGCGCCCAGCAGAAATATCTCGGCCGAATAATAGACCCATAACAGCACGACGAGCAGGGCGCCGGCCGCGCCGTATGACGACGAGATGGCGCTGGTTCCGATATACCAGCCAATCAGCGACTTGCCGATGGTGAACAGAAACCCGGTGACCACCGCACCGAGGCCGACATCGCGCCATTGCAGGCTGCGGTCGGGCAGCACCTTGTAGATCGCGGCAAACAGCAGCGCGATCAGGGCAAACGAGACGATCCCGTTGATGGCGCTCAGGATGATGGTGCCGAACGGCAGATAGGCGTTGATGACGTCTCCGAGCGCCGAAATCGCGGCGCTCACAACCAGCGACACCAACAGCAGAAAGCCGAGGGCGGCGACCAGGCCCAGGCTTGCAATGCGTGCCCGCACCAGCCGTGAAATCGTTGCCCCGCTCGGTTTGACTTTCCAGATTTCGTTCAGCGCCAGCTGCATTTCGCCGAACACGCCGGATGCGGCAACGAACAGCGTGACCAGCCCCAGAATGCTGGCAAGGGTTCCCGCTTCCTTCTGCGAAGCGTTTTCGATCGTCGCCTGCAGCAGCTCGGCACTTTGTGGCCCCATCAGGCCGGCGATCTGTGCCGAAAGCGCGAGTTGCGCCGCCTCGTGCCCGAAGGCCATGCCGGCGATAGCGACAACGATGAGCAGGATCGGCGCAAGCGAGGTCGTGGCATAAAACGCTATCGCCGCCCCATGGCTCAGCGCATTGTCTTCGATGAAGCTGAGGACGCTCTGCTTGAGAAGCCTCCAGCCCTCTGCTGCCAAAATCCACATGTGGGCCTCGCATGCCTGTCACTAACAAGTAGCGGCGGCGCAGCGCTGGGCGAGGGGTGGGGGCTCGGCCGGAACAAAGCCGGCAACGGCACGCTGTACAAGGCGATCGCCTATAAAGGCGACGCGCAGCGAACATCGAAAGGTGCCGCTCGACTGGCCAGGACGTGCTCACGATGCAATCAGGGGAACTGTGACGGTTGTCTGATAATTTATCGGATATCGGTCGAAATACGGGAACTCGATTACGAACGCATATTGGGCGGTCAGATGTGCCATGCGAAAGCCGCCGCTGGGGGCGTCGATTGCTATTGTCACCTCGACGTCTTTCAATCCCAAATCCAGTAATTTTTCCGTGGCAATGGCTTGGATCTGGGCCTGCGTCAGCGAGTTCTTCATTTGCAGCGCACGTGACGACGTTTCCAGCGTGTACCGAACACTCGACATAGCATTCAGAGCCCAGCCGAATGCAAAGATGCCGATCAAAAGCATTATCAGAAAAGGCGCGATCAGCGCGAACTCTAACGCAGCTCCGCCTGATGCATCCCCCGTGAAAGCTCTCGACTTAGCGGACACGAATCACCTGTTGATGACTGAGTTCGCGCGAGAAGGAAAACGCGCCAAAACTGAAGGGCGGTGACCAGGTGGCTGTCGCCTGTATTACGAGGAAGACCGAGGGGGCTTTCAAAGTGTCGCACAGGATCGATGGATCGGCCACGATGTTCCCGCACATGTATTTCCGGCTCACTGCCACCTGCGCGCCATCAGGATGGTTTTCCCAGCTCGAAAGAGCGACAGCTTGGATAGTCGTATCCTCGACTGCTCCTTGCATCACGAGGTTTGCCGCGGTTTTGACGCCTGCACGCATCGACAATGCGCTCGAGACAAAAGACCAGCCGTCGATGATGCCAAGAAGTACCAGGCAAAGGATGGGCAGAACCAGCGCAAACTCTACCGCGGCAACACCCGAATCACTCCGGAACATCCGGACTTGTAGCCGATCCATGAAAACTACTCGACAAGCTGAAGGGTTTGCGTGGCCGGAATGTCTCGCATTCCAAGGCTCGTGCAATCCTGAATGATGTTTGCGTTGCCGGACCATTGCACGGTATTGGCGACGACCTGTGTGCAACCACCTTTGCCCGAGAAATTGCCGAGATAATTGACGTCCTGTGTTGGAAAATACAGAGCGCCGGTCAATAGCGAATCCGCCGTGCCATTAAACGTGTTGGATCCCGCCAGGTTGGCTCTGTCGCCATAGAACAGCACACCCGAATAGGTGCCCGACGTCGGTGCGCTGAGCTTGACGGTCGCCGTGCCGTTCATGCTAACGCCGGAGGTACCGGCCAGATAAATGACGACATCCTCGCCGGAAATATTTGCATTCGAGCTCGCTTTGAAATCGCCTCCCTCAATGACGTATATGCCGGGCGAGAGGGTTACATTGCCGCTCAAGCTGAGCCCCTTGCAGTATGTTCCAGGTTGCAAGGTTGACTGATTGCCGTTTTGACAAGGGTTCATGGCCGGCGGCGCCGGCAGGTCGGCAAAAGGATCAGCAGCGGGCAGCGCCTGAGTTATCAGGCTGGCGCAAACGGTCTTCACGACGTTGCTCAACGAAACACCGCCTGCCGATATCAGGCAATCGACATCAAGGCTTGCCGATCCCTGAAGTTTGATGGCGTCCGGAGCTATCGAATTCGACATGACAGAGCAGCCTGTCAGTTTTGTGGTCGAACTGCCGGAAAAGAGCACCGCTTTCGAAGCGGAAGGATCGACCGTCAAGATGCAGGCTTTTGAAGCATCCGTAATAAGAGCCACCGCCCTTGCTTGTGCGCCAACTGCGTTTTGCGTGAATATCGACGTAAAGAACCGATCGAGGTTCTGATGAACGACTACCTCAACCGCCTTTTTTCCGACATTTGGACCGGCTGACGGAGGCGAGAAGACCTCTATTGTACCTACTGACGGTCCCCAGCCGTTCGTGGTCGCTGACGCTGTCGCTGCGGAGACAATCTTTGGCGTGTCGGATCCCGAAACCTTTTCCAAAGCGCCAGCATAGGCCGCCGCATCCGCCACCGCTTGTAGCTTCAGGCTGCTGTAATACCAATAGGAAGTCTCGATACCGAGGCCCGCACCGCCGACGACAATCGGCAAAGACAGAGCAAAAATAGTAGCAACGTTGCCGCTCTCGCCGATCGGTCGCATAGCGCGGAAAAAACACCTAAAAATGCGGGCACGCCAGTCCATTTTCCTATTAAAGCAGGATTGCATAAAAGAATGACTAAGAATTTCCGTACATTTCTTGGCTGCGGTCCATCCGGGCTTAACGGTCCGTTCCGCCGCTTCAACGCGAGCCTTTGGCGCCACAGGACCCTCGTTAGTCCTTCGGCCGGGTGCATGTCTTCATAGGAACAATTCTGGTTTCCGGGGTCACGCGCAAGAAAAGACCGCCGCGGCCGGTTTCGATTGGCAATGGGTTGCCGTTCCCTGCTATTCCCGCTTCAAATCAAAAAGCAGTGGACGTTTCCAGTATGACCAATGTCGCATTGACCGGGCTTGCCCGCGATCTTGCCAAGCGTGCCGCGGAAGGCCGCCCGGTGCGCATCGGCGTTATCGGTTCGGGCGAGATGGGCACCGACCTGGTGACGCAAGGCATGCTGATGCCGGGCATTTCGATTTGCGCGATCTCGACCCGCCGCCCGCATACGGCGCGTGACGCTATCCGCATTGCTTATGGCGACGAGGCGATGGCAGCCGAAGCGGACAGCGCTACGAAGGTCAGCCAGGCGATCGAAAGTGGCAAGATCGCCATCACCTCGAACGAAATGCTGGTCACCAATCCGCTCATCGATGTCGTCATCGACGCCACCGGCAAGCCCGGCGTCGCCGCCGATTTCGACCTGATGGCGATGCAGCACGGCAAGCATCTGGTGATGATGAATGTCGAGGCCGATGTCACCATCGGCTGCTATCTGAAGCAGCAGGCGGACCGGCTCGGCGTCGTCTATTCGGTCGGCGCCGGCGACGAACCGTCGAGCTGCATGGAGCTGATCGAGTTCGCCTCGGCGCTCGGCTACACCATCATCTCCGCCGGCAAGGGCAAGAACAACCCGCTCAACCACGACGCCGTTCCCGACGACTACCGCTCGGAAGCGCTGCGCCGCAACATGAATCCGCGCATGCTGGTCGAGTTCGTCGACGGCTCCAAGACCATGGTCGAGATGTGCGCCATCGCAAACGCCACCGGGCTGGTACCGGACGTTCCCGGCATGCACGGCCCCAAGGCCGACCGTGACGAGCTGGTCAAGGTGCTCATCCCGCGCGAGCATGGCGGCATCCTGTTGAAGAAGGGCGTCGTCGACTACACCGTCGGCAAGGGCGTGGCGCCCGGCGTCTTCGTCATCGTCGAGGCGACGCATCCGCGCATCATCGAGCGCATGGACGATCTGCATATCGGTCATGGCCCCTATTACAGCTTCTTCAGGCCCTACCATCTGACCTCGCTTGAAGTGCCGCTGACGGCCGCTCGCATCGCGCTCTACGGCAAGCCCGACATGGTGCCGCTGCCGCGGCCGGTGGCCGAGGTCTGCGCCGTGGCCAAGCGCGATCTGGCGGCAGGCGAGATCTTCGACGCGATCGGCGAGACCTGCTACCGCTCCTGGACCATGACGGTCGAACAGACCCGCGCGCATCGCGCCGTGCCGGTCGGTCTGCTCGAAGGCGGCAAGGTGCTGAAACCGGTGAGGAAAGGCGAATTGCTCACCGCCGACAATGCCGCGCCCGACCCGACGACCAGGCTGTTCGCCTTGCGCCGGCTGCAGGACGAGATGCTGTATGGGGCGGGGTAGGTGCATCGCAGAAACTTTGACGTCGGCGGGACAGCGCCCCTCTCTGTCCTGCCGGACATCTCCCCCCACATGGGGGGAGATCGGACGTCACGCCGGCTTTCGCCAATCTCCAACATCGCAGTTCGTGAGCGGAGCGCCCAAACTGCCAATCTCCCCCCTCGTGTGGGAGATGTCCGGCAGGACAGAGGGGGGCGCGAAGGATCGCTACAGAGCGTTTGCTATTGCCGCTGAAACGCACGGCAGACCATCGCCGCCGACCGGCTCCCCCAAAAGCCCTATTTCCCCAGCTCTATCGACCGCAGCCGCGCCGCTTCCACCGCCTCGGTGAGCAGTTGCGTCAGCCGGTTCTCGCCCATCAGCACGGCAAGCGCGGCAGCCGTCGTGCCGTTGGGGCTGGTCACCTGTTGTCTGAGCACGCCCGGCTCCTCGCCGCTTTCGGCGGCCAGCGAGGCGGCGCCGTAGACCGTCTGCATTGCCAAGAGCTTGGCAGTCCTGGTCGGCAGGCCAGTCTTCTCGGCGGCCACCGTCAGCGCTTCGATGAAGTGGAAGATATAGGCCGGCCCCGATCCGGAGACTGCCGTCACCGCGTCCATCAGGCCCTCGTCGTCAATGTCGGCCACTTGCCCGCTCGCCGAAAGCAGGTCGGCGACAAGGCGTTTGGTGTCCTCGGAAACCAGCCTGTTGGAAAACACCACCATCATGCCCTTGCCGATCGCCGCCGGCGTGTTGGGCATGCAGCGCACGATCGGTGCGCGGTCGCCGAGAATGCCTTCGAACGTGGCGACCGGCGTCCCGGCGGCGATGCTGAGGAAAGTGGTTCGGCCATCGTTGAAGCGGATGTAGCCGGCGGTCACGTCGCGGATGACCTGTGGCTTGACCGCAAGGACGACGAGGGCGGGCACGGCGTCCGCCGGGATGGCACCGGCATCCGCGGCAGCAGAGCAGCCCAGCGCTTCGGCACGCCTACGCAACTCGGCATTCGGCTCGACCACGAATACCGCAGCCGGAGCGAGCTTGCCGGCTTTCAGCCAGCCCGAGAGCATGGCGTAGCCCATATTGCCGCAACCGGCGAGAACAAGCCTGATCGTCATCGAAAGCCTCCCATAGAGATGGCTTCCCCATAGACGTTCGCGGCAGGGCGGGGAAGCCCTGTTGGGACCGTGATCAGGCGGAAACCCGGACCTTGCGGTTGTTGGGATGAACATGTAGTCGCACAGCCGCGCGGCGACCAAATTAACCTTTTGTTTCCTATGCCTGTTTAGCATCGCTTAACCAGTGGCGGTCGCTACGTCCCAGCCCGAGGGGAAAGCTCCAGAAACCATGGCTTATAGAAATAATCGTGAACACTGGAGGAACGAGCAGTCCCTGCTGTCGTTCGTCGAGGCAGCGCGCGACGGGGACGAAGCGTCGCTGGTTTCGCTAGAGGACCGTGCAGGCCCGTCATGGCGCGAGGATGCCGCCACACGCCATCGTCTCGCCCGCTCGCGCCGGGAAGCGCGTGCCAGCCCGATCCTGTTGGCAGCCGCCGGCATAAGCCAGCCCCATCCTGATGAGCCAAAGGCCGGCACCATGCTGATGGAAGACGCTGCAGCTGCCGATGTAGTTTTCGACCCCGCTGGCTCTGTTGGCGGCCCCGATGCCGGTTCCGCCGAGGACAAAGCGTACCGGGCCGCGCGTGCGGGTCCGATCGGCGTAGTGTTGTCGGCGCTGAGCAGGCTCATTCCCGGCAGAGCGCCGGAGGAGATGGCGTCCGGCGAGACTTCCGCCGCCACAAATTCCAGCGCAGCGATGCCGCCTGCCTTCTACCCGCAGCCGCTCTATGCCGGACAGGCACCTTACCCGCAGCAACCCACGCCGCCGCATTCGGCTCATGCTCAGGCCTGGTCGAAGGCAGCAAATCAGGCTTCGGAAGCCGCCGATCAGCAATGCCAGATCGAGGAAATCCGCGCCAGCCTGCGTGAATTTCGCGAGGCGGTTCGCGAGCTCACCGAAAACCGCACGCGCCGCCGCTATTTCTGAGCGTCGAATAAAACATGCCGGTTTCGAGTTAACGGCATGGGACGGCGCATTGACGGGATTGCCAGGCTCGATTTTCGTGAAAATGCCGCGCTGCATGTCCGCCCGCCAGCGCACGGTTCTGGGCAACGACATGCATAAAGATATCTGGAGCACGCCGCATGGATGCTTTAGCGCGGCAGGCTTAGGCGATAGGCGTCGAGGGTGGTTCATGGCTGAGTTGATTGACGGAAAAAGCGTCGCCGAAGACGTGGTGCGGCGGGTCAAGACCCTGACCGCCGAACTGGCGGAAAAGGGCGGGCGGCAGCCCGGTCTCGCGGTGGTCATCGTCGGCGAGGATCCGGCGAGCCAGGTCTATGTCGCCTCCAAATCCCGCACCGCCAAGGAATGCGGCTTCCATTCGGTTCAGCACACGCTGCCGGCCGAAACCTCCGAGCCGGACCTGTTGAAGATCATCGGCCAGCTCAACACCGATCCGGCCATCAACGGCATCCTGGTGCAGCTTCCGCTTCCCGGCCATATCGATTCCGGCAAGATCATCCAGACCATCGCGCCGGAGAAGGATGTCGACGGCTTCCACTTCATCAATGTCGGCAAGCTCGGCACCGGCGAACTCGAGACCGCCTTCGTGCCTTGCACGCCGGCCGGCTCGATGCTGCTGATCGAACGGGTGCGTGGCAAGGACCTGTCCGGTCTCAATGCGGTCGTCGTCGGGCGTTCGAACATCGTCGGCAAACCGATGGCCAATCTTCTGCTTGCCGCCAACTGCACTGTGACCATCGCACACAGCCGCACCAGGGACCTGCCGGCGCTTGCCCGCACCGCCGATATTCTGGTTGCAGCCGTCGGCCGGCCTGAAATGGTCAGCGGCGACTGGGTCAAGCCTGGCGCCACCGTCATCGATGTCGGCATCAACCGCATCGCCGCACCTGAAAAGGGCGAAGGCAAGACGCGCCTCGTCGGCGACGTCGCCTTTGCCGAAGCAGCGAAGGCGGCCGGCGCCATCACGCCGGTGCCTGGCGGCGTGGGGCCGATGACCATTGCCATGCTGATGGCCAACACGTTAGCTTCCGCCTACCTCGCAGCCGGGTTGAAACGGCCTTCCTTCTGACCAGAGAGCAGCGTCCTTGCCGAACCTCACTGTTCCCTTAGAGCGGCCGGTCACCAATGATCCCGTTCAGGGCGGCCGACAGTTCGGGTTTCTGCTGGTCGACAAGTTCTCCATGTTCTCGCTGGCCGCGGCAATCGACACGTTCCGGTCGGCGAACCGGCTGCTCGGCCGCGATTTCTATGGCTGGACGACGGTGTCGGCCGACGGCGATGCCGTCATGGCCTCCAACGGCCTGCCGCTCAAGATCGACTATGCCGTCGCCGATCTGCCGCCGGTCGATATCCTGTTCGTCTCGGTCGGGCTGACGACGGAATTTCCCGGCAAGAGCAAGGTGCTGGCGGCGCTGCGCAGCTGGGGCCGGCGCGGCAATGCGCTCGGCGCGCTTTCGGTCGGCTCCTATCTGCTTGCCGAGGCAGGGCAGCTCGATGGCTATCGCTGCACCATCCATTGGGAAAACCGCGCCGGTTTCCTCGAACGCTTTCCGGAGATCAACTGCACCGGCAACGTCTTCGAGATCGACCGTAAGCGCTACACCTGCGCCGGCGGCACCACCTCGATCGACCTGATGCTGGAGATCGTGCGCGGCGATTTCGGCTCGAGCCTCGCCAATGGCGTCGCCAACCAGTTCCAGCATGAGCGCATCCGCTCGGCCGGTGACCGCCAGCGCGTCGGCCCGGAGCGCGATCTGACCGGCAAGTCAGAAAAGCTGCGGCGCATCGTCGAGCTGATGGCCGACCATCTCGACGAGCCGCTGTCGGCGGTGCAGCTCGCCAAGTCGGCGGGCCTGTCAGTGCGCCAGGTCGAGCGCCTGTTCCTGCGCCATCTCAGCGTGACGCCCGGGCGCTATTATATGCGGCTTAGGCTCGAGCGGGCGCGCGAATTGCTGCGCCAGACCAACATGCCGATCCTCGACGTGGCAATCGCCACCGGCTTCACCTCGCATTCCTATTTTGCCCAGAGCTACCGGCTGCAATTCGGCCGGCCGCCTTCCGAGGAACGCCGCACGACCTATTGAGGGTTTTGCACAGAGGCGGCGCAGCTTCATGCTCCGCCCGGGCTTGTGTCGCGACGCAGCGTCAAATAGCTTTCCGGCGCCGAGCGGCGCCGAGCGGCGGCGACCGAGGGGGAGATATTGATGGCCGGATTTGTGCGGAGCGCCGCTGTGGCGGCCCTGCTGCTGTGGATGACGGGGTTCGGCTTCGCCGCCGATCGCGTCATCGTCATTCTCGATGCCTCCGGCTCGATGTGGGCGCAGATCGACGGCAAGCCCAAGCTCGAAATCGCCCGTCAATCGCTGCGGAACGTGCTGCAATCGGTCCCGGCCGACGAGGAAATCGGCCTCATGGCCTATGGCCATCGCGAGAAGGCCAGTTGCGACGACATCGAACTCATCGTGCCGCCGCAGGCAGGCTCGGCAAGTGCGATCTCAGCCGCGGCCGACAGTCTGAAATTTCAGGGCAAGACGCCGCTGACCGCCGCGGTCAAGCAAGCGGCGGAGGTGTTGAAATACACCGAGGACAAGGCGACGGTCGTGCTCATCACCGATGGCATCGAGACATGCAACGGCGACCCCTGTGCGCTCGGCAAGGAACTGGAGGCTGCCGGCATCGACTTCACCGTCAATGTCGTCGGCTTCGGCTTGACGGCTGCCGAAGGCAAGCAGGTCGCTTGCCTCGCCGACAACACCGGCGGCAAATATCTCGAAGCGTCGGATGAAAAGGCATTGCAGGACGCCCTCGTCGAGACCGTCGCGCCTCCGCCACCCGCCCCTGAACCGGCTCCCGCCCCGCAGCCTGTTCTCCAGCCGGCGCCCGACCAGCCGGCGGAGTCCAATTTCGTGCCCACCGTCGTGCTTGCCGAGGGTGGCGATCCCGTCACCGACGGCAATGCCTGGGAGATCTACAAGGCGAATTCCGACGGCGCGCGCGGCGATCCCGTCGCCACCGAATATGGCGCCTACAAGGGCCATCTGGAGCCGGGCGACTATATCGTCGTCGCACGCGCCGGCGAGGCCAGGGCCGAACAGAAGATCAAGATCGAGCCTGGCCAGGTCGCCAAGCCGCACTTCAACCTGAATGCCGGCACGCTGGTCATCCACCCCAGGCCAAGTGAAGGAGCGGACGTTGACGGCGGCGCGGCTGTCGTAGTCGGCTATCCGGGCGTCGACACCCCGCCGACCTATTACGGCGACACGAAAGTCGTGCTGCCGGCCGGTGACGAGAAGGTGACGGTCACGATCGGCCAGGGCATGGTTACCGAGACGATCCCGCTTGCCGCCGGCAGGGTCATCGACAAGGACATCATCGTCGGCGTCGGGCGTATCGTCGCCAACGCCTATTATGCTGCCGGCGGCGACAAGGCCGAGGGTTCGGGCGTCGGCTTCAAGGTGCTCCAGGCGAAAAAGAACGTCGACGGAATCAGGCAGGAGGTGACTTATGCCTACGGTCCGGACAGCAAGTTCGATCTGCCGCCCGACGATTATGTAATGGTCGCGACGGTCGACCTTGCGGTGGCCGAGCAGCCGTTCAGCGTCAAGGTTGGCGACCATCAGGATCTGAAGATCGCGATGAACGCCGGCATGCTGACGATTACCGCGCCAGGGGCCTCGAAGATCGAGATATTCGAGGCCAGGAAGAACATCGACGGAACCCGCAAGTCGGTCGGCTACGCCTATGACCAGAAGTATGAAGCCACCCTGTCGGCCGGCGACTACGCGGTGGTTTCGGAGAAATCGGACAACAGCTCGAAAGAAGGCACGGTAACTGTCAGGGCCGGCGCGCGAGCCGAGCTCACGGTTCAATAGATCTAAGGGAGAGCAGCGATCGGCCGCTCTCCGAAAAAGTCACGCCGTACCGAAGGCGCTGGCGCCATGGTCGGCGCGGCCTACCAACTGCCGGAACCCGGCGAAAAGCTCGCGGCCGAAGCCGAATTCATTGCCTATGAGGTCGCTGTCCGCGGGCCGGCGCAGGGCAAAGTCTCCGGCCGGCACCAGTACTTCGAGCGTTCCGGCCTCCGCATCGAGCCTGATGATATCGCCGTCATGGATCCTGGCGATCGGCCCGTCCTCCGCCGCTTCCGGCGTCACGTGGATCGCCGCCGGCACCTTGCCTGAAGCGCCTGACATGCGGCCGTCGGTGACCAGCGCCACATGCTGGCCGCGGTCCTGCAGGATGCCGAGCACGGTGGTCAGCCTGTGCAATTCCGGCATGCCGTTGGCCTTCGGACCCTGGAAACGAATGACGGCGATGAAGTCGCCGGTCAGCGACCCCGCCTTGAACGCCTCGTTCAGCCCTTGCTGGCTGTCGAACACCTTGGCCGGCGCCTCGATGATGCGCCGCTCCGGCTTGACCGCGGATGTCTTGATGACGGCGTGGCCGAGATTGCCTGAAAGCACTTTCAGCCCGCCGCTCGGCTGGAAGGCCTTCTTGAACGGCGCCAGCACCTTCTCGTCGCCGCTCTCGCGCGGCGATGCCTCGCGCAGAACGCCGCCGTCGGCGCCGAGCTTGGCCTCGACCGCGTAGGGGCGCAGCCCTTCGCCCCACACTGTCTGCACATCCTCGTGCAGGATGCCTGCGTCGAGCAGTTCGCGGATCAGGAAGCCGAGCCCGCCAGCGGCGTGGAAGTGGTTCACATCGGCAAGGCCGTTCGGATAGACCCGCGCCAGCAGCGGCACCGCTTCCGAGATGTCGGAAATATCCTGCCAGGTAATGGCGATGCCGGCCGCCGCCGCCATGGCGATCAAATGGATGGTGTGATTGGTCGAACCGCCGGTGGCGTGCAGGCCGACGATGCCGTTGACGATCGAGCGCTCGTCGATCATCCGCCCGACCGGCGTGTAGGCGTTGCCGAGCGCGGTGATCGCCAGTGCCCGCTTGGTCGCTTCCCTGGTCAGCGCGTCGCGCAGTGGTGTGCCCGGATTGACGAACGAGGCACCAGGCGTGTGCAGGCCCATGATCTCCATCAGCATCTGGTTGGAATTGGCCGTGCCGTAAAAAGTGCAGGTTCCCGGCCCGTGATAGGATTTTGATTCGGCTTCGAGCAGTTCGGCGCGCCCTGCCTTGCCCTCGGCATAGAGCTGGCGGATCTTGGCCTTTTCGTCGTTCGGAATGCCGGTCGTCATCGGCCCGGCCGGAATGAACACGGCCGGCAGGTGGCCGAAGGTCAGCGCCGCGATCACTAGCCCCGGCACGATCTTGTCGCAGACGCCGAGATAGACGGCGGCGTCGAACATGTTGTGGGACAGGCCGATCGCCGCGGCCATGGCGATCACGTCGCGCGAAAACAGCGACAGCTCCATTCCGGGTTGGCCCTGGGTGACGCCGTCGCACATCGCCGGCACGCCGCCGGCCACCTGGGCGATGCCGCCGGCCTCGCGCGCCGCGTCCTTGATCAGCGCCGGAAACGTCTCGAAAGGCTGATGCGCCGACAGCATGTCGTTATAGGAGGTGATAATGCCGAGATTCGGCACCCGGTCGCCGCCAAGCGCCACCTTTTCGGATGGACTGCACACGGCAAAGCCATGAGCCAGGTTGCCGCAGGACAGCACGGCCCGGTTGGCGGTGCGGTTCGAGGCTTCGGCGATGCGGCCGAGATAGGCCTCGCGACCGGGTTTGGAGCGCTCACGGATGCGCTGGGTGATGGCTTCGATGTCGCGTCTTGCGGTCATGGCGGTCGGTCCTTTCAGGCGAGGTCCCGCAACTTCCGGCTGTTGCCGGGACCTGCAGCCAAGTTGAGATCAGGGTGCCCAGAAAACCTCTACGGGCTTTTGAGTGGCATCGAGCACGGCGCGAATGGGCTTTCGTGCTCCAGCTCCAAGCGCGGCCTCGAATGCGGTGCGTTTTTCCGCGCCCTCGATATGCAGCGCGATGAAGGCGGCATTGATGATCCGCGCCAGTGACAGCGTCAGCCGTGGCTCGCCGGCGCTTGCCGCGTGAACCGGCAGCACGATCCTTTGCGACGACGGATCGAGCAATCTTGCCAGGTTGTCGGCATCCGGAAAGAACGAGGCGGTGTGGCCATCAGTTCCCATGCCGAGCACAATGACGTCGAGTGGCCAGGGCACCGCTTGCAGCGCCTCACTGTCGGAGACCGCTGCGCCCTCGATAGTTGCCGCGGCGTGGTAGAGCGGCACGAAATTCGCGGCGGCGGCCGCGTTCTGCAGCAGGTTGGCGGCAACCAGGCCGGCATTGGAGCGCGGCGATGAGGGCGGCACGAAGCGCTCGTCGACCAATGTTATCGTCACCTTTTCCCAGGCGATCGGAACGGTCGAAAGCGCCGCGAAGAATTTCGCCGGCGTCGTGCCGCCCGAGACCGCAAGCAGTGCCGTGCCGCGCTCGGCGATCGCCTTTGACAGGCAACCGGCGACGTGGCCGGCAAGCGCTGTCGCCAACTCCTGGCGTCCGGCAAATTCGTGCCAGTTGTAGGCGCCGCCTAATTGCTCTCGTGCCATGTCCGCCCGTCGCGTTCGATCAGCGCAATCGAGGCCGAGGGGCCCCATGTGCCGGCGGTGTAGCCTTGCGCCTCTTGCCTTCCGCTTTCCCAGGCGTCCTGGATCGGGTCGATCCATTTCCACGCCGCCTCGACCTCGTCGCGGCGCATGAACAGCGTCTGGTTGCCACGGATGACGTCCATGATCAGCCGCTCATAGGCATCGGGGGCGCGGCCGTCGAAGGATTGCGCAAAACTCATGTCGAGCGGAATCTGGCGCAGCCGCATGCCGCCCGGCCCCGGATCCTTGATCATGATGAACTGCTTGACGCCTTCGTCGGGCTGCAGCCTGATGACCAGTTGGTTGGCGGAAATCGGCCCGGCGCTCTCGCCGAAGATCGAATGCGGGATTGGCTTGAATTCGATGACGATCTCCGAAACGCGCGTCGCCAGCCGCTTGCCGGTCCGGAGATAGAACGGCACGCCCGCCCAGCGCCAGTTGCCGATTTCGGCCTTCAGCGCAACGAAGGTCTCGGTGTTGCTGTTCTTGCCGAGCTCCTCGACATAGCCTTTCACCGGCCCGCCGGCCGAGGCGCCGGCACGGTATTGCCCGCGCACCGTGTGCTTCGGCGCTTCGTTGCCGTTGATGCGTTTCAGCGCCCGCAGCACCTTCAGCTTTTCGTCACGGACGGCATCGGCGTCCATCGACGACGGCGCCTCCATGGCGACGAGGCAGAGCAGTTGCAGCATGTGGTTCTGCACCATGTCGCGCAATGCGCCGGCCTTGTCGTAATAGGTGACGCGGTCTTCCAGGCCGACTGTCTCGGCCACGGTGATCTGCACATGATCGACATTGGCGGAATTCCAAAGCGGCTCGTAGAGCGCGTTGGCAAAGCGCAGCGCCATCAAATTCTGAACCGTCTCCTTGCCGAGATAGTGGTCGATGCGGAAAATCTGGCTTTCATGGAAGTCGTCGCCGACCAGATCGTTGAGCGCGCGCGCCGAAACGAGATCGCGGCCGATCGGCTTTTCCAGCACGATGCGCGAATTCGGCGTGATCAGCCCGTGCTCCTTCAGCTTGTGCGAGATGTCGCCGAACAGCGCCGGTGCCACTGCCAGATAGAAAGCGCGGATGTGTTCGCTGTTGCCAATCGCCTCCCTCAGCCTGTCGAAGCCGGCACCAGTTGTTGCATCTGCCGGGATATAGGAGAGCCGCGCGAGGAACGTCTTCAGTTCCGTGGCGTCGATATCTTCCGGTTTCACATGATCGGCAATCGCCTGCCTGGCGAAAGACTGGAATTCCTCGTCGGTCATCTTCGAACGTGATGTGCCGATGATGCGCGTCGGCTCAGAAAACTGGTGGTCGCGCTGCCGGTGGTACAGCGACGGCAGAAGCTTGCGTTCCGACAGATCGCCGGTGCCGCCGAAAATGATGAAGTCGAAAGGATCGACGGGGATGATCTGGCTGGTCATGGTCTGTCCGCTCTGACGCCGGTCGCGATAACGCGGCTGATATAATCTAATCGATTTAAACTTGCCAGTGCCATTGCGTCACATCCGCGTGTGCTCTTGACACCGGCGCTAGCCGGAGGCTTGTCGGCAAGCGATGCTTCCGGGAGCGTTCGCAGGTGCAGCATAGAGCGGGATCAAGGCGAAAGCCAAAGGAGAAATCGGCAATGGACACACATCTTTCGATGGCCATGGCCAAACGCGTTTTCGATCGTCTTCAACGATGAGTGAGAAAAGCTTGCGCCTCAAAAACAAGGTCGCCATCATCACCGGCGCTGCCTCAGGCTTTGGCGAGGGCATGGCCAGGCGCTTTGCCGAGGAGGGCGCGCGGGTAGTTGTCGCCGATCTGAACGCCAAGGGCGCAGAGCGCGTTGCCGGCGAGATCGGCGAAAAGGCGATCTGGACCCAGACCGACGTCTCGCTGCGGTCCGAATTCGACGACATGGTCAATGCTGCAATGGGCGCCTTCGGCCGCATCGACATCATGGTCAACAACGCCGGTTTTACCCATCGCAACGGTGACATGCTGGATGTCGACGAGGCGACCTTCGATCTGATCATTTCAGTCAACATGAAGGCGATCTACCACGCAGCACTTGCCGTGGTGCCGGTGATGGAGCGGCAAGGCGGCGGCGTCATCCTGACGACGGCCTCCACGGCCGGTATCAGGCCGCGGCCTGGCCTCACCTGGTACAATGCATCGAAGGGCTGGGCGATCACCGCGACCAAATCGATGGCGGTGGAACTCGCGCCGAAGAATATCCGTGTCAACTGCCTCTGCCCGGTTGCCGGCGAGACCGGCATGCTCGCGAAATTCATGGGCGCCGACACACCCGAGATCCGCGAGAAGTTCCGCGCGTCGATCCCGCTCGGCCGGCTTTCGACGCCGCTCGACATAGCCAATGCCGCGCTTTGGCTCGCTTCGGACGAGGCGGCTTTTATCACCGGCGTGGCGCTGGAAGTCGACGGCGGGCGTTGTATTTGAACGGTCCGGTCATCCGGCGGAGGACTGGCTGATGGCGAGCGACCCGCAATCGCTCTGCCGGCCCTACGCCCCGGTTTTGACGTAGCTCTTGTAGACCCAGCCGCGCTTGCCGTTGTAGACGATCTGGCACCATTGCTTGCAGCTCATCACTTGCACCGAGGTCTTGGCCGGCACGGTGAGAATGGCGGCCGCATTCTTTTTTGGGCCGGTGCGCATTGTGACGGACCTCAGGATGCGTCCGGTACCCGCGGTATTGGCTTTTCCGGATTTTGCCTTGGTGCTGCCATTGTCGTCCTCACTCGCGGACTGCGCTGCCGGCAATTGCGGGTTGGGCGTGGGGATGGCGGCGGTCTGCGCGCCGTCGGGCCCGGTGTTTTTCGTCGAGCTTCCGGGAGCCGCCACCTTGGCAAACAAAGCCGCAGCGTCGGGTTTCGCTGCCGGGTCGGCGAATGCCACCGAAGCAGACGATTTATCGGCCGCCTGCTCGGTCTGGCTTGCCAGCTGGTCGGATGCTTCGGTGGCGGCGGCCGATGCCGTCTTTGGCCCCGTCCAGCGGGGATCGTTGGGAGCGAGCGCCGGTATCTCGGCTGCCGCCGCGGCCACTGCCGGGGAAACCGCATCGGCCTTGCCCGTCGTCCGCGGCGCCGCGGCGACCTTGGCAGGCATGATCTTCGTCGTCTTGACCGGAATGGTCGGAACGATCTGCTCAGGGCTCGCCGCCGCCTGCCGCTCATTGGCCGGCAAGGCCAGCCACAGTGCCACTGCGGCGACGCCGAGCAGTGCTGTCGTGCCAAGCGCGGCTATTACCAGATGCGCGTTCGACCGGACCCCGTGCCAGAATGTCGGCCGCATATCATAACCGAATTGCATCGCAAGGCGCCGTCGTTCCGGCGCGCCGAAACTGAAGGGCTCTCTCACTCTTGCCACCTCCATTTGCGGGCCGATGTTCTTACGATCCATGCCGGAGAGCCGGCATTTCGATCGGCATCGGTCCCAAACCAAAAGCGGGCAGGCCCGCAAAAATTCCCCGTTCAGCTGCCCACGAGCATCATCTTTCGCCCGCGATTGTGGCATCACTGCGCCCTTGGCCGGAATTCTGCGTCCCAGTTAAGGATTCTGCAACGTCTGGTTAAATCCTGTCCCGCAACGCGTACCAGTTGAGCGCGAGAAAGAGCAGTGGCGCGCGCAAACGCCGGCCGCCGGGGAAGGATGGAATCTTCAAATCCTCGATCAGCTTCAGCCGATCGCGGTTGCCGGCGACCGTCTCGGCATAAAGCTTGCCGAAAAAGTTCGACAGCATGACGCCGTGGCCGGAATAACCGCCGACCGAGATCACATTGGGCATCACTTCGCGCACGAACGGCTTTCTCGGCACGGTGATGCCGACGTAGCCGCCCCAGCCATGGGTGATCTCGACGTCCTTCAATGAGGGATAGATCTCGGCGATCTGCCGGCGGATGTGGATGTGGATGTCCTTGGGATCGTTGACAGCGTAGATCTCGCGCCCGCCAAACAGCAGCCGCCCATCCTTCGATTTCCGGAAATAGCGCACGACGAAGCGCGAATCGTCGACCGCCTCGCCATCCGGCAACACTTTGGAATCGGCTCCCAGCGGTACCGTCGCGCCGATGAACGAGCCGATCGGCATGATATGCGAGGCACTCACCGGTTCGAGCGCGCCGCCGTAGGCATTGACCCCGATCAGGCATTTAGCGGCGGTGATCGTGCCCTTCGGCGTCGCAACCCTGACCTTGCCGCCGCCGGAGGTAATGCCGGTCGACGGCGTCTGCTCGAATAGCTTTGCGCCGGCCTGTGCCGCGACTTTTGCGGTGCCGATCACCAGTTTCAGCGGATGGATATGGCCGGTGCCGGTGTCGCGGGTGCCGCCGAAATAATGCGTCGAGCCCAGCCGCTCGGCTGTCTCCGCGGCATCCATGAATGAGATGTGCGGATAGCCGAAGCGGCTCGCCATGATCTCGGCATGCGCCTTGTAGTCGTCGACATAGCGCTTCTTGTGCGCCACCGACATCTGGCCGGGCATATAGTCGATCTCGATCTGGTGCATTGCGGCGAAATCGAGCAGATGCGCTTTGGCCTCTTCGGCGAGGTCGAACAGCGCCTTGGCGCGGGAAAAGCCGTACTCCGCTTCCAGCTCCTCTGCCCAGGCCCGTTGTCCGGTGCCGAGCTGGCCACCATTGCGGCCCGATGCGCCGTCACCGAAACGATGGGTTTCGATCAGCACGACATTCGCGCCTGTCTTGGCGAGATGAGCCGCCGCCGACAGGCCGGTAAAGCCGCCGCCGACAATCACCACATCGCATGTCCGGTCGCCGTCGAGCGCCGGATATTCGGGCCTTGGTCCGGCCGTGTCTTCGTACCAGGAGCGGCCGGGGGAGATTGGGGATTGGTAAGTCATGATGCTCGGCTAGGGGAGTAGGGGAGTAGGGGAGTAGGGGAGTAGGGGAGTAGGTAAGCTAGTCGGGTGAAAGTTTGCGGATTAGAAGTCGAAGAAGCTTCCCAACGCTTTCGGTACTCGCCAACAATGAAGCCGCGGTCGCCTTCGGCGCGATGCCGGTACGCTCGGCGATCAGAAGCTGAGTTTCCAGTTTCCTTCAATGATCCTTGAGCGATACGGAGAAATTGTTGATAGGAACCTCGGATCTCTCTGCCATATCCCTCCGCAATGTTCGACGGCACTGAGCTTGCAGCGCGCCGCACTTGGCTGGTCAGTCCATAAAGTTCTTCCTTGGGCCATGATTTCGTCGCGCCGTAAACGGCCACAGCAAGGTCCATTGCCTGCTGCCAGACTATCAAATCCTTGTAGGAACCCGTTTTCTCAGCCATTCGTCCCTACTCCCCTACTCCCCTACTCCCCTACTCCCCTACTCCCCTACTACACGTTCAGCAGCAAATACTCCCTCTCCCACGGGCTGATCACTTCCATGAAGGTCTCGAATTCCGCTCGCTTGATCGCCGCATAGGTGGCGGCAAATGACTTGCCGAGCAGCGCGCAGAGTTCCTCGTCTGCCTCGAACAGGTCGACGGCTTCGAGCAGGCTGCGCGGCAGGTCGATCTGGTCCTCGTTGGCGGTCGTCAGAACCGGCGGCTCGGCCTGGATCTTGTTGGTCATGCCGATCAGCCCGCAGGCGAGCGATGCCGCCATCGCCAGATAGGGATTGGCGTCCGAGGACGGGATGCGGTTTTCGACGCGCCGCGCCGCCGGGTCGGAGCGGGGCACGCGGAAGGCCGTGGTGCGGTTGTCGTAGCCCCATTTGTTGTTGACCGGCGCCGAGGCCGACTGCGTCAGCCGCCGGTAGGAATTGACATACGGCGCAAACATCACCAGCGCGTTCGGCACATGTTTCTGCATGCCGCCGATGAAGTGGAAGAAGGCCTCGGTCTCCGAGCCGTCCTCCGCCGAAAAGACGTTCTTGCCGGTCTTCTTGTCGATGATCGACTGATGGATATGCATGGCCGAACCGGGCTGCCCCTGGATCGGCTTGGCCATGAACGTGGCGTAGATTTCGTGCTTGAGCGCCGCTTCGCGGATGGTGCGCTTGAACATGAACACCTGGTCGGCGAGTTCGATCGGATCGCCGTGACGCAGATTGATTTCGAGCTGGCCGGCGCCCTCCTCGTGGATCAGCGTGTCGATCTCCAGGCCCTGGCTTTCGGAGAAATGGTAGATGTCGTCGATCAGTTCGTCGAATTCGTTGACCCCGGCGATCGAATAGCCGGCACCGCCGCCGATCGGCCGCCCGGAGCGCCCGACAGGCGGGGTGAGCGGGTAGTCCGGATCGGGGTTCTTGCGCACCAGGTAGAACTCGATCTCGGGCGCCACGACCGGTCTCAGCCCACGCTTGTCATAGGCGGCAAGCACGCGCTTCAGCACGTTGCGCGGCGTGAACTCGACCGAGCGGCCGTCCTGGTGGACGAGGTCGCAGATAACCGCCGCGGTAGGGTCCTCCTCCCACGGCACCACCGTCAGCGTCGAGAGGTCAGGCATCAGCTTGAGGTCGCCGTCGTCCTCCGGATAGTGGAAGCCGTTGCCGTCCTCCGGATAGCCGCCGGAAATCGTTGTCATGAACACCGCCGAAGGCAGCGCCAGCGAGGTGTTGGAGGTGAACTTCTTCGATGGCATCATCTTGCCGCGCGCAACCCCGGCCTGGTCGGGTGTGATGCATTCGATATCTTCGATGCCGCGCCATTCCAGCCAGGCGCTGACTTCCTTCCAGTTCTTGACGCCACGTTGGTTTTTCACGAAGGCAGGCGTGCGGGCGCGTCCTCCGCGGCTCGACGGACGGACTTCCTTTTTGGCAGGCGGCATCAATCACCAGATTTGTTGCAGATTGTGGAGTATAGCCGTTGCCGACGACGAAAGGGAAGGGGAGCCGGCTGGCGTGCGCCTCGATAACCGGGGGAACACAACGACTTCCGGATAAAAGCCTCCTGGTCTAGGGTCGGCCTCCCGCAACGCTGCAATTAATGGGCCGCATGCAACACAGCCGCAAACTGACGACGATCGGCTTCGACGCCGATGACACGCTGTGGCAGAACGAACAGTTCTTCCGCGTGACCGAGAGGCGCTTTGCCGCACTGCTCGCCGATCACGCCGAGGAGGACCGGATTTCAGCAAGATTGCTGGAGGCCGAGAAGCGCAACCTCGCGGTCTACGGCTTCGGCATCAAGGGGTTCACGCTGTCGATGATCGAGACGGCGATCGAGGTCACCAACGGTCAGGTGCCGGCCTCGACTATCGCCGAAATTCTCGCGGCGGGCCGCGAGATGCTCAGCCATCCGATCGAGCCGCTTCCGCATGCGCGCGAAACCGTGGAAAAGCTGGCCGGCGCCTACCGCCTGGTGCTGATCACCAAGGGCGACCTGTTCGACCAGGAACGCAAGCTCGCGCAATCCGGCCTGGGCGAGCTGTTTGATGCGGTCGAAATCGTCAGCGACAAGAGCGCGGCCACCTATACCCGCATCTTCAGCCGGCACGGCGACGGCCCGGAAAAGGGCATGATGGTCGGCAACTCGCTCAAATCGGACGTCGTGCCGGCCATCGAAGCCGGCAGTTGGGGCATCCACGTTCCGCATGAGCTGACCTGGGTGCTGGAACATGTCGAGCCGCCGGTCTCGGCACCACGCTTTCGCCAGATAGCCAATCTCGGTGAACTGCCCGGCTTGATCGAGCGTATCGGCGAGATTGATTGATCAAGTCTGGAGTCGACGCATCGCGGTAGGGGTCAGTTGCGCCCAATTCCGATCAGCCGGTCGATCACCGGCTGCAGCCGCTCGGTGGTGATCGGCTTGACGACCACTGCATCGATGACGCTGGACAGGCCCAGGCTCTCTGGAGTGCCGGTCTTGATTGAAAGCAGGATCACCGACGGAAGCGATTTGCCTGACGCCCTTCGCAGTGCATCAATGCCCGACAACAAGGCGTCGCAGTCCCCGTTCTCCGCTCCGCCGTCGAGAACGACAGTCCCGGGAATCAGCGCGTGCAAGGCCTTTGCCGCGGTTTCGGGAGTTTCCGAGATCGGTTTGAGGCCGGACCGCTCCACGATCTTTGAAACCACGACCCGGTTGATCGGTGATTTTCCGACCACCAGCACCCGCGAGAAATCCGGGAGCATCCGCGTCTCCACGTCCCGGCTAACGAAAGCCAGCTGTTTTGCAGTCTCGATATCGCGATTCGCTGGGCACATGGCGGGGCAGGCCGTTGTTCAATGTTTCAATGCAGGGTTGTAACTCGAGAGGTAATTGGCGTGAGATCATTGCTCATGTCAAGCTCAAATGGCATATCAGGAGAATATCGCGAGAAACATTAAAATTAAAATTAAGTGCTTTTCTTTGCCGCCGCTCGAAAGGAGAAGTCGCCATTACAACTGGGCAGGCTTCAGCGAAGTTTGGCTGTGCAGTGCGAACGCATCAACTCGCAGCCGTAGCCAGATTGACGCAGGTTGGATGAAGGCGAGGCAAGTCTGTCGCGAGCTTGTCGTATCGCCTCGCTGGACTATCCTTCCTCGTTGGCTAAGCACGTCTCTTTGAGCGACGGGAGATGACAATGGAACTCGTGACTCACAAGAAATTTAAAAACGGCCGGTTGATGCCATGGGGAAAGGGTACGGTCGTTACCGGCGCAAAGGGGTTTGTCTACCTTTCCGGAAACACCGCGACGGCCGAGGACTACGATCCGATCGGCAAAAGCGGCGGCGGCGCCATTGGCGATGCAGCGGCACAGTGGCGCGCAATTCTCACCAACATCAAATCAGATCTGGAGGAGCTTGGCAGTGCGCTCGAGCATCTCATCCGGCTGACCTTCTTTGTTAAGGGGCCATTTCCCGATGGCGGCGTGCTGAGCTCGCCCAATTTTCGCCTGGACGTCTTGGACGACTTCTTTGCCGTGCACTGCCCGAAGCACTGCAGCTACAACAACCCGCCGCCCTCGGAAGTTATTGGAGTTGCAGCGCTTGCGCAGTCTGATCTTGTCATTGAAATCATTGCACTAGCAGCTCTGCCGGACTAGACAGAGCCGCAGCCTGCGAGGTGCGATAGCATGCGTTTAAAAAAGGCGCGGTGCCGTAGAATTCATCAGTCGTGGCTCCGCTGTGTGACGATGACCGGGATCAGCAGATCGCCCCAGTTGCCATCACCGCCATGGTGCCGTGCCGAGCGCACCAGCTCGACCGAGACGCCGGCCTCGACCGCCTTCATCACCGACTGATTAAGCCTGTGCAGATCGTTCGCCAGCATTCGGATGGTCGCCTGCTGGTCGACATTCATGCTGGTGGCCTGCTCTTCGGCCCGTTCCTTGACGCGGCTTATCGATGCCATTGGTCTTCTCCTTGTGTTGCCATGCCCGTTTGGGCGTTCCCTCTGTTTGTCTGCTACCCCGTTATTCCGCCGCCGGCCTGAACTGGGCGTGCTCGGTCGATCCATGCATGGCCGTGGTCGAAGACTGGCCACCGGTGATCGCCATCGAGACGGCGTCGAAATAGCCGGTGCCGACCTCGCGCTGGTGCTTGGTGGCGGTGTAGCCATTGGCTTCCGCGGCGAATTCCGCCTCCTGCAGTTCCGAATAGGCTGCCATCTGCCGCTCCTTGTAGCCGCGGGCGAGCTCGAACATGCCGAAATTGAGCTGGTGGAAACCGGCCAGCGTAATGAACTGGAACTTGTAACCCATGGCGCCGAGTTCCTTCTGGAACTTCGCAATCGTTGCGTCATCGAGATTCTTCTTCCAGTTGAAAGACGGCGAGCAATTATAGGCAAGCAGCTTGCCTGGATGATGCTTGCGCACGCCCTCGGCAAACGTCCTGGCCTGCCCCAGATCGGGCTTGGAGGTCTCGCACCAGATCAGGTCCGCATAGGGCGCATAGGCGACGGCGCGGGCGATGCAGGGCTCGATGCCGTTGCTGACATGGTAGAAGCCCTCTGCCGTGCGGCCGGCGCCATAATCGACGAAGGGCCGGTCGCGTTCGTCGATGTCGGAGGTCAGGAGCTTTGCCGCTTCCGCGTCGGTGCGCGCCACGACCAGCGTCGGCGTGCCCATGACGTCGGCGGCAAGGCGCGCCGCGTTGAGGTTGCGGATGTGTGCGGCGGTCGGGATCAGCACTTTGCCGCCGAGATGGCCGCATTTCTTCTCCGAGGCCAGCTGGTCCTCGTAATGGACGCCGGCCGCACCCGCCTCGATGAACGCCTTCATGATCTCGAAAGCGTTGAGCGGCCCGCCGAAGCCGGCTTCGGCATCGGCGACGATCGGCGCGAACCAGGTGTCGACCGACAGCCCCTTGCCTTCCGAAGTCTCGATCTGGTCGGCCCGCTGCAGGGTGCGGTTGATGCGCTTGACCAGTTCGGGCGCCGCATTGGCGGGATAGAGCGATTGGTCCGGGTACATGGCGGAAGCGGTGTTGGCATCGGCGGCGACCTGCCATCCTGACAGATAGATCGCCTTCAGCCCGGCCCGCACCTGCTGCATTGCCTGGTTGCCCGACATGGCACCCAGCGCGTTGACGAAATCCTCTTCATGGATGAGCTGCCACAGCCGGTTTGCGCCCATTTCGGCGAGGCTCTGCCGAATCTGCACCGAGCCGCGCAGCCGTTTCACGTCCTCTGGCGAATACGGCCGTTCGATGCCATCGAAGCGACCTTGCGGCGCCGACGGGACAAGGTTGTAAAAATCGGTCATTGGTCACTCCAGGCTGGCTTTAATGCCGGTTTCGGAAACGCCGTACAGGAGAAATATGTGCCTGCCGTATGTGTGACATCATTTACATGTCGGCACTAGGCAAGCGAGACAAACTCCGAAATTGCCGATGAAATAAGAGAAAACCTGTGTTGTGTTTGACTGATGAGAGCTGTAAATTTGTCATGATTGTAAACGCCGCTATGCGATCAGCGGATGTAAATTCTTGTCAAGGACAGTCGATTGGCCGACCACAAAATCTTTGCCGGGCCGCGCATTCGTCGCATCCGCAACGCCAAGGGCCTGACCCAGACGGCGATGGCCGAAGGGCTCGGCATCTCGCCGTCCTATCTCAATCTCATCGAGCGCAACCAGCGGCCGCTGACGGTGCAACTGATCTTGAGACTGGCGTCCGTCTACAAGGTCGACCCACATGAATTGCAGGGCGAGGCGAGGGGTTCGGTCGCCGATTTGAAGGAAGTGTTTTCAGATCCGTTGCTGGCCGGCGAACTGCCGGGCGACCAGGAACTCATCGAACTTGCCGAGGCGGCGCCCAACGCTTCCGCCGCTGTGATAAAGCTGTTTCGCGCCTATCGCGAGCAGGCCGAGCGATTATCGGATCTCAACGAGCTGCTCGCGCGCGAGGGCAAAGCCACCGCACTCTCCGGCGCCCGGCTGCCGATCGACGAGGTGCATGAGATTTTCGAACGCCGGCCGAACCATTTTGCCGCGCTCGAAGAGGAAGCCGAGTCATTTACGTCGGTGCTCGATCCCGGCGATGATCTGTTCAGTGCGTTGAAGGCCTGGCTGCGGCGTGAATTCGGCATCGTCGTCAAGGTACTGCCGGTCGCCATCATGCCCAACTGGCGCCGTCGCTATGACCGTCACTCGCAGCGCCTGTTCCTGTCCGAGCGCCTGTCGCCATTCGATCAGCTGCGCGAGGTGGCTATGGAGGCCTGCCTGATCCGCATGAGCGTCGTTGTCGCTGCCGAGATCCAGGCGCTGAAGCTGGCCACGGACGAAGCCCGCCGGCTGGCACGTTTCGAGCTCGGCCGCTATGCCGCGCACGCTCTGATGATGCCCTATCAGCCTTTTCACGCCGCCGCGGTCCGTGCCCGTTATGACATCGACATGTTGCGGTCGCGCTTCGGCGTCTCCTTCGAGCAGGCGGCGAACCGGCTGACCACGCTGCAGCGGCCGGGTGCGTCGGGCGTGCCGTTCTTCATGCTCGAGGTCGACAGTGCCGGCAATCGGTTCCGCAAGGCGGGCAGCCACGGCTTTCCGCAAAGCCGCTTCGGCGGCGGCTGTCCGAAGCTGCCGGTCCATGCCGCCTTCGCCCAGCCCGGCCAGATCCTGGTCGAGGCAGTGGAAATGCCCGACGGCGCAGCGTTTCTCTGCATGGCCCGCACGCTCGAGGGGCCGCAGGGCTCGTTTGCCGAGCGACCGCGGCGCACGGCGCTGCTGCTCAGCTGCGACATCGGCTTTCGCGACGAGGTCGTCTATGGAGCGGCATTGCCGGGGCCGGCCGCCATCGGCAAGACCGGACAGAGCGCCGCTGCGTCGGCGACGCCGGTCGGCCCTGCCTGCCGGCTGTGCGAACGCATCGGCTGCCTCGCCCGCGCCGAGCCACCCGTGACACGTCCGCTCGGCCTCGACGAGATGGTGACGGGACTGTCGGCTTTCGATTTCCAGTGAGGCCGTGGCAGCTTGCTGGCCAGAGAAGATCATACGCGGTTTCACGGCAGGAAAATAACAAGCTGTCCCTTGGGACATTGATCGTCGAAGTATTGATTCAGCATCGGCCGTGAGATATCAAAAGACGAATTGGGCGACGATCGGGGGATCAGGGATGGGCAGGACGTTTTTTTGGCTTGGCTTGGTGCTTGCCTTTTCGATCTGCCCCGCATTTGCGGAAAAGTCCGCGGACTTCTTCAAATCCTATCAACAGTATAATGACGCCGGCAAAGCATTCCTGGACAAGATCGATCCGAAGACTGGCGCGATAGACCTAGCCGAAGGCGTGCACCTGGACCTCAAGGACAAATTCTATTTTCTGAACAAGAAAGATACTGCCTCCGTCCTGACGGAAGCCTGGGGCAATCCACCCGACGCCGCTTCCGAATCGCTCGGCATGATCTTTCCAGTCAGCAATGACCCCATTGCCGAGAACAATTGGGGAATAGAGCTGAGATGGGAGAAGATAGGTTACGTCGACGACAGCGAGGCGGGATCCATCGACTACAATGAACTGCTGCGCAACATGCGGGCGGATACCTTGTCGGGCAACGATCAAAGGGTAAAGGACGGCTATTCGCCCATCACTCTGATCGGCTGGGCATCACCGCCCGTGTACGACGCAGTCAACAAGCGTCTGCACTGGGCCAAGGAACTGCAGTTCGGAAACGATGCAGTCCACACGCTTAACTACGACGTTCGCTTTCTCGGCAGGGAGGGCGTTTTCGTGATGAGCTACATCGCAACTGTGGACCAGTTGCCGGAAATCAAGCAGAGTCTCGATGAAGTGCTTGATCTTGCTGTCTTCAAGCCCGGCAAAACATATTTGGACTTCAGACCAGGCGTCGATACGGTTGCGGCGATTGGCATCGGTGGCCTCATTGCCGGCAAACTGGCGGCAAAGGCAGGATTTCTGGTGGTAGCGCTCATCGCGCTGAAAAAATTCGGCATTTTCCTGCTGATTCCCTTGGCAGGTCTCTGGCGCTTCATCCGCGGCAACAGAACAACCTCCTAGATCGATTTCATCGGCTCAACTCTCAGGCCTGCTGATAGCTGGGTGCCCCAAACGGAACACCGCGCTGGATCACGCCCGATCTCCGTCTTTGCGTTACGCGATTAAGGCACGTTTCTGTCGTGTGCATCGTGCTGCCCCGAAATCGCCGACAGTCGTAGTCATGACCGACATATCATCACCGCAGATCGCCGTTTCGCCTCCGCGAAATGAGGAGCGTATCGGTTTCCTGCTGGTGTTCCTGTCGGCGCTGATGTGGAGCCTCGGCGGTACCATTGCCCGTTTCATCGATGCCGGAGACAGCTGGACGGTGGTGTTCTGGCGCTCGGTCTGGGCTGCCGCCTTCCTGCTCTGCTTCATGGTCTGGCGCGACGGCTGGCGTGGCACGCTAAAGCTGTTTCGTGGCATGGGCCTGGCCGGCCTTGCGGTGGCGTTCTGCTTCGCCACGGCCTCGACCTCTTTCGTCGTGGCGCTTGCTTATACCACCGTCGCCAACATCCTCCTGATGCAGGCCGGCGTGCCGCTTCTGGCGGCGCTGTTTGCCTGGGCGCTGTTTCGCGAACGGGTGGCCATGGCGACCTGGCTGGCAATTGCTGCCGTCATTGCCGGCGTCGCTATCATGGTGTCGGAATCGCTCGATGGCGCGGTGTCGCCGATCGGCGACGGGCTGGCGCTGCTCATCGCCGTCATGTTCTCGATCGCCACCGTCATCACGCGCCGCTTTGCCCATGTGCGCATGACCCCGGCGACCTGCCTCGGCACGATGCTGGCGGCCGCCTTTGCGGCCTCCCAGGCGTCGGCGCTCGGCGTTTCCAGCCACGATATGGGCTTCCTCTTTGCCTTCGGCGTGATCAATCTGGGGCTCGGTCTCGCCTTCTTCGCCACCGGAGCTCGACTTGTTCCGGCCGCTGTCGCGGCGCTGCTCGGCACGTTCGAACCGATCCTTGGCCCGATCTGGGTCTGGCTCATCCATTCCGAGGTGCCGTCGGCGCGCACCATCGTCGGCGGTGCGGTCGTCGTCACCGCGCTGCTCGTCCACATCGGGCTCGAGTTCAAGCGTCAGACGCGGCCCGCGCGAGCGGGCGTCACCGGTGTGCCTTCGCCTAATTGATGCAGTGCGCGGGTCAAAGCGAGATGAACCATTGACAACGTCGCAGCCGCGCGGGCAGGCTGCGATCACGGCAACAACAAGACAGGCGTATCTTGCCAAGTCTCCATGCCGGCCGCATCGAGGCCGGACAACATCGTCGTCTCCCTGCCCGCGCCGTAGCGAAAGCTTCTGACGGCGCAGGAACACCACCAACGCCACGCCAAGTCTTTGCTGTCGGCTCGCCGCCGGGTCATAATGGCGCCGGCAATTCCCGCTTGTCGCCTGCCTGCAAGCCCAATACCCTGAAGCAAATGCCCAGCCGCGCGGACGCCGCGACGTGCTGGCGACGGAACACTCATCAAAGGAGAATAGCATGATCCGCAAAGCGCTCTGGCTTTCGGCGACTTCGGCGTTTCTGGCAGCTTTTAGCTTGGGCGCGCATGCCGAGGATCGTGTCGTCAACGTCTTCAACTGGTCGGACTATATCGACAGTTCGATCATCGACGACTTCACCAAGGAAACCGGCATCAAGGTCGTCTACGACACTTTCGATTCCAACGAGATACTGGAAACGAAACTGCTCGCCGGCGGCAGCGGCTACGATGTCGTCGTGCCCAGCGGCAATTTCCTTGCGCGCCAGATCCAGGCGGGTGTGTTCCAGAAGCTCGACAAATCGAAACTGCCGAATATTTCCAACTTGTGGGATGTTATTTCGGAGCGGACCAATGAATACGACCCCGGTAACGAATATTCGGTCAACTATATGTGGGGAACGGTCGGAATTGGCTACAACATCAAGAAAGTGCAGGCGGCACTTGGCTCCGACAAGATCGACAGCTGGGACGTGTTCTTCAATCCAGAAAGCCTGGCCAAATTGAAGGACTGCGGCGTCTATGTGCTGGACTCGCCGGCGGACATGATACCGGCTGCATTGAAATATCTCGGTCTTGACCCGAACAGCACGTCTGCCGACGATATTGCCAAGGCCGAGGAGGCTCTGCTCAAGGTCCGGCCCTATATCCGCAAGTTCCACTCTTCCGAATACATCAACGCCCTGGCCAACGGCGACATCTGCCTGGCGGTCGGCTTCTCGGGCGACATCTTCCAGGCGCGCGACCGCGCCGATGAAGCCAAGCAGGGTGTCGAAATCGGCTACTCCGTGCCGAAGGAAGGGGCGCAGATATGGTTTGATCAGATGGCGATACCGGCCGATGCACCGCACGTCGCCGAGGCACACGAATTCCTCAACTACATGATGAAGCCGGAAGTGATCGCCAAATCATCAAATGCCGTTCTGTACGCCAACGGCAACAAGGCTTCGCAGCAGTTCATCGACAAGGCGATCCTGGAAGATCCGGCGATCTATCCGGACGCTGCCACCTTGCAGAAGCTCTACACCGTCTCGCCGTACGATCCCAAGACCCAGCGCATCATCACCCGCACCTGGACCAAGATCGTCACCGGTCAATAGATAGTCTGATCAGATACCTCGGCAGCCGGCTGCCGGGGTGTCTGCTCAACGGGGCAAGCAGCAGGACGGAGTGGGACATGAAATCGCTTGGCAGCATCCGCAGGGATTTCGCGCCATGGAACGATCCGAATGCCAAGCCATACATCCAGTTCGACAAAGTCACCAAGAAGTTCGGTGACTTCACTGCGGTCAACAATCTGTCGCTGACCATCTTCGAACGCGAATTCTTTGCTCTGCTCGGGGCCTCAGGCTGCGGGAAGTCGACGCTGCTCAGGATGCTTGCCGGCTTCGAGGAGCCGACCGCCGGCCGTATCCTGCTCGACGGCCAGGATCTGCGCGGCATTCCGCCCTACCGGCGGCCGGTCAACATGATGTTCCAGTCCTACGCCTTGTTTCCGCACATGACGGTCGAGAACAACATCGCATTCGGCCTCAAGCAGGAAGGCATGGCCAAGGCCGACATCGAAAAACGCGTCGCCGAAATGCTGAAGCTGGTCAAGCTCGAGCAGTTCGCCAAGCGCAAGCCGCACCAATTATCGGGCGGCCAGCGACAGCGCGTCGCGCTCGCCCGCTCGGTGGCAAAGCGGCCGAAAGTCCTGCTGCTCGACGAGCCGCTTGGCGCGCTGGACAAGAAGCTGCGCGAGGAAACCCAGTTCGAGCTGATGGATTTGCAGCAGAACCTCGGCCTCACCTTCGTCGTCGTCACCCACGATCAGGAAGAGGCGATGACGATGGCTGACCGCATCGCCATCATCGACAAGGGCGAGGTGATGCAGGTGGCGACGCCGGCCGAGGTCTACGAAGCGCCGGGTTCCCGCTTCGTCGCCGGCTTCGTCGGCAATGTGAATATGTTCGACGGCAAGATCGCGGCTGGCGAGGCTGGCAGTGCGAGCATCGATGCCGGCAAGGGCATCACCATCCGGACCGAAAATGCCGGCAGTGTCGCCGCCGGAACATCCGTCACCTTCGCCATCAGGCCGGAGAAGATCAAGGTGTCCTCCACGAAACCGGCCGGCGCCGTCAACGCCATTGAGGGCGAGGTCTACGACATAGCCTATCTCGGCGACATGACCGTCTATCACGTCAGGCTGGATGACGGTCAGGTGGTGCGGGCGAGCACCATGAATGCGGCACGCCTCACCGAGGACCCGTTGACCTGGAACGACCGCGCCTGGGTTTCTTTCCGCCCCGACGCCGGCGTCGTCCTGACACGGTAGGAACTGATCATGTCCGCTGTCACTGCCGCAACAAGCTCTCCGGCAAGCGCTGCCGGCAAATCCGCCTTGGTCAGGCTGGGAGCGGCCTTCGTTAGCCGTCTCGTCATCATCGTGCCCTATCTCTGGCTGCTGTTCTTCTTTCTCGTCCCCTTCATCATCGTCTTCAAGATTTCGCTGTCGCAGACGGCGATCGCCATGCCGCCCTACACGCCAGTCCTCGATTTCCGCAGCGGCATTTCCGGGTTTATCTCGGAATTCGGCGCGCTCAATTTCGATAACTATACCTGGCTGACGCAGGATGCGCTTTACTTCAACGCCTATGTGACGAGCGTCATCGTCGCCGCCGTCTCGACGGTCCTGACATTGCTGATCGGCTATCCCATAGCCTATGGCATGGCGCGCGCTCCGGCGACGATCCGCCCGACCTTGCTGATGCTGGTGATCCTGCCGTTCTGGACCTCGTTCCTGATCCGTGTCTATGCCTGGATCGGCATCCTCAAGCCCGAGGGCCTGCTCAACCAGCTGCTGCTCGCAACCGGCATCATCAGCCAGCCGCTGATCATCCTCAACACCTATACGGCGATCTTCATCGGCATCGTTTACTCCTATCTGCCGTTCATGGTGCTGCCGCTCTATTCGTCCTTGGAGAAAATGGACCATACGCTGATCGAGGCGGCCAAGGATCTCGGCTGCCCGCCGACCAGCGCCTTCTGGAAGATCACCTTTCCGCTGTCGCTGCCCGGCGTCATCGCCGGCTGCCTGCTGGTGTTCATTCCCGCCGTCGGCGAGTTCGTCATTCCCGACCTGCTCGGCGGCTCGCAGACACTGATGATCGGCAGGACACTGTGGAACGAGTTCTTCGCCAACCGTGACTGGCCGGTGTCGTCCGCCGTCGCCGTGATCTTGCTGCTGCTGCTGATCGTGCCGATCATGCTCTTCCAGCGAGCCCAGGCGCGCGCCCAGGAGCAGGACCAATGAATGCGACCTGGAGCCGCTTCAACATCATTTCGATCGTGCTCGGCTTTGCCTTTCTTTACCTGCCGATCGTCCTGCTCGTCGTGTTCTCTTTCAACGAGTCGAAGCTGGTCACCGTCTGGGGCGGCTTCTCGACGAAATGGTACGTCTCGCTGTTCCACAACCGGGGTCTGATGGACGCCACCTGGGTGACGGCCCGGGTCGGCGTCATCTCGGCAACCGTGGCGACCGTGCTCGGCACGCTGGCGGCGCTCACCTTGACACGCTACACGCGCTTTCGCGGCCGGCTGCTGTTTTCCGGCATGGTGTTTGCGCCGCTGGTCATGCCTGAAGTCATCACCGGCCTGTCGCTGCTGCTGCTCTTCGTCGCCGTCGGCCTCGAGCGCGGCTTTCTGACGGTGACGCTTGCCCACACAACGCTAACCATGTGCTTCGTTGCGGTAGTGGTTCAGTCGCGCCTGATCACTTTCGATCGTTCGCTGGAAGAGGCCGCGATGGACCTCGGTGCGCCACCGGTGAAGACCTTCTTCCAGATCACGCTGCCGGTTATCATGCCGGCTATCGTCTCCGGCTGGATGCTGGCCTTCACGCTGTCGCTCGACGATCTGGTTATTGCCAGCTTCACCTCGGGGCCTGGCGCCACGACGCTGCCGATGAAGATCTACAGCCAGGTTCGCCTTGGCGTGACGCCGGAAATCAACGCGGCCTGCACCATCTTGATCGCGGTCGTCGCAGTTGGCGTGATCATCGCTTCGCTCGCAAACAAACGGCGCGAGGTGCAGCGCCAGCGCGACGAGCGGGCCGCGCAGCGAGGTTGAAGGGCTCGCTACTCTCCCGAGACGCCGCGGCTTATCGGCGAGATGAACGGCGTGCTCCACGTGCCGCCGACGAAGAACGACGACTGCTTGGGCGCCTGGCCGTTCGTCTGCGTGGCAGCCTGGCTCGGCTGGACGATGCCGCCGGACAGTGCCAGCCCGCGTCCGGCATAGGATGCGATGCCGGAAAGCCAGATCTTGTATTGCGCGGAATTCACCTCGGCCTTGTCGATGCGCGCCACGCCGTTCGAAATGCTCGCCTTGAGCTCGGCCCCGTCGATCGGCAGCGTTCCGTCCGAGACGTCGTCCAGCGCGAAGAATCCGCCCTGTTCGGTGTGCTTGAGGAACGCCGGCAGGTTAAGCCGGCTCAGCGCACCCGCGCCGAACGTCGCGGACAGCGAGCCATTGGCGTTTTCGAAAATGGAGTCCCAGGTTCTGCCAGGCCCCTTGAGGATGACCGAAACGGTTCCAGTGCCGATCGGCACCAGCCGCGTCATCCCGGCCGCGGTGCCGAAAGCGCCGCCGTCGATATCGGAAGCGAGCAGCCGGATCTCGACTTCGGTGCCGGCGGGCTTGCGGTCGAAACGGACGCTGCTCTGGACGTTGCCGCCAAAGGCGGATGCATCCGAGATGTCGAAGACGGCAAGGCCGTTCTTGACCTGGGCGGTGGCGGCGACGTCGGCAAGCTGGATGGCGCCGGCCGTGGCATGCGCCGCCGACAGTCTGAGATCGAGATTGATCCGGTCGGCGAAGCTCGTATCGATTTCGCCCGGACCGGTGCCGCCGGCGGATGGCACCGGGGTAAAGGCGGAGAGAAACGATCTGAGGTCGAGCGTATCGAAAGCAAGTGTGCCGGAGATCACCGGCAGTGCCTCGCCGTAGGTGAAGTCCAGCGCGCCCATTCCGGGATTGTTGTCGAGGGTCAGGGCTGTGTTTTCGAATTTGATGCGCCCGGCCGTCGCCGTGATCTTGCTTGAAACCGAGATCGAGCCGATTGCGGCACCGGGCGCGATGCCGGCCTGCGACCATTCGAGCACGCGTCGGAGCGAAGGTGCGGCGAATTTTGCCTGGCCGTCGAAATAGCCGTTTTCCGACATGCTGGCGCGGCCGTCGAACGAAAAACTGGCCGGTGCCGCCTTGAAGGAAAACGTGACCGGTGCTGTGCCGCCACCAAACAGCACAAGCGGGTTCGGCGATGCGGCGTCGATGGCAACGCTTTCGCCGCGCCATATCCCGGTCGCCGACAGCGTCGCATTGCTGTTCATCGCGGCCCAGTTCGCCTGGCCGCTCAGGCTGCTCAGTATCTCCTGGTCCTTGCCGCCGATGGCAGCCACTACGCGGCCGTCCCTGAACTCGACTGTGCCGAACGGATCTGTCGGCAGGTTGCCGAGATCCGGCTTGGCGGGATTTGTGTTGATCACCGCGCGGGCAGCATCGATCGAACGCGTAATGCGCCCGCCGGTGGGAATCGCTGGCAGGAAAAACCCGCTCGCGGTACGCTGGACCCTGATCGTCGGTCGCACCAGCCGCGCTGTCGAAAACACCACGTCGCCCCGCAGCGCCGCCATGGCCGAGAGGTCGACCTCGACCCGTTCGGCCTCGACCACGGGCGGCGCATCCGTCTCCGTCCATTGCGACAGCGTCACGTCGCTCAGGATCGCCCGGAAATTCGGCCAGACCTCGATGCGCGGCGCGCCGTCGATGGTGACCCGGAAACCACTCCACGCGCTCATTTCCCACGCGATACGGTCGCGTACGATGCGAGTCGAGGCGATCAACGGCAAGGCTGCGACAACCAGCGCGATGACGATGACGGCTGCGCCGATCGCCCATATTCCGCGTCGGATCAAAGGTGATGGCATATCGCCCCGTATGCTTCCATTCCGACAAAATCGCCCGACGGGTGTAACCGACGGCTGACGCATTTCAAGTCTTTATGGCCCGGCGATGGCATTTGCGCACACCCTGACCGGCGCGGTCCAACAAAATCTTGCCCTGCTGCATCGCGATATGCATAAGCGATGCAGCCTGCGGAGGAACAATGATGGCTGACGACGCACCGCTCTGGATCCCGACGCAAGAGCAGATCGAAGCGGCGCCGATGACCGCCTTCATGAACGCCGCGGCGAGCATGGCCGGCAAGGCTTTCTCCTCCTATACCGACCTGCATCGCTGGTCGATTGATGATCGCGAGACCTTCTGGAGCCTGGTCTGGGACTTTTGTGGCATCGTCGGCGACAAGGGCGAACGCGTGCTGGTCGATGGCGACAAGATGCCCGGCGCGACCTTCTTTCCTGAGGCAAAGCTGAACTTCGCCGAGAATCTCCTGAAGAAAACCGGGCTTGGCGACGCAATCGTCTTTCGCGGCGAGGACAAGGTCGAGCGGCGGCTGTCCTGGAACGAGCTGCATGCGCTGACCTCGCGCCTGCAGCAGCTTTTCCTGTCGCTCAAGGTGAAGAAGGGCGACCGCATCGCCGCGATGATGCCCAACATGCCGGAAACGGTTGCTGCGATGCTGGCTGCCGCCTCGATCGGCGCCGTCTGGTCGTCCTGCTCCCCAGATTTCGGTGAGCAGGGTGTTCTCGACCGGTTCGGCCAGATCGAGCCTGTCATATTCATCGCGCCGGACGGCTACTGGTACAATGGCAAGGCGATCGAAGTCGCCGACAAGATCGCGGCCGTGGCGGGCAAGCTCGCCACCGTCCGCAAAGTCCTCATTGTCGACTATCTCGGCACCTCGCTCGACGTCGCGGCGACCATCGGCAAGGCGGCTTCGCTGGAAGAGGCGCTGTCACCCTTTGGCGCCAGGCCTGTCAGCTACGAGAGGCTGCCGTGTTCGCATCCGCTGTACATCCTGTTTTCGTCGGGCACGACCGGCATTCCCAAATGCATTGTCCATTCGGCCGGCGGAACGCTGATCCAGCATGTCAAGGAAGAACGGCTGCATGCCGGCCTGCTCGACGGCGACCGCTTCTTCTACTTCACCACCTGCGGCTGGATGATGTGGAACTGGCTGGTGTCGGGCCTGGTATCGGGCGCCACCTTGCTGCTCTACGACGGCTCGCCCTTCTACCCGGACGGCAATGCGCTGTTCGACTTCGCCGATGCCGAAAAGATGACGTATTTCGGCACCTCGGCCAAATTCATCGATTCCGTGCGCAAGGCCGGCCTGAAGCCGATCCGCACGCATGATCTTTCCAGCGTGCGCACCATCTCCTCGACCGGCTCGCCGCTATCGCCGGAAGATTTCCGTTTCGTCTATGAGGGCATCAAGAAAGACGTGCATCTCGCCTCGATCTCCGGCGGCACCGATATCGTCTCCTGCTTCGTGCTCGGCGTGCCGATCGAACCGGTATGGACCGGCGAGATACAGGGGCCCGGCCTCGGCCTTGCCGTCGATGTCTGGGACGATGACGGCCGGCCGCTCCGCCAGGAGAAGGGCGAGCTCGTCTGCACCAAGGCGTTTCCGGCGATGCCGATCGGCTTCTGGAACGACCCTGACGGCAGGAAATACAAAGCCGCCTATTTCGAACGTTTCGACAATGTCTGGTGCCACGGTGATTTCGCCGAATGGACTGTCCATGGTGGCCTGATCATCCATGGCCGTTCCGACGCCACACTCAATCCGGGCGGTGTCAGGATCGGCACAGCGGAGATCTACAATCAGGTCGAGCAAATGCCGGAAATCCTCGAAGCACTATGCATCGGCCAGGATTTCGACAATGACGTTCGTGTCGTGCTGTTCGTGCGGCTGGCGGCCGGCGTCGAGCTCGATGCCGAGCTGGAAAAACGCATCCGCGCGAAAATCCGCACCGGGGCGAGCCCGCGCCACGTGCCGGCCAAGATCGTCGCCGTCAGCGATATTCCGCGAACCAAATCGGGCAAGATCACCGAGCTCGCGGTACGCGACATGGTGCATGGCCGCGCCATCAAGAACAAGGAAGCGCTCGCCAATCCTGAAGCGCTCGAGCTGTTCCGCAACCTGCCGCAGCTTGCCGACTGACCCCGGGGTCCAAGGTGGAGCCCGTCTTGAGGTCTCCGGTATCGTTAACGAATTGTCTCTTCGGAATTTACCTAGATTTCATGAGTGGTACACATTGGTAAATTTTCCGGCGTGGCGGTAAGGATTTGTTAAGGCCCGGCATCGATAGTCGTGTGTAACTTGAGGGAGAAATCCCGTTCCTCTTAGCCCCGAGAGGATCTGATTCGCTCAAGCCCCGTTGTGACAGCAATTCCAATTTCTCAAGGCGTCCTGTTGGACGCCTTTTTTCTTTGCGCAACCATAGCTAACCGGCGAGCACGCGGGTCGAGGGAAAGGCGACTTCGACCAAGGTTCCCTCGCCGGGCGTCGAGTTGATGGTGAACCGGGCACGGTTCGCTTCGACCATCGCCTTGGTCAGCGGCAGCCCGAGACCGGTGCCGTCGCCGCGACCGCGCTTCAGTGCATTGATCTGCTTGAACGGCTTCAGCGCCTGCTCGATCTCGGACTGGCTCATGCCGATGCCGGTATCGCGCACGCGCATGACGACATCGCCGGAGATCTCGTAGGCCGTCGACACGATCACTTGGCCGCCGGCCTGCGTGTAGCGGACGGCGTTCGACAGGATGTTGAGCGCGATCTGCCGCACGCTGCGCAGATCGGCCACCACTTCCGGCAGCCGCGAGGCGAAGCTGGAGCGGATGATGACGCGTTCCCGGTTGGCTTGCGGCTGCATCATCGCCACGGTTTCGGCCAGTGTGTCGTTGAGCGACACCGCCTCATAGGCCATCTCCTGCTGGCCGGCCTCGATTTTCGAAATGTCGAGCAGGTCGTTGACCAGATCGAGCACGTGGTTGCCCGAACGGTTGATGTCGCGCAGATAGTCGCGATAGCGGTCATTGGCCACCGGCCCGAATTTCTCGTCGACCATCAGCTCGGAAAAGCCGATGATGGCGTTGAGCGGTGTGCGGATCTCGTGGCTGATGCGGGCCAGAAAATCGGTCTTCTGCGACGAGGCGCGTTCGGCGACCGCGCGCGCCTGGGTCAGGTCCTCTTCGGCCCGCTTCCACTGGGTGATGTCGCGCACCACCGCGCAGAAGCCGCTGTCGTTGGGCAGCCTGCCGATGGTCATGAACAGCGGAATGAAGCGCCCCTGCGCCTCGCGTCCGATCACCTCGCGGCCATCGTTCATCACGCTTGCAACGCCGGGCTCCGACAACCCCTCGAGATAGTCACGCGCCGCGCGCTGGCTTTCGATCGCAAACAGCGAGACGAACGGTTTGCCGGTCACCTCGTCGCTGTCGAAGCCGAACAGCGCTTCCGCCGGACCGCTAATTGAACGGATCGTTCCGTTACGGCCGATCAGCACGACGCCGTCGGTGGCGGTGTCGATGATGGTGCGCATTTCGGCAATGCGTGCCTTGAGCTCGGAAACATCCGGCTGCGTTTGGTCGTCGGCGGCGCCATGTGGAATGGCTGCTACTTCGTCGTCGCCGGAACGGCGTACGACCAGCATCAGCGCCTTGCCGTTTCCCCAGGGGACGGAGCGTAAAATCGCGTCGATCGGAAACTCCTGACCGTCGCGCGTCTTCAGCCGCAGAGCGCGGTCGCCGCCGTCGGAACTGCCGTCGTCCGCATAAGGGTCGGCAAACAGGGCGCCGAGCCCGCCGGCCTCGTCCAGGGCATTGAGCGTTGCATAGCCGGTCAAGCCGAGGAATTCGTCGTTCGCGTAATGCAGTTGGTCGCCGGAATGGATAAGCACTGGCACTGGCAGCTTGCCGAGGATCGAGGTATCGGGCCCCTTGTTGTCCTCTCCGGCAAACGCCGACGGCACGAAGCCGTCGAGTTTGAGCGGCGGTGCCTGCGGCCGCTCGATGGGCGGCACCTGGCCGGCAACGTCGGCTGCGGCTGCGCTGTCCTCGGACCAATCCTCGCTGTCCTCGGCGTCACGGAAATCTTCGGCCGTCATGCTGTCGTCGTCGCCATCCTGCGGCGTTTCGGCGACGATCGTTCGACGGTTCGTGTTGGGCTCAACGCCTTCCTGCGCTTCATCGCTGGGTTCGCGGTCGGCATAGTCGAGCAGCGATCCGGAAACAGGAAGTGTGACGGGTTCGCCGGCTTGCGCCTCTGCTACCGCATCATCGGGCTGCTCGCCGTCGAGCCGGGCAAGATCCTTCTGGTCCTCGGCATCGGCCTCGGGCGGTTCGGCGGCAGCCGCCCCGCTTTCCAGACCTTGTGCCGGCATCTCACCCTTGTCCGTCGGGCCGGCTTCTTTCAGCTTTGGCTCGTCGGCCTTGCCGGCTGCCTCCACTTTGGTCGCAACCGGCTTCGGCCTTCCGGCGCTGGGCTGTTCTTCGGCCGGGGTGTTGTCCTTCTTGAGACGCTCGCCAATCTCGCGAAACGCGCTGCGTTCCAGCGTCGACAGGCCCTTGTCGTTGGCCGGCTGCCGGTGCTCGGCCAGCCGGATCACCTTGTCGGCAAAGCGCCGCTCGGGCTTTGGCACGATGGTCAATGCCGGCACTTCGCCCCTGAACGGATCGGCGGGTTTCGGTGTCTCGGGGAGAGGTTCAACGGCTTTCGGCTCGATGGTCTCGGCAGGCTTCTCCTCGGCGACAAGGGCCTTGCCGACGGCATTGGGATCGACCACCGCATCGCCGCTCCTTGCCACGCCGAAACCGCGAAAACCTTCGAAAACGCGGCTGCGGCTGTAAACCGGGAGCGCCGCCAGATCGACGGGTATCTTCAGATCGGTGCCGGCGACCGGCCACAGCACGGAGCGGCCGGACCAAGTGTCGCGCCGTTCGAGCAGGCCGGCAATCTCGCCAGAAGCATCGAGGCCATAGGCGGCCGAAACATCCTCGAACCGGCGTCCGATCACGTCAGCGGCAGGCTTGCCGACGAGCTCGGCAAATTCCGGCGACAGGGCGCTGAACCGGCCCTCCGCGTCGGTACGCCAGACGAAACGCATGGGCGCGGCGGTGCGATCGATCACCGAAGCGCGGCGTTCGGCCGGGGAGGCGGCTTTGGTGGCTTTTGCGGCGCTTTCCGGCGAAGCATCCGCGCCGGCCTGCGAAGCGTCCGGGCTGGTCTCGACTTTGCCGGACGCAGCTGCCCCGGGCGGGACCTGCGCGTCGTCGCCGGCATTGAAGTACCAATGGTCATGCTGCGTTGGCGCTTCGCCAGCCGTGTGCTGATCGTCAGCCGCGTCGGCAGGTTCGTGCTCCGCCGATGCGGAGGTGCCTTCCATCGCTGCAAGGTTGATCTCCGCCGCGCCGGTGCTGGCGATTGGCTGCTCGTTGTCCTGATCCGTTGGCTGGGGAAGATCGCCATCGCTCGGCGCCGCTGCTGCCTCGCTGCTGCTTTCCGCGCCAACGCGCTCGGCGACAGGAGCCTCGCCCTCAAGCCGGTCCTCGTCGATCACCACCAGCAGGTGCCGCTCGTCCGTCAGCCGGGCAAGGCCCGCCGGATAGGAGCTGGATCCACCCGGAACCAGGCGCTTGACGATGCGGTCGCTCTCGTTCGCCACGTCGGCGACAAGTGCGGCCAGCGTCTCAGGCCGGATGCCGAGCGCCGAAAAGCCGTCCGATGCGGCGTCGATATTGCCCTTGGCGTCGACAAAGGCGATGTAGTGGCCATCTTCGGTAAAGCCACTGATGGCGCGATCGGCGATCTCGGCCGCACTGCGCGAGCCGGTCTGCGCCGCCGGCAGCGCCAGCATGATTGCTTCCTCGCCATCGGGCATGGTCACCGCGCTGGCCAGGAAGCCAACCGCGCGGCTGGTCAGGCCGGTCGCCAGCCGGACGGTGATGGCACGGTCGCGGCCGATCTGCGGAAAACCGCTGGTCGCCATGATCTGGCGCCTGGCGATCAGCGGCAATCCTGCCGAGGCGCCGATGATCGCGCCGATGTCGGGATAGCCGAATACCGCTGCGCCGGGACCGTTGGCCCAGATCACCTGCTCGAGATCTGCCGACAGAATGGCGATCGCGTCGCCTGCGGCGAAGCGCAGGCGGACGGCGTCGAGCACGGCGACATCGAGGAAGGAGTAGTTTTCAGCCGGCATGCGCTTGGCGACCCTCACAGAGCGGGCAATTTGCGGTTAACGCTTTGTTAATAAAAGCCGACGGCGCGAAGGTCCACAAGTCATAGCGTGCAACCAACGGAATCTCTAGGCGCGTGGTTAACGCCACGAACAAATAATTATGGTGCGATGCAACAAACATGTTGCAATGCACAAAATTTGCCTTTATATTGCCATGATAGATGAACGAGACGGCTTTCTGTCAAAGCCGCTGCGCTGAAAAGGATGGAAAATGTCCAGGACCAAGACTGACACGATCGAAAACGTTGAATTCCCGAGCTTCGACGCTTCCAAGGCCACCGACCAGATTCGCGCCTTCGCCGAAAAGGGCGTCGAGCAGTCGAAAGAGGCCTATGCCAAGCTGAAGACCGGCGCCGAGGAGACCCAGAAAGCTCTGGAGTCGACCTACGAGACCGCCAAAACCGTTTCCAGCGAGCTGTCGCTCAAGACCATCGCCGCCCTGCGCGCCAATGCCGAAGCCGGCTTCTCGCATTTCGAGGCCTTGATCGGCGCCAAGTCGCTGTCGGAAGTCGTCGAGTTGCAGACCGCTTTCCTGCGCAAGCGCGTCGAAATGACCGTCGAGCAGGCCAAGGACTTCCAGGCGGTTGCTGCCAAGGCGGCCGAGGACGTATCCAAGCCGATCAAGACCGCCTTCGAGAAGGCCGTGAAAGAAATTAAGATCGCCTAATATTTGCACACAGTTTGATGATGCATCAAAAGGTCGCATTTCGTCAGACAAATAGATGTGCGATATAGTGGTCTAAGTGAATACCCGGCGGGTGGAACCTCCTCCCTCTGCTCACCGGGATAACCAGCCAGCACCTCCTCCCGCTGGCTCGTAACAGGAAAAGGCCGGCACCTCCTCCCGCCGGCCTTTTCTTTGTCCGGCGAAAAATGACGCGATGCCGGAGCGATCTTTTGCTTTGCCAAAAGCCTTGAATTAAACTCCGATAGCCCGTATGGACGCATCGCCGAACGACAGAGCGGGAACGTTCCGTCTGGATCTCGCTCGGGCAAGCGTGCCGTTGTAGCTCAGATGGTTAGAGCGCCGGATTGTGGATCCGGAGGTCGCTGGTTCGATCCCAGCCAACGGTACCATTCAGCTTTCAGCCAGGTTTCTGACCAATAGCGCCAAGCGATCTCTACGACCCTGGCGCGGTCACCTGCGATCCCGCCTGACGCGCACCGCGCAGGTGATCCACGAGGGCTCTCAGCTTCGGCGCGATATTCCGTCGGCTGGGAAAATAAAGATAGAAGCCCGCAAACGGCGGAAAATAGCCGTCGAGGATTTGCACGAGCTCGCCGCGGTCGATCCAGGGGCGGAATGTGTCCGCCATGCCGAACGTGATCCCGGCGCCAGCAACGGCCAGCCGGATCATCAGCCACATGTCGTTGGTGGTGATCTCGGGCGCAACCGCCACGTCGAACTCGCGCCCGTCCTCGCCAAACTCCCACCGATAGGGCGAAACTCCCGGCGCCGGCCGCCAGCCGATACAGCGATGAGCCACAAGCTCGCGCGGATGGGCGGGTGCTCCGAACTTTTCGAGATAGCGCGGGGCGCAGACGGCCATCTGTCGCTGATCGCCCGATACCGGCACTGCAATCATATCCTGCTCGATCACTTCGCCGAGCCTCACTCCCGCATCATAGCCTTCGGCAACGATGTCGAATTCCTCGTCGGTGACGACAATATCCAGATGCACCTCGGGAAACCTTTCTGCAAAGGACGCCAGCAACGGTCCCGACAGAAAGGCCTCTGCGATCGACGAAACCGCGATCCGCAGGCGGCCGCGCGGGCTGTCCAGAAATTCCGTGGTGGCTTCGACTGCCGCGTTCACATCGGCTATCGCCGGTGCGACGCTCGCCAGCAGGCTCTCGCCCGCTTCGGTCAGGTTAACGCTGCGTGTCGTGCGCTGCAGCAATGCGATGCCAAGGCGCTGTTCAAGCCTGAGGATGCTCTGGCTTACCGCCGAGCGCGTCACGCCCAGACGGTCTGCCGCAGCGCGAAAATTGCGTTCCTCGGCCACGGCGACGAAGACGGCAATTGCATTGAGATCGATGTCCATTGGTTAGCCATACTTACCATGGAGGTTAACAGCGGGCGGGTTATCGCGACAATGCCATGGCTCTATCTCTGTCGCAACGGCAAGAAGGCTTGATCCTCCCGATCCAAGCCGAAGCCGGCCGACAAAGGAGATATTCCATGACATCACCCCCTTCCTCCTGGGACCTGGATGGAAAAGTCGCCCTCGTGACGGGCGCGGCACGCGGCATCGGCCGCTGCGCGGCGGAACTGCTGCGGGCGCGGGGCGCCCGGATCGTGGCAAGCGATCTCAGCGACAGCGTACGCGAATTGGAAGCCGAGGATGTGGCGACCTTGGTCGGCGATGTCGCCGACGAGGATCTGGCCAGACGCTCGGTCGAACTCGCCGCGAAGCGCTTCGGACGACTGGACATCGTCGTGAACAATGCCGGTCGCACGCTCAACAAACGTCTGACCGAGACCTCGGTCGACGACTATGACCGCATTCTGCAGATCAATGCGCGCGGCAGCTTTGTCACCGCCCGTGCCGCGGTGGAATTGATGGCCGCCAGCGGTGGCGGCGCGATCGTCAATGTCTCGTCGATCTCGGCCGTCGCGGCCTTCGAGACGCAGGCGGCCTATGCCTCCTCCAAGGCGGCCGTCGCACAGCTGACCAAGGTGATCGCGATCGAATATGGGCGCATGGGCATTCGCTGCAACGCCGTTGCCCCTGGCGTGATCGAAACCGACATCATGGAAGGTGTGGTGGAGAATGGCCGGGAGATGCTGCGCAGCTTTGGCAACGCGCATCCAATCGGCCGGATCGGCCAGCCGCAAGAAGTTGCCGAGGCCATCGCCTTTCTTGCTTCGCCGGCATCCAGCTTCATCACCGGGGCCTTGCTTCTGGTCGATGGTGGCTACACCGCCCAGTGACCCCAAATAAGGCTGACGCACCGCGGGAGCTCACCCGCACGCCATCCCTTCACATCGTGAAAATAATCACAGAACCAAAAGGATCATCTCGATGACGATGAACAAAGTTGTTCTGATCACCGGTGCCTCCAGCGGCATCGGTGCTGGCATCGCCCGCGAACTTGGCGCGGCAGGTGCGAAGCTGATCCTCGGCGCACGCCGCACCGACCGCCTTGAAGCGCTTGCGGCCGAAATCGAGGCAGCTGGTGGAACGGTTCGCGTGCGAGCGCTCGACGTCACCAGGAGGGAGGATGTCGCAGCATTCGCCGATGCCGCCCGGGCCGAATGGGCCAGGTCGATGTCATCGTCAACAATGCGGGCGTCATGCCGCTGTCGGCCATGGCAGCTATGAAGGTCGACGAGTGGGAGCTGATGGTGGACGTCAACATCAAGGGTGTTCTGTACGGCATCGCGGCGGTCCTGCCTGAGATGACGGCACGTGGCTCCGGGCATATCATCAATATCGGTTCCATCGGCGCACTGGCCGTCTCGCCCACGGCTGCCGTTTATTGCGCAACGAAATACGCTGTCCGCGCGATTTGCGATGGGCTCCGCCAGGAGAGTGACGATATCCGCGTAACCTGCATTCATCCTGGCGTGGTGGAAAGCGAGCTGGCGAACACGATCTCCGACGAAGCCGCTGCCGCTGCCATGAAAGCGTGGCGTGCTATTGCCCTGCAACCCGATGCGATCGCCAGGGCCGTGCGCTACGCAATCGAACAGCCCGACGATGTCGACGTCAACGAGATCGTCGTGCGTCCGACGAAGGCGGCGCATTGATGCGATCCACTTTGGCCGCAGTGCTTACGGGTATTGCCGTTTCTGTAGCTCCAACCGGCCTGACCCTTCCTTCAACTCCAATCCTTGCAGAGGAACCAATGACGCACCAAGATCATCCTTACGTCGGACTGTGGGTCACCGAGGATCGCCATATCAGGCACGAACTCCTGCCGAACGGCCGTTATGACGAGGCGCGCGGTGACCGCGAGAGCGCCTACCGGGGACGCTATGAAGTCCAGGGCAACCACGTAGAATACTGGGACGATACGGGCTTCACCGCGGATGGTGAGTTCGTCGAAGGCGTTCTCTATCATGGCGGCATGATCTTCTATCGCCAGCGGTAGAGAGCCGGGTCGAGACAGGGATTTTGAGAACCAACGATGGTGGCTGACGGCATTTCGATCCAGTTATCGCCGCCCATTTCCTCGAATGCCATCAGATTGCCTGCGGAAAATACTGCACGCCTCGCCCGAGGCGCTCAGCGTTGCATCGGCGATACCGTCACACCACATATTTCCCAGCAAGCGCGGCGGAAAGAAGCAGGATCGCGAGCAGAGTCGACATTGCAAATGGTTGTCACTATATAGCGGCGGCTTTGACGGCTCGCCTTTTACGTCTTGCCAGCGAGAGCGCGGTAAAAGTGCTAGCTATTGTGACATTTATTGTGATCTAAAACGGCTTGAAAATCGAAAAAAAGCAAATAGAAACAATAGCGCGGGTCGAACGAGTTTCGTCGAGAGAATCAGTCCTCAAGAACTAGAACGTGCTCCTTGAACCCTCCATTCCCTTCAGCTCTGTGGACCTCGGACAAGTTCGGCTTGCCGGGCGAAGCCGACTCGGCTCGAATGGCAGCACGCATCTTTTCGAAGATGCCGACGTTTATGATTACCAACCGGCATAGCCGCTAGGGAAACAGCAGTATGAGTGAACACGCGATCGAGTTCCTGCGCGGGTGGATTGGCGAAAAAGTCCACTGCCAGCCCTCGCCAGCCAGGATCGAGAAGCAGGCCGAGACCCTCGCCAGGGAATGTGCGGCCAAGGCCGCCGAAGCCGGCATACCCCTGGAGGATATTCAGGAAGAGGTCGGCGACATTCAGGAACTCATTGCTTCGAGGCTCGAAGAGGCGGCCGAGGCCGAACAGGACGAGCGGAACTCGAACAAGCCTGCCGGCTGACGGATCGCCCCGGCAAAACCTGCCGGGCCAACATTGCCTGTCTGATGCAGTTGCGCGGTCTCATCGCCGCGCAGCTTTGCCAAATCTCTCCTTAAGCCACCCTTTCGGCAATGCTGGCACGAAATTGCCGTCGCGCCCGGTCATGTCTTCATTGGCGACCAGAGCATTGAGGATTGCTTCCTCCACGCTCTGAACGACGGCGTCGAAGAACGGGTTGATGTCGGCATCCGGTATATAGCCGGCGCTGACCAGCTTGCCGGCCGCGCCGCGCGCGGCATCGGCATTGGCCGTGCTGAAGGCCAGAAAAATATCGCCGGATGAATTGTATCCATAGCCGCCGGTCAGCGCGACGCCGAGCGGCACGCGTTTCGCCAGCCGTTTCATCTGATGCGGCATGAACGGCGCATCGGTGGCCACGATCGCGATGATCGAGCTCTTTTCCGCTCGCGGCGTGTTGTCCCGGATCGCCGGTTCGGCGAGTTCTGCTCCGGCCCTGATGCCACGGATCACGAGGTTTCGCCGTGCACCGAAATTCGACTGGACGAAGCAGCCGATCGTGAAGCGCGCTCCGTTCCAGTCGACGCTGCGCGAGGATGTGCCGGACCCTGCCTTGAAGCCGAAGGTGATCATGCCGGTGCCGCCGCCGACGCTACCCTCTTCGATCGGCCCGGTTTCAGCCGTTTCGAGCGCGGAAAACACGTGCTCGAAGCTCACATGATGGCCGTTGATATCGTTGAGGAAGCCGTCGTAAGTCTCGCCCGCCACCGGCAGCGCCCAGGCGCTGTCGAGCGATTGCGGCAGCACCATCTGCATCCAGCGCAACGTTGCGTCGCGGCTGACGCCGCAGGAATGCGTGTTGGTGATGGTGATGGGAAGGTTGAACGCTCCGAGCTCCTCTATCAGATGCGAGCCGGTCAGTTCGCCATTGCCATTGGCGCTGAACACGCCGGCAAACGCAGGGACGGCCAACTCGTCTCTGGGCCGTGGCAGGATCGCGGTCACGCCGGTGCGTACCGGACCCTTGCCGACGACGAGCGGCCCGTCCCCTGAGATCAGCGTGGTATAGCCGACCGTCACGCCGGGCACATCGGTGATGGCATTGAAGCGGCTTGGCGTGCCATCGAATGGGATCGCGAAGGCGCGGGCGCGCAGTTTGCCCGAGGGCGTCGCAAGATGCGGGTCGGTCATTTTTTCCTCAGAAAAGCGAACCTTGGCCGCCCGGCGCCTTGAGCTTGGCCGCGGGCTTGGCAACCGTCTTCGGCCGCGCCGTGCCACTGATGGCGACTGCATCGGCGGTGCCGTCGGCGAACTCCAGCGAAAGCGCCATCCCCGACACAACTTCTGCCGCGTGCTTGACCACGGCGCCGTCCACATCCTTGACCAGCGCGAAGCCTCGCGCCAGCACGGCCTTGTGCGAGAGCGTCGCCAGCAGCCGGTCGGCCTGCGTCAGTTTTCCACGCAGGCGGTCCAGCCGTCTTGAAATCGCCTGGTCCTGCCGCCGTGTCAGTGCCAGCAGGGCATCGCCTTGCAGTTTCTGCCGTCTGGCGATCGGCGCCGGTGAGAGTCTCGCGGCCGTGCGCGAAAACCGCGCCCGACGCTCGCGCACGATGGCGAAGAATGCCGCTTGCGCACGGGCGAGGTCGCGACGGGTCAGTGTGCGCGCCTCGTTCATGCGCCGCGACAAGGTGGCCGGCGTCAGCCGCTGCCCCAGAAGCCTGCCCCGCTTGCGCTCGACGCTGACCGACAGCGCCCGGCCGAGCCGGCTCGTCGCCTCGTCGAAGCGCCGCCGCGGCAGCGCCAGCAACTGGTCGGGCGAGGGCAGCGCACGGGCGGCCGCGCGCGCCGCTTGCCGCTTGCGTTCGAAATTGCGCGACAGTGCGGTCTTCAACCGCGCGCCAAGGCCGGCAAGCGTCGCTTCGAGGTCGACCTTGACCGGCACGGCGATCTCGGCGGCGCCTGTCGGCGTCGGCGCCCGCACATCCGCCGCCAGATCGATCAGCGTCCAGTCGGTCTCGTGGCCGACGGCGGAAATCACCGGAATGCCCGATGCGGCGACGGCCCGGGCGAGCGCTTCGTCGTTGAAGCCCCACAGGTCCTCCAGGCTCCCGCCGCCGCGCGCCACGATCAACAGATCGGGCCGCGCGATGGCGCCGTCCCATGGCAGTGCGTTGAAGCCGTTGACGGCAGCAGTCACTTCCGCACCCGCCGTCTCGCCCTGCACCCGCACCGGCCAGACGAGCACGTGCAGCGGAAACCGGTCCTTGATGCGGTGGATGATGTCGCGGATGACGGCGCCTGTCGGCGAGGTGACCACGCCGATGACGCACGGCATGAACGGCAGCCGGCGCTTGCGCGCCGCATCGAACAGGCCTTCAGCCTGCAGCCGGCGCTTGCGCTCTTCCAGCAGCGCCATCAGCGCACCGGCACCGGCCGGCTCGAGATTGTCGATAACGATCTGGTAATTGGATTTTCCGGGATAGGTGGTGAGCCTGCCGGTGGCGATCACCTCCATGCCTTCCTCTGGACGGAATTTCAGCCGGCTCATCGTGGTCTTCCACACCACGGCGTCGAGCCGCGCGCGATCGTCCTTCAGGCAGAAATAGGCATGGCCGGAGGAGTGCGGTCCGCGATAGCCGGAAATCTCGCCGCGCACCCGTACATTGCCGAAGACGTCCTCGACCGTACGCTTCAGCGCGCCGGAAATCTCGCTCACCGTATATTCGGTGGCGTTGGTGCGTGATTCGGATGCTGCGTCGCTCATCGGCCGATTGGGGGACGGTTGTTGCCCGCCGTCAAGGCGGCCGTGTTCGATGTACGCCCCAATTGCGCGATCCCTCACCAGCCCGGCAGGATCTGGTTCGGCTTGGTCCGCTTCATCTTGGCGAAGGCGAGGGCGGCGAAATCGAACGTGCCGGTCTCCTCGCCGAGCGGCACGGAAATATTGTCGAGGCTCTCCGAAATGTGGCGCGCGAGCGCATCGACGATCTCCGGCCGCGAGGTCTGGCCGCGCATGATGCCGATACGGCAATCGGGCAGGGCGCCGAAACCGTCGGCCTCGCCCAGCACCCGCATGCCGGGCCGCAGCGCGCATTCCGGCAGCACCGAGATCGCCAGGCCGGAAAGCACCGCCGCGGCGATGACGGTAGCCGAGAAGCTGGTGAACAGGATGCGGTAGTCGCGGTTCTGCTGGTCGAGCACGTCGGCGGCGGCCCGCCGCCAGATGCAGTTCGGCCGGCCGAAGGCCATCGGCAGGATCGGTTGTTCATGCGTCGCATGGTTGGCCGAGGTGACCCACAGCAGCGGTTCGCGCCGCACCACTTCCGACTGGCCGCGCGCGTCGTTGTGCGTCACCAGCGCCAGGTCGAGATTGCCGCGCTTGATGTGTTCGACCAGTCCCGGCGTCGGTTCGCAGATAACGGTCAGTTCGACATGCGGGTTGGAACGGGCAAACCGCGCCATGATCTCTGGCAGGAAGCGATCGGCATAATCGTCCGGCGTGCCGATGCGGATGGTGCCTTCGAGCCGGCGGTCGTCGAAGGCGGCCAGTGTTTCCTTGTTGAGATAGAGCAGCCGCCTTGCGTAGGAGAGCAGTCTGTCGCCTTCCTCGGTCAGCCTGTTGGTGCGGCCGTCTTTTTCGAACAGCGGCTTGCCGATCCGTTCCTCCAGCCGCCGCATCTGCATCGACACCGCAGACTGGGTCCGATGCACCGCTTCCGCCGCGCGGGTAAAGCTGCCGGTGTCGACAATCGAGATGAAGGTCTGCAACTGATCGAGATCGAGCGGCGCTTTCATCGGCCTAATCCATCATTGATGCTGATGCTAAAGATTAGAAACATTCGTTGGATTAATCAATCGCGCCGTGGCAAATTCGCATTGTCCACATGAAGGCATGTGAATCGAAGCCGGAACGGCCGCTGTCGCCAGCGCCCGATCGACCGGTTTCGCCCGTTCGAATGTGAAGGAGACCGACATGGCTACGTTTGATTTCGCTACCGAGACCTCGCGCATCACCTCGCGTCCGGCCGTTGCGACGCGCGTGGCCAATGCCGCTGCCAATGTTTACCGCGCCTGGAAAAACCGCCGCGCCTTTTATCGCCTCGGCGAGATGTCGGATGCCGAGCTCGCCGACATCGGCCTGACCCGCGCCGACCTGCACGTCGCTGTCGGTGTACCCTTTGGCCGCGATCCGACCGAGAGGCTTCGCGTTATCGCGGTCGAGCGCGCCGAAACGATCGAGGATCTTGCCCGCAAGGTGGCCTGATCGCGTGGTTTCGCCGTTCGGGCGCATTGAACCCTTTTGAGGCACGACGCCACCAAGTTACGCAGGCTCCCCACTCCCTGCCGGATCCCCCCGGCCAGCCTGCGCGCTGCCCGGTCCTCCCAGGACCGGGCTTTCTTTTTGGGCGGCACTGACAGAGCCCCATCGCGATTTTTATCGGGATGGAACAGGTTCTACCGCCGGCCCATGCCCTGCTTGAACTGGTCGAAGATCGACTCCATGCCTTTCTGGTAGTCGTCGCGCTGCTGGGCGCCCGTCTCGAACATCTTGCCGAACAGGTCGTCGAACGGATTTCTCGGCCTGCCGCTCGGATTGGCCTGCGGCTGCGGCGCCTGGGGCTGCTGGGGCGCCTGACGCGGCTGCGGCTGCGGTTGTTGTGCGCCACCGCCGAACATGTCCTGCAGCACCTTGCCGAGCGGATTGTCACCATAAGGGTTCTGTGTCTGCCGAGGCTGGTTCTGCGGCTGTTGCGCACCGCCGAACATGTCCTGCAACACCTTGCCGAGCGGGTTGTCGCCGTAAGGGCTCTGCGTCTGTTGCGGCGCCTGGCTGCCGCCGCCCGCCTGCCGCATCATCTGCTCGATGAGCTCGCCGAGCGGATTGCCGCCACCGCCTGCCGCATGCATCTGCCCGCCTAGCTGGTTGGTGGTCTGCTTGAACAATCCGCCCATCATCATCGAGGCGATTGCCGGCAGCATCTGCTGCAGGACCTGCTGGCTGACGCCGCTCGCCTGCGCGGCCTGGCTGGCGACTGCGCGCGACAGGTCCTTCGAGCCGAACAAATGCCCCAGAATGCCGTTGCCTTCATCGAGGCCCTGCGGCGAGAAGGCCCGGCTTGCATCCTCGAAATATTTGGCATGCTGCCCGCTGGCCATCGCCGTCATGAAGGAGCCGAGTCCATAAGGGTCCGCCGTGTTGCGCTTCAGCCCCTGCGAAAAGGCCGGCAGAAGCGCCGCGACCGCCGCCTGCGTCTGCTGCTGCGAAAGCCCGAACTGCTGGGCCAGCGCCTGCATGCCGTTGCCGTTCTGGGCCTGCGCCAGAATATCGAACAAGGAAGGCATTGTTTTCTCCTCCGGGAAAATCCTCGTTGGAGAAGCCTAGTTCGTTTCCATCACTGATTGAAGCAAATTTGCCGGACCATCGGCCAAGCGGATAGCGAAGCGTTAATACGCGTATTCCATGAACACCGGCTCGATCGAGCCGCCCCAGCGTGTGTGGTAGGCCGAGAGCATCTCTTCGGCGCTGGTGGTGCCGCGCGCGACGACCTCGTCGAGCGTGTTGAGGAACGAGGTCTCGTCGTAGCCGTCGCGGTTCTTGCGGCCGCGGTTCTTCAGTCCCATGCGCGAGATGATGAGCACGTCGCGGGCGATCTCGCGCAACGTCGTGTTGCGGAAGGGCGCCGAAATGCCCTGTTCCGGCACTGCGTTGCGCATTGCCAGCACTTCGTCATAGCTCCAGCTCGAAGTCAGCGCCTCGGCCGCGTCGAGCGCCGCCGCGTCATAGAGCAGCCCGACCCAGAAGGCCGGCAGCGCGCAGATACGCCGCCACGGCCCGCCATCGGCGCCGCGCATTTCGAGAAAGCGCTTCAGCCGCACGTCCGGAAACAGCGTCGACAGATGGTTCGCCCAGTCGCCCATCGTCGGCAGCCCGTCCGGCAATTCGTTGCGGGCAGCACCTGCCATGAACTGGCGGAAGGTGACGTGCGTCATGTCGTGGTACTGGCCGTCGCGGATGACGAAATACATCGGCACGTCGAGCGCCCATTCGACATAATCGGCAAAGCCGAAATCGGGCGAGAAGCAGAAGTCGAGCAGGCCGGAGCGCTGATTGTCGGTGTCGCGCCAGATCTCGCCGCGCCAGCTCTGCAAGCCGTTCGGCCGGCTTTCGGTGAAGGGCGAGTTGGCAAACAGCGCCGTCGACAGTGGCTGCAGCTTCAGCGACACCTGCATCTTGCGGCGCATGTCGGCCTCGCTCTCGAAGTCGAGGTTCACCTGGATCGTGCAGGTCCGGTACATCATGTCGAGGCCTTTGGTGCCGACCTTGGGCATGTAGCGGGTCATGATCTCGTAGCGCGATTTCGGCATCTTCGGCGTCTCGGCCAGCGACCATTTCGGGCTGCCACCAAGGCCGAGAAAACGAATGCCCATCGGTTCGGCGATCTCGCGCACCTGCGCCAGATGCGCATTGCCTTCGCGGCAGGTCTGGTGGATCGTCTCCAGCGGCGCGCCGGACAGCTCGAACTGGCCGCCTGGCTCCAGCGAGATCGCGCCCTGGCCGGTCGGCTCGACCAGGCCGATGATGCGGCCGGCATCCATGATCGGGTCCCAGCCGAGTTTGTTCTGCATGCCTTCGAGGATGGCGCGGATGCCGCGCTCGCCGCCATAGGGCACCGGCGCATTGCCGTCGACATAGAATGGGAATTTCTCGTGCTCGGTGCCGATCCGCCATTTGTCGCGCGGCTTGTTGCCTTCGGCCAGGTGTTCGACAAGTTCGTCGACGCCTTCTATCGGCCGGAAATCGGTAGTATCGCGCGCCATAATAGCCCTCCGCACATGACCCCGAAAACCGGCTTCGATTTTCGGAAAGGATCAGGTGCCCAATCAATATGCTACAGCGTCCTTTGCGCGCCCGAAAGGACGCGCGCCCACCGCCGGCGCTAGATGGACGAAATGTCAGTAGCCGATCAAGCGAAAAATCCTGAGCCAGAGGGTAACTGGAATTGATCACCAATCGCCGATTGTCGCCTGGATCAGCGCCAGTGCCGCCACCGCCGCCGTATCCGCCCTCAGGATGCGCGGCCCGAGCGGAATGGCGGTAACGAAGGGCTGGGCTCTCAACATCCTGCGTTCCTCGTCGGAAAAGCCGCCCTCCGGCCCGACCAGCAGACCGAGCTTGTTCTCCCGCACCGCCTGCAATGCGGGCAGGGGATTATTGGTCGATGCGTCCTCATCGCAGAAGATCAGCCGCCGCTCTCGGTCCCAGTTGCTGAGCAGGCGCTCGAATTTTTCCGCCTCGCGCAGCTCCGGCACCGCCAATATGCCGCATTGTTCGGCCGCCTCGACGACATTGGCGCGCAGGCGCTCGATGCCGGGTTTTGCCACTTGCGTATGCTGGGTGATGACCGGCTGCAGGATGCCGGCGCCCATCTCCACCGCCTTTTGCACGAGGTAGTCGAGCCGTCCTTGCTTCAGCGGCGCGAAGCAATAGATGAGATCGGGCAGCCGCGGCTGCGGCCGCTGCAGCTCCAGCACCTTCAGGCGTACAGCTTTCTTCGACTTCGTGGCGATCGCCGCCGACCATTCGCCGTCGCGACCGTTGAAGACCAGAAGCTCGGCGCCTTCGCCGAGCCGCAGCACATGCGAGAGATAATGGCTCTGCTGCGGGCCGATGTCGAACTCGGTATCCGGTCCAAGCCCGTCTGGCACGAACAGCCGCTGCATCTTGTAATTGGCGCGCATCGTCGAGGAATGGTCGAGGCTGTCCCCGGCGTCAAGTCTCCGCTGTGGCGTGCCAGACAGGTTTGTAGCCCTGCCTTAGCACCGAAACAGTTGTCGCCGGCGTGAGCAGGCGGATTGGACTGTCGGTAAAACCGCCGAATCCCACCGGTTCGCCATAGCCGCCGAAACTCCAGGGCAGCGCGGCGCCGTCAAACAGGGCGTACGCCCTGTTTCCCGACGAGATCATCGTGCCGTCCGGCAAGTCCGCAAGCGCCTCCGGTTTCAGTCTCGGCGCCGGTCCGCCCGATGCCAGGCGCTCCTTGTGCAGGCGCTTGTCGAGTTGCGGCGCGCGTGGCTCGGCAATGCCGAAGGCGTCGCCGAAGCGCTGGACAAAATCCCTGGCCCGCTCGCGCCGGCAGAAGAAGCAGGGCCGGTGCCCGGCGGCAAGTGCCGTCACCTCGTCGAGGAAAAACAGCTCGGTCCAGCCGGCCTTGCCGCCAGCCCGGTTGCGCCCCATCGGCTCGCGCCGCACGTCGCCGTATTCGCAGACGCAGATGATCCAGGCTTGCAGCGCCCAGCGCTTCTTCAACAGCGTTCTGGTCTCGGGGTCGTGAATGATGCCGCGATTGCCCATGAACAGGCCGCGCTCCGGCACGGCATGGATGGCGCCGAACGGATCGACCCGGTTTTGTAGTGGCATAGGCATTCCCTGTTGGCTGCAATGCTGGCGCCATGATATCGCTCGCTGCATCAATTTCATGTCAGCAGGTTTCGATGCGGGTCTTGGTTGTCCAGAACTTCGACAATGAGGGCCTTGGTCAGATCGGCGCGGCGCTTGTCGAGGCGGGCGCCGATATCGACCTGCGCCGGCCCTATCGCGGCGACGCGCTGCCGCAAGATAGCGGCGAGCATCACGCCATGGTGGTGCTCGGCGGCGCCCAGAATGCGCTGGACGACGAGCTCTGCCCTTATTTCCCGGGTCTGCTCGATCTGACGCGCGACTTTGGCGAGAGGGATCGCTCGGTGCTCGGCATCTGCCTTGGCAGCCAGTTGGTAGCGCGCGCCTTTGGCGGCGAGAACCAGATAGGCGGTGCCTCGGAATTCGGCTGGCACGAGGTCGCGCTTACCGCGGCGGCGCAGGCCGATCCGGTGCTCGCCGCCTTGCCTGAAAAATTCCCGATCTTCCAATGGCACGACGACACCTTTGTCTTGCCCGAGACTGCCGTGCGGCTGGCCGGCAACGCCGTCGCCGCGAACCAGGCGTTCCGCATCGGCCGCGCCGTCTACGGCTTCCAGTTCCATTTCGAGGCCGATCGGCCGATGGTTCGCGACTGGAGCACGTCCTTCGCGCCGCTGATCGCCGAGCGGCATCCTGAATGGGCGGGCCGGCTCGACGATGAAATGGCCCGCAACGGACCGCAAGCCGATGCCGCCGGCCTGGCCATCGCCCGCGCCTGGGTGGCGATGATCGGTAGCTTCTCAGTTTGAAACTGCGTCGCCCGTCCACTCCCATGTGACAGGAGCCCAAGGTTGGGCGGCAGCCCAGTTCTTCACGTCATCGATCGAAAGATGCTCCCCAGAAAAGAAGGGAGTGCATGCGTACAGAAAGCCGTCCTTTGTCTCTGGGATTGGAATGCTCTCGTCGTACTCGCCTGTGAGTTCCCCGTCTTCAGCAAAACGAGAAGACGAGTCGCGAGCAGGAAAGGCGTAGATCTCGACGCGATAAGGGATCAGGCCGTCGTAGTACCACGTACCTCTCGCGACGATCTTAAGCTCACTCATTCGAAAGGCGCGCTTTTTGTAGGGGCACGTGGGCCGGGCTTCGACGCAACGGCGCCATCATCTCAGACCTGAGACAATACCCGGCGATCTGACGGCTGTCAGCGCCGACGTTGCATATTTGGCACGCGGCGGCAAATCCGCCGGGGAAAACGCGTTTCATCCTTGGCCTGTGTCTGTCCGCCAGCCTAAAAGGCGCCCGCTCTGCATCTTGCGTGCAACCGCGATGAACCTTGTGACCCGCGCGACACACCGCCGATACAGAACATGCCTAGAAGCGCGAAACCGTCAGACATTTGCGACGTGTTTTGCGTTTCAACGCATTGGTAACCCGCTCGTGCATAGATGCAGGAAGCTCAACAAGAGATGACGTCCGTGAAAGCAGCCTTTTTGTCCTTTGTCATGTTGTCGGCTATCGTCTTGTGCGGCCTCGGCATTTATTCCGCCGACGCGGCCAACGACCACAATGCCGTCGACGGCTACGGCGTCACCGCCGCGCTTCGCTAGGCTCCACGCCGCAGCCTCGGCTGAATATCAACAACCTCCCTAAGCCGGCTCACCCGTGACTGTCAGGATATGCTTGTCCGCGCCGTCCACCACGAGCGCGGTGAGGTTGCCCGACTGCCAGGCGAGTGTGTCGACATTGACGCGGTTGCCGGTGATCTCGGCCTTGGGCACCGGCGTATGGCCGTGCACCACGATCTTCGGATGAAGACCGGTGTGATCGTGGAAGACCTCGCGGATCCAGATCAGGTCTTGCCGGCTCTGGCTTGCCAGCGCAACGCCGGGCCGGATGCCGGCATGGCAGAAGAAGAAGTCGCCGAATGTCACTGAAAAGGTCAGCGAGCGCAGGAATTCGACATGGTTCTGCGGCACCGCCTCGACCAGTGCGGCGTGCCCTTGCCGCAGTGCCGCATCGGCGCGGCCAAACCAGGCGCTGCCCCCACCGAGTGACACGCCATAGGATAGCGCCGTCTGGATGCCGCCATAGCGCATGAACAGCCCGTCCGGGTCGGGGACATCGAGAAAATCGAGGAAGCCGAGATCATGATTTCCGGCCAGCATCAGGTGACGCGGATCGCGTCTTTGCGCGTCGATCAGGAAATCGATGACGCCCCTGGAGTCCGGGCCCCGGTCGACATAGTCGCCGAGATGGATCACGCGCCAATCGACCGACGGCCTTTGACTGAGCTCCGCCTCGATCCGCCGGTGCATGGCGGTCAGCAGGTCGAGCCGGCCGTGCACATCCCCGATCGCGTAAAGGCGCATGCCTTGCGGTCCGCGCGCCTCGTAGAAACTGATGCCGGGCTCCGTCAATGCCTGCGTCGCCTCCGTGATCATGCCGTCACGGGACTTTAGCGCCGAAGCTGATCCTTGCCCATGTCGGTGACCAGGCGCTTTCCGCACAGTGCCAGCGTTATGTCCATCTCCTTGCGGATGATTTCCAACGTCTTGGTAACCCCTTCCTTGCCGAGTGCGCCGAGGCCGTACAGGAAAGGCCGGCCGATATAGGTGCCCTTGGCGCCGAGGCACAGCGCCTTCAGCACGTCCTGGCCGGAGCGGATGCCGCCGTCCATATGCACCTCGATCGTGTCGCCGACGGCGTCGGCGATCTCTTCGAGTGCCATGATCGACGACGAGGCGCCGTCGAGCTGGCGGCCGCCATGGTTGGATACGATGATCGCGTCGGCACCCGTTCTGGCCGCCATCAGCGCATCTTCCTTGTCGAGAATGCCTTTCAGGATCAGCTTGCCGCCCCAGCGCTCCTTGATCCAGGCGACATCCTTCCACGACAGATGCGGATCGAACTGCTCCTTCGTCCACGACGACAGCGAGGCGAGGTCGCCGACGCCCTTGGCATGGCCGACGATGTTGCGGAAGCTCCGTCGCTTTGTCCCGGCCATGCCGACACACCAGCGCGGCCTTGTTGCCATCTGCCAGATGTGCTTCGGCGTCATTCGCGGCGGCGCCGAAAGCCCGTTGCGGATATCCTTGTGGCGCTGACCGAGGATCTGCAGGTCGAGCGTCAGCACCAGCGCCGAACATTTCGCCGCTTTTGCGCGGTCGATCAAATCGAAGACGAAGTCCTTGTCGCGCAGCACATAGAGCTGGAACCAGAACGGCTTCCTGGTCACCGACGCGACATCCTCGATCGAGCAGATGCTCATTGTCGACAGCGTGAACGGCACACCGAATTCTTCCGCCGCCTGCGCCGCCAGCATCTCGCCGTCCGGATGCTGCATGCCGGTCATGCCGGTCGGCGCCAGCGCCACCGGCATCGTCACCTTCTCGCCGATCATGGTTGATTCCAGCGAGCGGTTGTCCATGTCGACAAGCACGCGCTGGCGAAACTTGATCTTCTGGAAATCCTCTTCGTTGGCGCGGTAGGTGCTTTCGGTCCAGGCGCCGGAATCGGCGTAGTCGAAGAACATCTTCGGCACGCGGCGGCGCGCCAGGTCCTTGAGGTCGGCGATGGTGAGAATGCTGCTCATGGATCTTTTTCCGCTGGTTCTTCGCTGGTCGTCGTTGAATTTTCTGGCCGGTGCCTACGGCTGTTTTCTTGCCGCCTCGCCGTCACCGGACTCGGAGCGCTGCCTGAGCCTCAGCCGCGACACGCGTTGCCAGTCGCCGCTGCGCTCGGCCTCCGCCATCGACCGTTCGACATAGGAGATGTGGTCCATCGCCGCCTGCCGCGCCGCGGCCGGATCGCCGGCCTTAACCGCCGTGTAGATTGCCCGGTGCTGCGAAAGCAGCGCCTCGCGCGCGCCCGGCATGCTGAACACCAGCCGCCGGTTCTGAAACACGCCTTCCGACAGCAGCCGATAACAGGAGCGCAGCGTGTGCAGCAGGATGATGTTGTGCGCGCATTCGCAGATCGCGTGATGGAACTCGACGTCGATTTCCGCCTCGTCGTCGAAATTGCCGGTCCGGTGCGCCTCGTCCATGCGCGCCATGATGCGGTCGAGCAGCGCCAGATCGTCCGATGTGGCGCGCCGCGCCGCATACTCCGCCGCGACCGCCTCGATCTCGCGGCGGTACTCCAGATAGTCGGTCATCGCCTTGCGATGCATCGAGATCAGGTCGGTCACTGGCTTGGTGAACAGCTGGCCGATGACGTCGGCGACATGGGTGCCGCCGCCTGGCCGTGTCGTCAACAGCCCGCGCCCTTCCAAGGCCTTCAAGGCATCGCGCAGGATCGGCCGCGACACCTCGAACTGGCGCGCCAGCTCGCGCTCGCCCGGCAGCCGGTCGCCGGTGCGCAGGACGCCTTCGAGGATCAGGCTCTCGATCTGCTGCACCACCTCGTCGGCGGTGCACGAATGCTCGATCCGGGAGAAAATGTCGCTCAAACGGAATGCCTGGGGGTTGAACCGATGTCGCGCAAGATAAAGCCAGCGTCGCCAACTGGTCAAATTATTTATCCAATTCGCCCCGGGGCCGGGTCGGTTTCACAGCTGCGGCTTCATATCACCTTCAGCTAAACTGGCTGTTTGCGTCCTCTGGAGATTGCCTCTAGAGCAATTCCAGGAATAGTGTGAAACGGTTTTCCGTCCGGAATTGCGCAGAATCAAAGAGATAGAGCGGTTCGGCGTTTCCGTGAAACGATGAACCGCTCTAGAGGGACATCATTGCCAAAGGGCTCAGAGAAGCCTGGGGGACCAGCCGTGCCAGACGCCGACCCGTCCAACCTCGAATTCCAGCTGCGCGCCAAAGCCGTGGGCGGCAGCGTCATGGGCTTTCCGGCGCATGAAGGTCGCCCCGGCGCGCTTGGCGAGGTCCACGCCCGGCCGCACCCGCTGGTCGACAAGCCGCGCGTGCTGGTGCAACTTTCCTTCATGACCGAAGCTGGATCCGGCGTCGATCAGGCCGTGCTTTCCGAATTGTCGCGACGCCTCGGCATCGCCGCGCCCGACCCTCACGCCCGCCACCACGCGATGAAATGGGGCAAAGGCTCGCTGCGCTGGGAACGGCACACGGAGTTCTCGACCTATCTCTGGGAAGGCCCGCTCGCCGAAAACGGCAGGGGGCAAGAAGACACACCCTTCGGCAACGGGTTTTCGCCGCCGGGCACGGTGATTTCCGGCATCAGGCTGGAAATCCGCAAATGGACGCCGGCGAACGAAAAACTGATCGCCGGCTTCGACCCGACCAGCCTGTGCTACTCGCTGGTCGAGCGCGGCAACGCAGCCATCGTCACCGATTTCCGTCAGGATGGCGACGGCTTGACCCGCATGCTGGTGCTCGACCGCGGCCTGACGCCGGCGCGCACCGGGGCACTGTCGCAGCGGCTGATCGACATCGAAACTTACCGCACGCTGGCCATGCTCGGCCTGCCACTGGCGCTGACGCTTTCGGGGCGTGCTCGCCGCATCGAGGACAGGCTGGCCCAGACCACGCTGGAAATGAAGGTCGCCGAGACCCGGGACAGCCAGACGCTACTTGCCGACTTGACCGAACTGGCCGCCGAGCTGGAGGCCGATGCCGCCTCCAGCCTCTACCGCTTCGGCGCCAGCCGCGCCTATGACGGCATCGTCCGCGAACGGCTGGAGGCGCTCGAGGAAGAGGCGGTGCCCGGCTACGACACCTGGGGTGGTTTTCTGCAGCGCCGCGTCGCGCCGGCGATGCGTACCTGCCGTTCGGTCGAGGAGCGTCAGGCCAACCTGTCGACGAAGCTCACCCGTGCCACCACGCTGCTGCGCACCTGGGTCGACGTCGAGGTCGAGAAGCAGAACCGCGATCTTTTGGCATCGATGAACAATCGCGCCCGCCTGCAATTGCGTCTGCAGCAGACGGTGGAGGGGCTCTCGGTCGCCGCCGTTTCCTATTATGTCGTCGGCCTCATCGGCTACGTCGCCAAGGGCGCCTCGATCTTCGGCCATGCCTTCGCGCCGGAAATGGTCACCGCCGCCTCGGTGCCGCTCGCCGTCGTGCTCGTCTGGTGGGGCGTGCGCCGTGTCCGCCGCATGCACTCCGAACCCGGCAAGCAGCCGGGCGAGTAGTGTCGGGCGCAGCGGCAGATTGCCGCTGCGGAAGGCTGTGCCGGCCATAGCCTCTCATCCCGGCCAAAGCGGCATTTGCAACCGGCGGCCGTCGCTGGTAAAAGATTTTTACCAGTCGATCGAAGGAGGCTGTCGATGTCCGGCCTTGCCATGCCGAAACCAGACGACGCCACGATGCGCCGGCGCGACGAGATCGTCGCCGATATGCGCATCATCGTGCCGGGCGAGGGCGTCGTCGATGCCGCCAATGCAATGCGGGCCTTCGAGAGCGACGGGCTCACCGCCTACCGGCAATTGCCGCTGGTCGTTGTACTGCCGCAAACCGTGGCGCAGGTCTCGCGCGTGCTGAAATATTGCAGCGACCGCAATGTCCGCGTCGTGCCGCGCGGCTCCGGCACCTCGCTCTCCGGCGGCGCGCTGCCGCTGGAGGACGCGGTGCTGCTGGTGATGAGCCGCTTCAATCGCATCCTCGAGATCGATTTTCAGAACCGCATCGTCGTCGCCCAGCCCGGCGTTACCAATCTCGGCATCACCACCGCCGTCGAGCAGGAGGGCTTCTATTACGCCCCCGATCCATCCTCCCAGATCGCCTGCTCGATCGGCGGCAATGTCGCGGAAAATTCCGGCGGCGTGCACTGCCTGAAATACGGTCTCACCGCCAACAATGTGCTCGGCATCGAGATGGTGCTGATGAATGGCGAGGTGGTCCGCCTCGGCGGCAGCCATCTCGACGCGGAAGGCTACGACCTGCTCGGCGTCATGACCGGCTCCGAAGGACTGCTCGGTGTCGTCACCGAGGTCACCGTGCGCATCCTGAAGAAGCCGGAGACGGCGCGGGCGCTGCTGATCGGCTTTCCGACCAGCGAGCAGGCCGGCCAATGCGTCGCCGACATCATCGGCGCCGGCATCATCCCGGGCGGCATGGAGATGATGGACCGCCCGGCCATCCACGCCGCCGAGGATTTCGTCCAGGCCGGCTATCCCCTGGATGTCGAGGCGCTGCTGATCGTCGAACTGGATGGGCCGGGTGTCGAGGTCGACCATCTAATCGGCCTGGTCGAAGCCATTGCCTACAGGAACGGCTCGACCACATGCCGCACGTCGCAGTCGGAGCAGGAGCGGCTGAGTTTCTGGGCCGGCCGCAAGGCAGCCTTCCCGGCGGTCGGCCGCATCTCGCCCGACTATTACTGCATGGACGGCACCATACCGCGCAAGGAACTGCCGCGCGTCCTCGCCGGCATGCGCGAACTGTCGCAGAAATACGGGCTCGGCGTCGCCAATGTCTTCCACGCCGGCGACGGCAATCTGCACCCGCTGATCCTCTATGACGCCAATGTGCCGGGCGAACTCGACAAGGCGGAAAGCTTCGGCGCCGACATATTGCGGCTCTGCGTCAAGGTCGGCGGCGTGCTGACCGGCGAGCACGGGGTCGGCGTCGAGAAGCGCGACCTGATGCCGGAAATGTTCAACCAGATCGACCTCGACCAGCAGATGCGCGTCAAATGCGCCTTCGACCCCAACCACCTGCTCAACCCGGGCAAGGTATTTCCGCAGCTGAGGCGATGCGCCGAACTCGGGCGGATGCACGTGCATCGCGGGCAACTGGCGTTCCCGGACATTCCGAGGTTTTGATCGGGATGTTGGCGCTTGAACACCCCCCTCTGTCCTGCCGGACATCTCCCCCTCAAGGGGGGAGATCGGATGTCACTTCGGCTTTCGCCAATCTTCAAAAAAGAGCTCCGTCCGCAAGGCTGCCAATCTCCCCCCTAGAGGGGGAGATGTCCGGCAGGACAGAGGGGGGCGCGAAGGAACGCGGCGTATCGCCATGACCACCTTCACCCCCTCAACCGCCGCGGAAACCCTCTCCACCATCGCTTGGGCAGCCGCGGAAGACTCGCCGCTCGAAATCATCGGCCATGGTTCCAAGCGCGGCATCGGCCGGCCGCAGCAGGGCGAGCATACGCTCGACCTTTCCAAACTCTCCGGCGTCACGCTCTATGAGCCGGCCGAGCTGGTGCTGTCGGCGAAAGCCGGCACGCCGCTGGCAGAGATCGAAAGCCTGCTTGCCGAAAACGGCCAGCAACTGGCCTTCGAGCCGATGGACTACGGCCCGCTGCTCGGCGGTGAGGCAGCGCGAGGCACGATCGGCGGCGCACTCGCCGCGAACCTTTCCGGCCCGCGGCGGCTGAAGGCCGGGGCTGCGCGCGACCATATCCTCGGCATAGCGGCCGTTTCCGGGCGCGGCGAGGCCTTCAAGTCGGGCGGCCGCGTGGTCAAGAATGTCACCGGCTATGATCTCTCCAAGCTGATGGCCAACAGCTGGGGCACGCTGGCGGTGCTCACCGACGTCACCTTCAAGGTGCTGCCTTCAGCCGAGACAGAGGCCACGCTCGCAATCCGCGGCCTGCTCGACGATCATGCCGCCGCCGCCATGGCGCTGGCGCTGGGCACGAGCGCGGAAGTGTCGAGTGCGGCCCATCTTCCCGAACGGGTCGCCGCGCGCGTCGCCGGTGGCAGTCTCGGCACAGATGCGGCGACGCTGCTGCGCATCGAGGGTTTCGGCCCATCGGTCGCCTACCGCATCGCCGCGCTGAAAGACCTGCTGAAAAACGCCGGGCCGCTGCAGGAGATTTCCGGTTCGGTCTCGTATTCGGTCTGGCGCGATATCCGCGACTGCGCGCCGTTCGCCGACGGCAGCGAAAGGCCGGTGTGGCGCGTCTCGATGGCGCCGTCGCAGGGCCACCGTATGGTGCTGGCGCTGCGCATGCAGGCCGCGGTCGATGCCCTCTACGATTGGCAGGGCGGGCTGATCTGGCTGCGCATGCAGCAGGACGATCCCGAGGCCGGCCTGTTGCGCGGCTTGATCAAAAAACATGGCGGCGGCCATGCGACGCTGGTGCGTGCCGCCCCTGCGCACCGCGCTGCGATACCGGTGTTCGAACCGCAAGCGCCGCAACTGGCAGCACTGTCGGCGCGGCTGAAGGCCGAATTCGACCCGAAGAACATCCTCAATCCCGGGCGTATGGCGCCGGGCGCAGGCTCTGCTACTCTCGCCCCGGCAACCGAGGGAGAAGCACAATGAGCGATCCAGGTCAAAACGGTACGTCACGCCAGACCGACCGCTGGCTGGAGCCCGGTCCGACCAATGCGCTGGTCATCTACATCCTCTATCTCGCCGGCCTAGCCATCGGCGTCAGCGGCATTGTCGGCATCGTCCTGGCCTATATCAATCGCGGCAAGGCCGGCGGCTTCGTCGAGAGCCATTACACATTCCTGATCCGCACCTTCTGGATCGGCCTGCTCTATGCGCTGATCTCGGCGCTGCTGATGATCGTGGTCATTGGTGTCGTGCTGATGGTTGCCGTTGCCGTCTGGTTCATCGCCCGCTGCATTCTCGGCCTGCAGGCGCTGCAGCGCGGCGAGCCGGTCAAGAACCCGGAAAGCTGGTTCCTCGGGCTATGAGCATGATCCCAAAAAGTGGGTACCGGTTTTTGGAAAAGATCATGCTCAAACGGTAAGGATTCGTTTACGTGCAGACCTCCTTTTCGCTTGCCCAGCTCGCCGATCCGCATGTCGCGGAATCGGAGAAGATCCTGCGCAAATGCGTGCATTGCGGCTTCTGTACCGCCACCTGCCCGACCTATGTGACGCTCGGCAACGAACTGGATTCACCGCGCGGCCGGATCTACCTGATCAAGGACATGCTGGAAAACGGCCGTCCGGCAGACAAGGAGATCGTCACCCATATCGACCGCTGCCTGTCCTGCCTTGCCTGCATGACCACCTGCCCGTCGGGCGTCAATTACATGCATCTGGTCGACCACGCCCGCGCCCATATCGAGGAGACCTACAAGCGTCCGCTGGCCGATCGTCTGACGCGCGCCATGCTGGCCTTCGTGCTGCCTTATCCCTCGCGTTTTCGCGCGGCGCTCAAGCTGGCGAAGCTCGGCCAGCCATTCGCCGGCCTGTTTGAGAAAATCCAGGCCTTGAGGCCTCTGGGCGCCATGCTGAGGCTCGCACCGGCGTCGGTCCCGGCAGGCTCGCCGATGGCCTCGCCGGGCGTCCATGCCGGGCAGGGAGCGAAGAAAAATGGCCGCGTCGCCATCCTCACCGGCTGCGCGCAATCCGTGCTCGATCCTGGCATCAACGAAACTGCGATTTCGCTGCTGACCCGGCTTGGCGTCGAGGTCGTGGTGCCCCAGGGCGAGGGCTGCTGCGGCGCGCTGGTGCATCACATGGGACGCGAGGACGCTGCCTTGGCCTCCGCCCGGCGGAACGTCGACGCCTGGACGCGCGCGATCGAGCAAGGCGGGCTCGACGCGATAATCATTACTGCCTCCGGGTGCGGCACCACCATCAAGGATTACGGCTTCCTGCTGCGCCTCGATCCGGCCTATGTCGACAAGGCGGCGCGCGTCTCGGCGCTGGCCAGGGACATCACCGAATATCTGGCAGGCCTCGACCTGCCGGAGCCGGTGCGCAAGCCGGGCACGGTCGTCGCCTATCATTCCGCCTGCTCGATGCAGCACGGCCAGAAGATCACCCGCCAGCCGAAGGAGCTTCTGGCTAGAGCTGGCTTCGTCGTGCGCGAGCCGCGCGAAGGGCATTTGTGCTGCGGGTCCGCCGGCACCTACAACATCCTGCAGCCCGGGATTTCGGCGACGCTGCGCGACCGCAAGGTCAGGAATATCGAAGCGACCGGTGCTGAAATCGTCGCCACCGGCAATATCGGCTGCATCACCCAGATCGCCTCGGCTGCGAAGATGCCGGTGGTGCACACGATAAAACTGCTCGACTGGGCTTATGGTGGGCCGAAGCCCGAAGGCGTTCGCGAAGAGAGGGCAGTCGTCACGGCCAAGTGATCCGCCAGTCGCCTACTCTGCCGCCAGTCTGTCCGCCGTGCCGTAGGTCGCCTGGTAGCGTGCCCGCTGCCGGCTGAGCGCCACCATCGTGTTGCGCAGCAGGATCGCCACGGTGATCGGGCCGACGCCGCCCGGCACCGGCGTGATCCAAGACGCGACATGCTTGACGCTCTCGGTATCGACGTCGCCGACGATGCGGCTTTCGCCGTCCGGCCCGATCTCCGAATTGATGCCGATATCGATTACGGCGGCGCCTGGCTTGACCATGTCGGCCTTGATCAGCCGCGGCTTGCCGACGGCGACGAACAGCGCGTCGGCGCGGCGTGCGTGTGCCGCCACCGAACGCGTCATGTGGTGACAGACGGTCACCGTCGCGCCTTCGCTCATCAAAAGGAAAGCGATCGGCTTGCCGACGATCTCTGAATGGCCAACGACCACCACTTCGAGCCCCTTGAGGTCGAGGCCGGTTTCCCTGAGCAGTTCGACCGAAGCGGCCGCGGTGCAGGGCGCCAGGTCGAGCTGGTTATAGACGATGTTGCCGATCGAGGCCGGATGCATGCCCTCGACATCCTTGAGCGGATGCACCGCCGCCTGCAGCGTCTTGATCGGGATGTGCACCGGTACCGGACGCTGGATGATGATGCCGGTGACGCGCGGGTCGGCGTTCAGGCCGTGGATCGCCGCTTCGAGTTCGCCGGCGGTGATGTCGGCGCGAAAACGCCTTTCCTCGAAGCCGATGCCGGCAAGCCCCGCCTTGGCGCGCTGGTTGCGGACATAGACGTCGACCGCCGCGGTGTCGCCGACGGTGATCGACACCAGCTTGGGCGGAAAGCCTTCGGCCGTGGCGATTGCCGCGTCCTCGCGCACGCCGGCGATGATGCGTTGGGCAACCGGGCCGCCCCTGAGATAGCGGCTGTCGTCGGAGAGGGTCATCGGGATAGGGCCTTTGTCTGGAACTTTAGCCGCCACATAGCAAAGCAACCGCGAAAAGGCAGCGCGAAAAACGAACCGCTATGCCGGTCGCGCGACGTGCCGGCGAAATCTTCCCGGCAATTCTTGCTGGCGTTGGCGGAAACAAAAAGGGCAGCACGGCTTGCCGCGCTGCCCTTTCGTGACTGGCCGTATCCCCACACGGCCCGTCCCCCGTTATTCATTCATCTGGCCTCAGAAAGCCAAAGCGAATGTCTTTCTAGACCAGATGATTCGCTGCGGCAACTATATCACCACCACCGTTGTTCCGATATTCACGCGTTCGTAAAGATCGACCACGTCCTCGTTGCGCATGCGGATGCAGCCCGACGACACCGCGCCGCCGATCGTCCAGGGCTGGTTGGTGCCGTGGATGCGGTACTCGGTCGAGCCGAGATAGAGCGCGCGCGCGCCGAGCGGGTTTTCCATGCCGCCGGCGAGATAGGTCGGCAGATAACGGCCCTTGGCGGCTTCGCGGGCGATCATCACCGTCGGCGGCCGCCAGTCCGGCCAGACCCGCTTGTTGGTGATCTTGTGGGTGCCGGACCATTCGAAGCCCGGCTTGCCGGTGCCGACGCCATAGCGCCGCGCCTTGCCGTTCTTCTCGACCAGATAGAGGAAATTCTCTCGCGTATCGATGACGATCGTGCCCGGCTTCTGCGGGCCGTCATACGCGACCTCCTGCGGTAGATAGATAGGGTCGATCTGCGGCCGCATCACCATGCGCTTGGCCGGTGCCTGCAGCGCTGCGGTGCGCAGCTGATCCGGTTCCGCCAGCCGCCGGTAGCGCCGTTGCGGCTGCACTTCTTGCCGGCTCTGCCGCACGATGCCCGGCGCATGGCCGAGCTGCAGCACCCAGGGCGCCGAAACGTCGGGGCTGACCACCACCGGCGGCCTCTCGGCATAGCGGTCGTTGGCATTGGCGGCGCCGGCCGCAAGCACGGCGGCGGCGCCGAACAGTGGGAACAAGAATATCTTCATCGCAACGCACCTTGATCGTCGAACATGCCGGGGTGCAAAGCCTCCCCGATTTCGCCGACATTGGGCGCGAAGCGGCAACCGAAACATGAATCGGAATGCGTAAAATGCCGATCTGTCAGTAAAGCTTTTGGTGTGGTTACCGCCGGGTTCAGGAATCTGGTAAAGCCGCGGTAAAGGCCGCGTCAAAACGCGTTAACGTCAAGACACGAACGGAATTCCGCCATGGACGAAAAGACAGGTCTGCTTGCCGGTGCCGACGGCATCGCCCGCTGCTTCTGGCACGGCAACCTGCCGGATTATCTGCACTACCACGATCACGAATGGGGCCGGCCGGTCGCCGACGACCGCCGGCTGTTCGAAAAGATCTGCCTCGAAGGCTTTCAGTCGGGCCTGTCCTGGCTGACCATATTGCGCAAGCGCGACAATTTCCGCGAGGCGTTTGCCGGCTTCGATGTCGACAAGATCGCCGCCTTCACCGATGAAGACGTCGAGCGCCTGGTCGGCAATGCCGGCATCATCCGCCACCGCGGCAAGATCGTCTCGACCATCAACAACGCCAAGCGCGCCCGCGAACTCATCGACGAGGCCGGCTCGCTGGCCGCCTGGTTCTGGAAGTTCGAGCCCGGACCGGACGAGCGGCCCGAGATCGTCGACCTCGCCCATCTGCGCGCCAATCCGACGACGGCGGTTTCGGTCCGCATTTCGAAGGAGCTGAAGAAGCGCGGCTGGAGCTTTGTCGGCCCGACCACCGTCTACGCCTTCATGCAGGCGATGGGGCTGGTCAACGACCATCTCGAGGGCTGCGTCTGCCGCGAGCCGGTCGAGGCGGAGCGGAAAGCGTTCAAGCGGCCGAAGTAGCGGCTCAGGCGCCGCCGGCGCCGGCCAGGAAAAATCCGGCGAGGATGGCCGCCAGCGCGGCGAACACCGGATAAATCACCAGCAGGCCGGTCATCAGCACGTCGCGCATGGTCGGCCCGCTGCGCTGTTGCGCCGCGATCTCGAACGGTCCGGCGATTTGCTTCGTCTTCGGCGCATAACCATCGGCCGGCCGCAGCCGGACCGAGACGTCGCGTGCGCCGCTATCGATGATGTCGAACTTCTGTAGCGTGGCCATAGCCCCGAACCCCGTGTTTCGGCGCGCTTATCGGCCCGGATTGTGTCGGCACGATGCCGCGCGCATGGCGCAATTGTTTCAGCTTCTTTTTCTTGCCTCCTCACGCAAGGGGAGCAGGGAGAAGCGCAAACCCTTGCCTTCTCCGGGCTGCATCGGTAGGACACGCCGACCCGAAATAAGTCACCAATTGCTTAGCAAAGTACCCATCCCATGGCCGACAAATCCGAAAAGATGAAAGCGCGGCTGCCGCGCGGCTTTGTCGACCGCGGCGCCGACGATCTGCGCGCTGTCGAGAAGATGATGGCGACGATCCGCTCGGTCTTCGAGCTCTACGGTTTCGAGCCGGTCGACCAGCCGCTGATCGAATACACCGATGCGCTGGGTAAGTTTCTGCCCGACCAGGACCGGCCGAACGAGGGCGTGTTCTCGTTCCAGGACGACGACGACCAGTGGCTGTCGCTGCGCTACGACCTGACCGCGCCGATGGCGCGCTTTGTCGCCGAGAATTTCGAGCGTCTGCCGAAACCCTATCGCAGCTATCGCTCCGGCTGGGTGTTCCGCAACGAAAAGCCCGGTCCTGGCCGCTTCCGCCAGTTCATGCAGTTCGACGCCGACACGGTCGGCACGCCGGGCGTCGCCGCCGACGCCGAGATGGCGATGATGATGGCCGATGTGATGGAGGCGCTCGGCATCAAGCGCGGCGACTACGTCGTCCGCGTCAACAACCGAAAAGTGCTCGATGGCGTGCTGGAGGCGATCGGCCTCGGCGGCGACGAGAATATCGGCCGCCGGCTGACCGTGCTGCGGGCGATCGACAAGCTGGACAAGCTTGGCGTCGCGGGCGTGCGCCTGCTTCTGGGCGCCGGGCGCAAGGACGAGAGTGGTGATTTCACCAAGGGCGCCGGGCTGGACAATACGCAAATCGACGTTGTCATCAGCTATTTCACAGTCATGGCGCAGCACGATCCCGAAAAAATTGTCCAGACACTGGGATCCATCAACCCCGGTCTCAGCAATCTTATCGAGGAAAGGAAACTCGAACATCTGGGCATCACGAACGCCTCGTTTGTCGAGGGCCTTGCAGAGTTGGAGCAGATAAGAACCATGGTCGCACAAAGCGGCTACGGTGAGGATCGCATCCGCATCGACCCCTCTGTCGTGCGTGGCCTCGAATATTACACCGGCCCGGTCTATGAGGCCGAGCTGCTGGCCGAGATCCCCAACGAGGACGGGCAGATCGTGCGCTTCGGCTCGGTTGGCGGCGGCGGTCGCTATGACGGTCTGGTCTCGCGCTTCCGTGGCGAGCCGGTGCCGGCGACCGGTTTTTCCATCGGCGTCTCCCGCCTGATGACGGCGCTGAAGAACCTCGGCAAGCTCGATACTTCCGATGTCATCGCGCCGGTCGTCGTGCTGACCATGGACAAGGACACGGAAAGCCTCGGCCGCTACCAGAAGATGGTGGCCGAGCTGCGCGCCGCCGGCATCCGCTCGGAAATGTATCTCGGCGGCGCCGGCATGAAGGCGCAGCTGAAATATGCCGACCGCCGCGGCAGCCCGGTCGCCATCATCCAGGGCGGCGACGAGCGCGCCAAGGGCGAGCTGCAGATCAAGGACCTGATCGAGGGCGCGAAGATGTCGGCCGAGATCGCCGACAACGCCGAATGGCGCGCCGCACGACCGGCGCAGGTGACGGTGGCGGAAGGCGAGCTGGTCGCCGAGGTGAAGAAGATACTGGCGGCGCAGGCGGCCGACCGGGCGAAAGGTGGCGCGTGAGCACCCCCCTCTGGCCTGCCGGCCATCTCCCCCTCAAGGGGGGAGATCAATCTCGCCGCCGCCGTCGCCAAGTTTTCAAAACAGCAAGCGATGCGCCGACCGCGAAGCTGCCAATCTCCCCCCTTGAGGGGGAGATGCCAAGTAGTGGCAAAGAGGGCAGGCCAGAGGGGGGTGCCTCGCGCCCCACATCCCCATGACCTCCCGCTATCCCGCCATCGCATCCGACATCGCGACGCTCTTCGCCGCGCGCAACACTCATGCGGTCGAAGTCGCTGTGCTGCAGCCGGCCGATCCGTTCCTCGACATGGCCGGCGAGGATTTGCGGCGCCGAATTTTTCTCACCGAAAGCGAGACCGGGCAGACGCTTTGCCTGCGGCCGGAATTCACCATTCCGGTCTGCCTCGACCACATTGCCAGCCAGGCCGGCACGCCGCGCCGCTACTCCTATCTCGGCGAGGTGTTTCGCCAGCGCCGCGAGGGCGGCAACGAGTTCTTCCAGGCCGGCATCGAGGACCTCGGCGACCGCGACACGGCCGCCGCCGACGCGCGCTCGCTGGCCGATGCGCATGCGCTGCTTTCGCTGGTGCTGCCCGGCCGGGAGCTGGCGGTGACGCTCGGCGACCAGACCATTTTCGAGGCGGTGCTGGCAGCGCTTGGCCTGCCGCGCGGCTGGCGCATGCGGCTGGCCCGCGCCTTCGGCTCGGCGCCGATGCTCGAGGCTGCCCTTGCCGACCTCGCCAATCCGCCGCGCAACAGCCAGCTCGCCGGCCCGGTCGCCGCCCTTGTCCTCGACGGCGATCTGGAAGCTCTTTCGGCGCATATCGCCGGCGGCATGGAACAGGCCGGCCTGTCGGCAACAGCCGGGCGTTCGCCGTCCGAGATTGCGCGGCGCCTGATCGAGAAGGCCGAGCTGCGCAGCGTGCGGCTGTCGAACGAGGCATTTGCGGCGCTGAAGGGGTTTCTGGCGATCGACGTGCCGCTCGATAGCGCCGCCCCGGCGCTAGAAACTTTCGCGGCCGATGCCGGGCTTTCGCTGGGGGCTGCGCTGGAGAATTTTTCTGCCCGCGCCGCGGCGATCGAAAGCCTCGGCCTGCCGATGTCTGAAATCCGCTACGACGCCGCCTTCGGCCGTCCGCTCGATTACTACACCGGCCTCGTCTTCGAGATCGCGGCGCAGGACGGCGACCGGCCGCTGGCCGGCGGTGGCCGCTACGACCGGCTGCTGACGCTGCTCGGCGCAAAAACGCCGATCCCCGGCGTCGGCTTTTCCGTCTGGCTCGACCGCATCGAGGCGCTGCGGGAGACGGCGCCATGATCACGCTGGCGATCCCGTCGAAAGGCCGGCTCAAGGAGCAGGCGCTGGAGGTGCTGGCCAAGGCGGGGCTTGCCGTCAGCCTGCCTGGCGACGAGCGCAAATACCGCGCCCGCATCGATGGCCTGGACGGCGTCGAGGTGGCGTTCCTGTCGGCCTCCGAGATTGCCGGCGATATCGGCCAGGGCTCGGTCGATCTCGGCATCACCGGCGAGGATTTGCTGCGCGAAAACCTCGCCGATTGCGAGGCGCGCGCCGAAATCATCGCCCGCCTCGGTTTCGGCAATGCCGATGTCGTCGTCGCCGTGCCCGACATCTGGCTCGACGTCGACACGATGGCCGACCTCGACGACGTCGCCGCCGATTTTCGCCAGCGCCATGGCCGGCGACTCAGGATCGCCACCAAATACTGGCGCCTGACCCAGCAGTTCTTTTCGCAAAAGCATGGCATCCAGGTCTACCGCATCGTCGAAAGCCTCGGCGCCACCGAAGGCGCGCCGGCTGCGGGATTGGCCGACATCGTCGTCGACATCACCACGTCAGGCTCGACCCTGCGCGCCAACCATCTGAAAGTGCTGGCCGATGGGGTGATCCTGCGCTCGCAGGCCTGCCTCGTGGCGTCGCGGAAGATGCGCGCCGCGGCCGACGAGGCGGTGTTGCGGGATGTTGCGGCCAGGATGGCGTCGCGGCCAATCTCCCCCCTTGAGGGGGAGATGTCGCCGTAGGCGACAGAGGGGGTCGGTTCGCCTTGACGCGACTCCCTTAACGACAGAACAGGCTGGTGCTCCACGCGAGACGACCCCCTCTGGCCTGCCCTCTTTTGGCACCACTTGGCATCTCCCCCTCAAGGAGGGAGATGAGCAGCTTGGCCGCTGGTGCCTGAGCGATTTCCCTATAACACAGCAATTTTGTTCTTGCTTTGTGCCGGCAGCTATGCTACTAATCCCGCTATGGTGCCAATTGGCCCCGAAGACCCGCCCGCCGAGGCGGGTTTTTTGTTTTCGGCCCTGACAGGCGAGTTCCAACCCCAGCCCTACCATCGACGGGATTTCCACCACCCCGCCGGGCTGATAGGCTCGGCCTGTCTGCGGAGGACACGGCGATGCCGATCAATCTCGACGAGTTGAAGAATGCCGCCAGCCTGCGCGGCAAGGGCGAGGGTGGCTCGTTCATTGCGCCGGTCGACGGCACCGCGCATGTCTCCGGTGACCGCAGCGTGCCGCTCCTCAACCTGACGATCCCGGCGCTGTTTGCCGACACCGTCGGCAAATACGGCACGCTCGATGCCGCCGTCTTCGTCGAGCAGGACAAGCGCTTTACCTGGGAGGAACTGTCGGACACGGTCGATGCGCTGGCCGCCGGCTTCCTGGTGCTCGGCCTCGAGAAAGGCGATCGCGTCGGCATCTGGTCGCCGAACCGCTGGGAATGGCTGGTGACGCAATTCGCCACCGCCCGCATCGGCCTGATCCTGGTCAACATCAACCCGGCCTACCGGCTGGTCGAACTGGAATATGCCTTGAACAGGGTCGGCTGCAAGGCGCTGGTCACCGCCGCCAAATTCAGGAGTTCCGACTATCTCGGCATGATCGAGACGCTGGCGCCGGAGATTGCCAAGGCCACCCCGGGCAAGCTCGAAGCCAACAGACTGCCGGCGCTGAAGATCGTCATCCGCATGGACGAGGAGAGTTCGCCGGGCATGTTCAACTTCGCCGACGTGCTGGCGATGGCCGGGCGCGACGAACATGACAGGCTCGACCGCATCACCGACGGGCTGAAACCGGACGACGCCATCAACATCCAGTTCACCAGCGGCACGACCGGCGCGCCGAAGGGCGCGACGCTGACCCACAACAACATCGTCAACAACGGCAATTTCGTCACTTCGGCAATCAGGCTCACCGTCGACGACCTGCTGTGCATCCCGGTGCCGCTCTACCATTGCTTCGGCATGTCGATGGGTACGATGGGCTGCGTCACCAAGGGCGCGACCATGGTTTTCCCGAGCGAGGGTTTCGATGCCGGCGCCACGCTGAAAGCGGTGGCAACGGAACGCTGCACCGCGCTCTACGGCGTACCGACCATGTTCGTCGGCCTGCTCGATCATCCGGAGTTCGCCTCCTTCGATCTCACCAGCCTGCGCACCGGCATTATGGCCGGCTCGCCATGCCCGATCGAGGTGATGAAAAAGGTGGTGTCGCTGATGCATATGGCCGAGGTGACCATCGCCTATGGCATGACCGAAACCAGCCCGGTGTCGTTCCAGAGCAGCGTCGACGATCCCCTGGAAAAGCGCGTTTCGACCGTCGGCCGCGTCCATCCGCATGTCGAGGTCAAGGCCATCGACGCCGAAGGCGCCACCGTCGCGGTCGGTGCGCCGGGCGAGCTCTGCACGCGCGGCTACTCCGTGATGAAGGGCTATTGGGACGACGAGCAGAAGACCCGCGAGGCCATCGACGCCGACGGCTGGATGCACACCGGCGACCTCGCCACCATCGATGCCGAGGGCTATTGCAACATCGTCGGTCGGGTCAAGGACATGGTCATCCGCGGCGGCGAGAACGTCTATCCGCGCGAGGTCGAGGAGTTCCTCTATCGCCACCCCAAGGTCAAGGAGGTGCAGGTGTTCGGCATTCCTGACCCGAAATATGGCGAGGAGCTGTGCGCCTGGATCGTGCTGAAGCCCGGCCAGATCACCACGGAGCAGGAGATCAAGGCCTTCTGCGCCGGCCAGATCGCCCATTTCAAAATCCCGCGCTACATCCGCTTCCGCACCGAATTGCCGATGACGGTGACCGGCAAGCCGCAGAAATTCCTGATGCGCCAGGCGATGATCGATGAACTGGGACTGGTGACGCAGAAGACGGCGTGAAAGACTTGCGTCTACGCGTGACGGAGGCGTTGTTTGGGCAACATATTGAGGGGGTGTTCCATGCGGATTGGGTTAAGCGTGCTTTTCCTGGCAACTCAGCTGGCAGCCACCGCGGCGCTGGCGCAGACGGCGGCCGAGCGTGAGGCCTGCCAGGCAGATTACCAAAAGTTGTGCAAGGGCGTGTTGCCGGGCGGTGGCCGCGTCGTCAAATGCCTGGCCGGTCACATGAGCGAGCTGACGCCCGAATGCAAGAAGGTCGTCAAGGCCAACACGCCCGGCTAGCGCGCGAGCTTCCCTGCGGGTGGAACGCAAAAAGGTGACAATGAGTGGTTTCGCAAGATCGGCGGTTTCCTACGGCATGCCGTTGGCCGCCCTGGCGATGGCTGTCGCGGTCAGGGCCAGCGGGGTGTCGGTGGACGAAGGGTCGCTGGGCACCAGGATATTCATCGGCGCGCTGTCGAGCGCGATCATGTTCATCACCATTTTCGTCGTGCTCGACCACGCCGAGGCGGTGGCCAGGCGGGTAGGCGAGCCGTACGGCACGCTGGTGCTGACCATCGCCGTGACGGCAATCGAAGTGTCGATCATCGTTTCCATCATGCTGCACGGCGCCAACAACCCGACGCTTGCCCGCGAATCCGTCTTCTCGACGGTGATGATCACCTCAACCGGCGTTGTCGGCATGTGTCTCACGCTTGGCGGCTGGCGTCATCGCAAGCAGGCGATCGTCCGCCAAGGAACCAGCGCCTATCTGGCGGTGCTGGTCGCGCTGAGCGTCATGACGCTCATTCTGCCGACCTACACGCGAACCACCGATCCCGGCACGTTCTCGGCGGCGCAACTCGGCTTCGTCAGCGTCCTTTCCGTGCTGCTCTATGCCGGCTTTCTGTTCGCGCAGACTGTCCGCCACCGCGACGATTTTATCGACGCACAAGCGCATGGCGCAGCAGCGCGAACCGACGCCCACGAAAGCATCGCCGCCGGCGTTGTTCTCCTGCTGATCGGGCTGATCGGCATCGTCATGCTGGCCGAGCAGGTCGCCGCCAGCGTCGAAGACGCGCTCGTCGCCTACCAGGTGCCCCAGGCCGACGCCATTGTCGGCGCAATGATCGCCGGGCTGGTCTTGATGCCGGAAGCGATTTCGGCGGTTCGCGCCGCCCTCAGCAACGAGCTGCAGCGCGGCCTGAACGTCGCGATGGGTTCGGCCTGCGCCACGATCGGCCTGACAATACCGGGCATCGCCGCCGCCAGCCTGCTGACCGGAAGAGGGCTGACCTTGGGGCTGCCGGCGACCGACACGGTGCTGTTGGTTCTGGCGCTTTTTATCTGCAATGTGAGCTTTAGTACGGAGAGAACGACGTTCCTGACCGGGCTGGTGCATCTGGTGGTGTTTTGCACGTATGTGTTTTTGATTTTTGTGCCGTGAGAGTGCTGGGTGCGAATAGGTAGGAAAACTGCTTGAACGTCTCAATAGGGCCGAAAGCGGACTTGCGGCTTCGAGGCTCGGAAGGCCAGAAGCGGACCTTCATGCCCTGCGTGCGTCGACGTGAACTGTGACCCGTCATTCGCTCGCGCCGATTGTAGCCCGAAAGTAGACCTTCCGATCACCTGTATCTCCGAGATCCTGCTTTGGCGTTCAAAAGGACATCCCGTGGGTCAAAGCGGCCGAAAACGCGCTGTCGCGGAAGGCGTCCGAGAACCGAGTCTTTCTCAGCCGCCGTAAAGATAGTTCGGAAGCCAGAGCGCCATGCCGGGCCAGATATACATGAGGATCATGCAGAGGATGACGATCAGCATGTAAGGCATCATGCCTGCGAATATCTGGTTGAGGGTGACGTGCGGTGGGGAAACGCCCTTGAGATAGAACGCCGACATCGCTACCGGGGGTGACAAGAACGCCGCTTGCAAATTCACGAAGACGAGAACCCCCCAGAGGATCGGGTCGATGTTGAAGTGCTTCAACATCGGCAGGAAGATCGGCACGAAGATGATGATGATTTCGGTCCATTCGAGCGGCCAACCGAGAATGAATATGATCGCTTGAGACAGGATCATGAACTGCACGGGCGACAAGTCGAGCGACAGCACCCATTGCTCGAGAAGTGCCTGGCCGCCGAGGATCGCAAAAACGGCGGAGAACAGCGCCGAGCCGACAAAGAGCCAGCAAACCATGGCTGTGGTCTTCGCCGTCAGGAACACTGCTTCCTTGATGCGCTTCCAGTCGAGCGTTCGGGCCTGGAACGCCAGCAGAAAGGCACCAGCGGCGCCGACTGCCGCGGACTCGGTCGCCGTCGTGATTCCGAATAGGATGACGCCGAGCACGACGACGGTAAGTATGCCCAGCGGCATGACCGACGAGACCAGGAGCTTCAGGATCTCGAGCCGTTCGGCGGTCATGTTCCGGTAGTAGCGGACGAGCACCACCGCGGCGAGTGCCGCGATGATGCCGAAGGTGACGTAGAAGCTGGTTGCCGGCCCTGCATCCACCGCGGGTGCGCCGAGTTCCTCCACCGCCGGAGCACCGAGCTGCTCCAATCCGGCTGGAGCTTCGACGTCGGCCGATGCTTGCGGATAGATGACGACATACCACCACACCAGCAAGAGGGTGAGTACTATCAAGGCGAAGGGCACCAGCGCAGCGCAGAAATTCTTGAACAGCTTCCAATATGTGAGGCGTCCGCTCTCCGTCTCGAGCGCCGTCGCCTTGGACGGCGAGAACAATGCGGAAAGAAGTCCAACAAGCATGTTGCGCGAGTAAACTGTCTGAAAGCTTCGCATCCACGCCGGCACCGGGACCCTTGTTTGATCCTCCGGCAAAGGCGGGGCGATCTTCGGATTGATTATCGCCCAGCCAAGAATGTAGACGAGATAAAGGAAAGCGAGGAAAAAACCGGGGAACATCGCCGCGGCATAGAGCTTCACGATGGACTGGCCTGCAACCGCCGCATAGACGATGATCATGACCGAGGGCGGGATCAGGATGCCCAGCGTGCCGCCCGCGGTGATCACGCCGGAAGCGAGCTTCACATCGTATCCGGCGCGCAGCATCGGATTGAAGGCAATCACCCCCATCAGGACCACAACGGCGCCGACGAGGCCACTGGCGATGCCCCAGAAGGTGCAGACGATAAGCGTAGCAATGGCCAGCGACGCCGGTACCCGTCGGAACGAAAGCTGGATGCTGTAGAACATCTTGTCGACCAGCGCCCCGCGTTCCATCACATATCCCATGAGCACGAAAAGCGGGATGGAGATCAGGACGTCATTGGTCATTGCCCCATAAGTGCGCTCGACCATCAGATCGAAGACGCGGTTGTCGATCCAGTGCTCCGCCGGGTTGTAGAACGCATAGAACCCGAAAAACATGCCAAGGCCCATCAGCGTGAAGGCTGTCGGGAAACCCATGACGATGACGACCACGATGAGCATGAGCATCGTGAGTCCGAGGGCTGGATCGCTCAACTCTGCAGGTCTCCACCCATTCCGCGCTGGCGTGCTTCCTCGTCTATCTTTTGTGCGCGCTCGATGGCGGTCTTGCGCGTCCCTTCATCCACATATTCGCTGAGCGCGAGCTGTCCCTCCACGACGTCGATCTCTGCAACGTCCTTGCGCCGGCTGGGCCATTGCCCAGTCCTGAGACAGACGATGCAGCGCACGATTTCGGCCACGCCCTGGAGCATCACCAGGGCGCCGGCCAGCGGAATGACCGATTTGAATTGGTAGATCGGCGGACCCTCCGCTGTCACGGTCGAATGCTCCCCGATCCGCCATGAAATCGCGGCATAGTCGTAGCCTGCATAGACGAGGGCCGCGATCCCCGGCAGGAAGAAAACCACGTACAGCAAAAGATCGAGCGCGGCTTGGATCCGGGGTCGCATCGAGCTGTAGAGAAAGTCGCCGCGCACATGGGCATTCTGCGCCAGCGCATAGGCTCCGGCGAGCATGAACAGCGAGCCGTACAACATGTTGCTGGCGTCGAATATCCACGCCGTGGGCATGTTCAGGATGTAGCGCTTGAAGACCTCGGCGCAGACCAGCGTCATCAGCCCGATGATCAGCCACGCCGCGGCCTTGCCGACCCACGCGCTGATTGCATCGACTGTATTCAGGAACTGCTGGACGTTCATGCGAGGCAGCCGGATGGCCAGAGTGTTGGCCAGAGTGAGTGTCGGTAAGAAGGCAAGGCACCGTTCGGTCATGGCCCCGATGGTGCCTTGCCGGCTCAAACTGTGCTTCAGATATTCTTTGCTGCCCCGCCACGTCCGAAGTAATGATCGAAGGCCAGGCGGCGGCTGACGACTACGTCCTGTTCCCATTGTGTTGTCCGCCGGGCAAAGGCGATCTGCGACTCAAGGACCTCCCTGAACAGCGGGTTTTCAGCCGCCTTCTTCTTCACGACCTCGTCATAGACCTCCAGCTGTCGCTTGAGGATTGCTTCCGGTGTCTTGTAGAATTTGACCTTGTCCTGCGTCTGCATCTCCAAATAGTCTTTCGAATAACGGTCGATCGCCTTCCAGGCCATGTCCTGCGAGGCTGCCTCGACCGCATTGGTGATGATTGCCTTCATCTGATCGGGCAGGGCGTCGTATTTCGCCTTGTTGAACAGGACCTCGAACTGCTCCGCATTCTGGTGATAGCTCTGCAGCATGCAGACCTTGGACACGTCCGGAAAACCAAGCACCCGATCGGACGAGGCGTTGTTGAACTCGGCCGCGTCGAGCAGGCCGCGATCCAATGCCGCAACGATTTCACCGCCAGGTAGCGCGTTGACGGCCGCACCCAGGCCGGTGAAGACGTCAATCGAGATGCCAACGGTACGGAACTTGAGGCCTTGGATGTCTTCGACCTTGGAAACCGGTTTCTTGAACCAGCCGAGCGGCTGTGTCGGCATCGGTCCATAGGGGAAGGAAACCACATTGGCGCCTATGGAATCATAGAGCTTTGCAAGGAGCTCCTTCCCGCCACCGTATTTGTGCCAGGCCAGCAGCATGTTGGCGTCCATGGCAAAGCCCGGGCCGGATCCCCAGAGCGCTAGCGCCGTCTGCTTTCCGTAGTGGTAGACGAGCACGCCGTGGCCGCCATCAAGCGTTCCTTGCGACACCGCGTCAAGCAGGCCGAACGCAGGCACCACGGCGCCCGCCGGCAGCACCTCGATCTTGAGGTCGCCGCCCGTCATGTCGTTGACTTTCTTGGCGAAATCAAGCGCGAATTCGTGAAAGATATCCTTGGAAGGCCATGTGCTCTGCCAGCGCATGCTGACCGGCCCTTGCGCCTTGACGACGCTTGGCGCAGCAACGATCGCCGCAGCTGCCACGGCCGCCTCGCCAAGGAACTTGCGGCGCGACCTCATATTGGTCTGGATACTTGCTTTGGTCATCGGTTCCTCCCGAAGGTGTTGGCTTTTCAAGCCCACGTCCGACAATACTTCTCAACGACGGCCCAGCAAAAATTGCAGCGCGCGTCCCATCGCCTAAACTAGTGCGGTTCTTTCTTAAGGACAGGTGGGGGTATTTTCCCAAGCAATGGGCGAGTAGCAGTTACGCATCGCGCCATTGAATGACCGCTCTTGCGAAGGATACAAAGGTCCGCATTCGGGCGCATTGCCGCCCGGCAGCATGGGGGCCGAATTCGGAAGGTCGGTTTATGGCGTCCGAAAAAAGAGAGCGGACGTTCGGCGTGGCGCGACCAAGGTCTTAAGCTAACCCAATAACAGCCAAGGGGCGCGATAGACACCACGCCTGAGGGCCCAAACAATCCGCACGATTTCCTTGCTCGTCAGCACATTGCCAATGGCCAAGAACGCTGTCAGCCTAGCCTTGCCGCCATCTCGCGGCCGATGTGGTCGGCTACTCCAGGCTCATGGATCTCGACGAGAGCGGACCCTGTCGACTTTCAAGGCGCATCGCCACGAACTGGTGTACGCCAAGATCGCTGAGCATCAGGGCAGGATAGTCAAGCTGACCGGCGACGGCTTACTGGTCGAGTTCCCGAGCGTGCTAATGCGGGGGCCTGCGCCGTCGAAATCCAGCACAAGATGCACGAGCGTAACGCAGAAGTGCCGTCCGACAGGCCCATTGAATTCCGCATCGGCATCAAGGCAGCCGATCCTGCTCTGCGGTCCAAGTGTTCTTACCCATCGTGCAGCGCGATCCCATGCGACCAGCCAAGGAAACTGGCAACAAGTTATGCGATGTCGAAACAGCGCGCCAGCATGTTTGCGCTATCTAGAAAGGGCCATTGGCTTGTCGACACTGCTGGAGCCGTAGTTAGCTTACGCCATTGCCTTTGGAAACGGCCCCCTTGCCGTGCCGCCTAGTCTGGCAAGCCCGCCCGACGCCAGCCATCGACAAAGGGCTGCGCAGCACTCATGCTCCTAAAGGGCAAGTTCGCTGTCAGTTCACCGATCGTCCAACCTGGATTGCCCGTAAGAAATAGGCGGGCTTCCTCTTGTGCCTCAGGCAAGCGGCCGGCAAGAGCAAGCGCGGCAATCAGGTTCACCCTTGAACCGGTCCCATATGTTTCCTCCAGGCTCAAGGTCGCAACAGCTTCTTCGTAGTGACCGGTGGAAATCTGCGCCATTCCCACGATCCAGAAGTACCAACCAGGTGGACGAGGATTTAGTCGGAACGCCTCTTCACAAGCTGTCAGCGCCGCTTGCGGCTTGCCCAAGTAGATTTGAAGCTCCCCAATCCATGCTACCGCATCTGCATTGTTGGGATTTATCCGTATGGCAGCATCGAATTGGAATTTTGCTTCATCCCAATTGCGCTCAAAAAGCTGAACGCAGCCCAGGATCCTGCGAACGTTGGAATCGCCGGGATCGATTTCCATGGCTCGTTGCGCGTGCATCAGAGCATTTGCGCGATCGGGTATCTGTGGTTCTCCCCAATCAACCCAGCCAAATAACAGCACAAGGGCAAGATTGCTGTGCGCTTCACAATAGTTTGGTTCAAGCGAAACGGCGCGTTCCAAAGCTGAACGCGCGTCGCTGTTGTCTGATCTGGACATGGTCCATTTCTCCCGTGACCTAACACAAAGGTCATAGGCTTCTAGATTTGATGGCCTAGAACGGGCAGAAATATTCTTCGCACCAATCTTGCCGGAGATCGCTTCAACAACGCGGCGCGTGACCTCGTCCTGAACTTCAAAGATGTCGACAATTTCGCGGTCGAAGCGCTCGGCCCACACATGATTGCCGCCTTCGGCCGCGTTGATCAGCTGCACATTGACGCGCAAACGCTTGACGGACCGCCTCGCGCTGCCCTCGAGGAGATATTTGACGCCCAGATCGCGAGCGATCTGACGGACGTCGGTGGGCTTGCCTTTGTAGGCAAAGGTGGAGTTGCGGGCGATGACGAAGAAGCCGGGCACATTCGACAGATCGGTAATGATGTCCTCCGTCAGCCCGTCAGTGAAGAACTCCTGTTCGGCGTCGCCACTCATGTTGACAAAGGGCAGCACGGCAATCGAAGGCATGTCGGGCAGCGCGAGCTGCGGCGAAGGCTTGTCCGGCACGAGGGCCTCCGCCGATGCCGCGGGTCTGGCCTTCGCGGGAATGCCGACCTGTAGCGAATAAACCCGGACCGGCTCGGCGATGTTCTTGAGCTGAACCGCACCGCGATCGTTGATCGCGATATCGAGCCTTGATTTAACCTGCCAATAGGCTTGCTCGGAAAGACAGATATTGCCAGGTTCGCAGATTCCTTCTAGGCGCGCGGCGATATTGACGCCATCGCCCATCAGGTCGCCATCGCGTTCTTGCACGACGTCGCCCAAGTGAATGCCGATCCGGAACTCGATGCGGCGATCATCCGGCACCCCGGCATTGCGCTCAAGCATGGCGTTCTGCACTTCCAGCGCGCAGCGCACTGCTTCCACAACGCTGCTGAACTCGACAAGGCTCCCGTCGCCTGTGCGCTTGACGACGCGGCCACGATGAACGGCGATGGTGGGGTCGATGAGATCGCTGCGCAGCGCCCGCAGCCGTGCCAAGATGCGATCCTCATCCGCGCCGGCTAGCCGGCTGTAGCCGACCACATCCGAGACCAGGATCGCTGCAATTTTGCGGGTCTCACTCATGTGATGCTCCTCCCTCCAGTCTGACACTACTGCCGACCAGGCACGCTGTCTCAACATAGAGCGGTTAGGCCAAAGGAAGATAGCTCCGAGCCATTGGTCGGATGGTCTGCTTAGGATCTACTCCCGTCGTTCGAGGCAAAATGTCGGGCGCATAGCTGCCTGTGGCCTGTCCATTGGCGATGTCCGCTTTTGTTGAATGGACGGGACCGCAGGAATGACTGCCATGCGGCGCAAAGCAGCCATTCAGGATTTGCCGGATCTTGTTGCGGAGCCGCCGTGGCGCAGATCGCAGATCTCTGCCGTCAACGGAACTGACCGCCACGCAACCGGTTAATCCGCATGAAGCTCGCCACCATACCCAAGGTCACCCCATGAGCATCCTGCAAACCACCAAGAAAGCCGTCGAGCAGGTCACCGGTGTCGCCAGGCCGGGCAGGCGAGAGGTCGCCGATCTGGTCAGACCGCGCAAACCGAACGAATTTCGTTTTGGGGATGATGGCCTCGTGCCCAATCATCCGTCCTGGCCGCTTGTCGTCTATCGCGGCGCCGTCAAGCTGCCCGAGGAATTCGATCCGGCGGCGGTCATGGAGGCGCTTTTCGACGCAAATGGCTGGGGCGATAGTTGGCGCAATGGCATCTACGACTACGTCCACTACCATTCGCGGATACACGAGGTGCTGGGCGTTGCGCGCGGCACGGCCAAGGTCCGCTTTGGCGGCAGCAAGGGGCGAACGCTGTCGCTGAAGGCCGGCGACGTCGCGGTGATTCCGGCCGGCACCGGGCACCAGCGTCTTTCCGCGTCCGACGATTTTCTGGTCGTCGGCGCCTATCCTCCTTCCGGCACCTATGACCTGTGCACGACCGCCGCCGATCATGCCAGGGCGGTGGTGACGATCCCCAGGATAGGCCGCCCGCGCAAGGACCCTGTCTATGGGAGCAAAGGCCCATTGCTCGCCGCCTGGGAAAGGGACTGAAGTCGTCCCTTTCGAAGGGGCTGCGGGTTGGCTTCGGGGCTCAAACCGAACCTTTGACCAACACCTCCGGCGCCACCGCCGAAGGAGGCCGCCTTGTAGATGGAAAAGCGGATCGTGCCGCTGTCGGTGTGCGCAGGCTGGCAAATCAGGCTTGGCGCTATATTATTGCAGTGACCCTGCCCGATGCATCGAGACGACAACTGACTTGCGCCTGCCGGACTTCGATGCCGCCTTTTCTTGCATAGTCTATTCGCACCTCGATCGGCGCCGTGAGTGCACCCCGACGTTGATCCAACGCGCCTGCGCTTGCCGCGTGGACACGGACGGCCCCAAGCGGCATCGCAGCGGCCATGATCGCCGCGCGGCAGGCTCGCACGATCACAATCGGCGTACCGGGTTTCGCTGTCAGTGGTCCCGGAGATACAAAGGGATATCCCTTGGTGGAGTCACCGTCACCGGCTTTGGAAGGCCTGAGGACGGGTGGCAGGACGATGGATTGCCCAGCGGTCTTGGCAGAGGAAGGGGCTGTCACTGCAGTCGAACTGTCGGGTGCGGTAGCCGCTTCGTTTTCGGCGGACGGATCGTCGCCCACAGTGGCACTTGTGCTTGTATCACCAACGTTGCCGCTGGCACTAACGCCTGCGTCGACTGATCCGTCATCCGCACCGACCGAAGCTCCAACATTTGCCCCGCCTACGCCGTCGACGCTCGTGCCCGCCCCCACAGATACGCCTTGCGAACCGGCGCTCACTCCAGCACCGACCCCGACACCGCCCGCCCCACCGCCCACACCTGCTTCAAGAGCTGACGCAGGTCCAATTGTGATCCCGATTGTCAACGCGGCTGCGACATACTTCTTCATTGTCGTCTCCCTGCGGCATCCATTTCGCTCCCTAGTCTTCACTGGCGCGGCTCGAGCTTTTTGATGGCCGTGTTGGAAGCAATGCTGCAGGAAGAGGTATGGTTGCCAGCAGAGCAGTTTGCGGCGGCTTTTGGACCTTCACTTTCTGTTTTTCCGGCAAGCCCGGTTTACGGGCTGGTTGGGCGCCCGAACGCGATAACCTACTTGCAAGTGCGGGGGTACGTGCTTTCGGCGCGCGCTCCACAGCCGCAGTGCGACGCTTACCCTTGACAATATCAATTGCCTCACGCGCTGCACTGAGGCTGCGGGCTAGACCGATATCCCTTTCACGCTCTTGGTCCAGCGCGGCACTCAATTCTACCGAGTTCTGCTTTAAAGCATCGCGTTCCTGGCGAACAATATCGAGGTCACGTACAGCTGAATCTGCTCGTTCGCGTCCCCGTTCGAGTGTTTCTCGAGCCTGCTTTAGAGCGGCCTCGGCCACCTGTCGGTCCCTTATGGCGTTCGCCTGCTCGACGGCTGCCAGATTTACGCCTTTCTTAAGAGCATCGATAGTTTGGCGAGCCGTGGTAAGTTCTTGTTCCAAGAGCTCAACCTTGTGCCGCTCGTCATCAAGCGTTCGCTTCGCAGCAAGCTGAGAGGCTTCCATAGAGGGGTGCGCTCCAAGCGCGGCAGCCTTCTCGCTGTTCCAGAGACTGGCTTCGGCCCTGTAGCTTTCGATAACGCGCTGCGCCGTCTCCAGATCGAGCGCGAGCGCTTCGTCTGTCCGCTGCTGCTCATTTAGGGCTTGTGCTTGCTGAGCCACCGTGTCTGCCAGTACGTGTGCCTGGGCGCTTAGCTCACGTGCGCCGCGCTGCATAACGTCTAGCTCCGCTCGTGCTGCGGCCAATTCGCGGCGTAAAGCCTCCTCATGCTCGCCGAGCGGCGTTTGCGCGCCCTTCTTGAGTGCCTGTGTTTCGCTGAGCACCAGCTCTCTAGATTTATGGGATCCGAGCGCGTTCGGTTGTGGCTTGCCCGGTTCTTTGCCGACCTCGGTGTGTTTGGAAACCACGACCGACGAGCTGTCGTTAGCTGTGGCAACCGCTGACGCTTCGGGCGCCAACTGACCATTTGCCGGAGATGCCAACAGCAGAACGAAGCATAACGGAATGAGGGATGGCATGGCGTTGCACCTCATGCCGCGTATCTCGTGAAGTAAAATCAAGGGCCGTCGTTTAATAAAGGTGAAGTCACAGCGGAGACATTTTGACTTGGTACTCTGCGCATGATTCATCACTGAACCTCACCGATCGCGGCCCTCACCGCTATTGTATTCTCCACTTACTGCACGCCGCGGCGCCCTGGATGCCGCATCAAAAAGATCAATGCTGGTGAAGCACCCTCGGCAACGCCAAAGCACGGGAATAGCGCGCAAAGGCTGTTTCCTATTTCCTTGGTTGTCATCATTCGAACAAACGGAACTTTCGGCTTTCGGGATGACCATCTTCCCTACCCAACGGCTGTGATGCGGCGCAAAGCAGCCATTCAGGTCTGCGAAGGTCGACTTCGGGTCAACACCAAACTTCCGCTGGATGGTACGGCGTACCTCACCCAGCCAGTACCGCCGCCTCCAACCCGCGGATGATGTTCGCCGGCTCGATACATTCATCGTGCCGGACCTTGGTGTGGAGCCGCATGGCGGCTTGCTCGCAGCCTGGAGCAAGGATTGAAGCCGTTCCATTCGAAGGGGCTTGGCTTGCGGGTCCGCTTCGGGGCTAACCGACCCAACATCCGCCGCTCAAGCCGCCAGCACCGCCGCATCCAACCTGCGAATGATCTTCGCCAGTTCCACGCATTCGTCGTGGCGCACCTTGTTGCGCCGCCAGGCGAGGCAGATCGTGCGTTGCGGCATTGGTTCCTGGAACGGCACGATCTTCAAATCGGGGATAGTGCTGGCCGGCCCGGCCGCCATTTCCGGGATAAGCGTGACGCCGAGCCCATGCGCCACCATCTGTAAGAGCGTCGTCAGGCTGGTCGCGCCGTAGCTTGCCATCGCCACCGGACGCACGCTGCCGCAGACGGCGAGCGCCTGTTCGCGCAGGCAATGGCCTTCCTCCAGCAGCATCAGCCGCTCCAGCGCCGGGCTTTCCGGCGGCACCGGCGGTGAGGCGAAGGCGGGGTCGCCGGCCGGCACGGCCAGGAAGAACCGGTCGGAGAAAAGTTCCTCGGTGACCAGGCCTGGGTAATCGAGCGGCAGTGCAGCGACGAAGGCGTCGAGCTTTCCCGAACTGGTGTCCTCGACCAGCGACGCGGTCACCGCCTCGCGCAATTCGAGCTGCAAGGCCGGGAAATGCCGTTTCAGCTCCGGCAGCACATGCGGCAGCAGATAGGGCGCCACCGTCGGGATGATGCCGAGCCGGAAGCGGCCCTCCAGCGCCGGGCGGCCGCGCCGGGCGGTGGCCTCGACGTCGCGCACGTCGGCAAGAATGCGCTCGATGCGCGGCAGCAGGACCTGCGCCTCGTCGGTCATCCGCACCGCCTTGCCGCCGCGCTCGAACAACCGGCAATTGAGCCGCAGCTCCATCTCGGCGATCTGCGATGACAGCGCCGGCTGGCTGACGCCGGCGAGTTTTGCCGCGCGGCCGAAATGCAGCGTCTGCGCCAGCGCTTCGAAATAATGCATCTGCCGGACGGTCAAGCCGATCATAAGGAAAACCTATCAGAATAAACAGCAAAGGCAATTTGTCTTTATCGGCCGGGCAGGCTAGTCTGGAACCATTCCAGAATGGCGCGGCCGCTGGCCCAGCCCGGAAAATCAACAAATCGCAGAAAATCAACAAAATCGGAGGCAAAGATGGACGCGAAAACCGACGACAACAGCGCCGGCAAATGCCCGGTCCCACATGGATCGGCCAGGAGGAGCAACCGTGACTGGTGGCCGAACCAGCTTGACCTCGGTGTCCTCCACCAGCAGTCGAACCTCTCGGACCCGATGGACGAGGACTTCGACTACGCCAAGGAATTCAAGAGCCTCGATCTCGATGCGGTGATCAGGGATCTGCACCAGGTGATGACCGATTCGCAGGATTGGTGGCCGGCCGATTTCGGCCATTACGGCCCGCTCTTCATCCGCATGGCCTGGCACAGCGCTGGCACCTATCGCATTGGCGATGGCCGTGGCGGCGCCGGCGCCGGCCAGCAGCGTTTCGCGCCGCTCAACAGCTGGCCGGACAACGCCAATCTCGACAAGGCGCGCCGGCTGCTGTGGCCGATCAAGCAGAAATACGGCAGGAAAATCTCCTGGGCCGACCTGTTGATCCTCGCCGGCAACGTCGCGCTGGAATCGATGGGCTTCAAGACGTTCGGCTTCGCCGGCGGCCGCGCCGATGTCTGGGAGCCCGAGCAGGACGTCGACTGGGGGTCGGAAACCAAGTGGCTCGCCGACGAGCGCTATTCCGGCGACCGCGAACTTCACGGCCATCTCGGCGCCGTGCAGATGGGGCTGATCTACGTCAACCCGGAAGGGCCGAACGGCAAGCCCGATCCCTTGGCCGCGGCGCGCGACATCCGCGAAACCTTCGCCCGCATGGCCATGAACGATGAGGAAACCGTGGCGCTCATCGCCGGCGGTCACACTTTCGGCAAGACGCACGGCGCCGGTGATGCATCGCTGGTCGGGGCGGAGCCGGAAGGCGCCGGCATCGAGGCGCAGGGCCTCGGCTGGTCGAGCAAACATGCCACCGGCATTGCCGGCGACGCCATCACCTCGGGCCTCGAGGTGACCTGGACCACGACGCCGACCAGATGGAGCAACAACTTCTTCGACAATCTGTTCAACTACGAATGGGAGCTGACCAAGAGCCCGGCCGGCGCCCATCAGTGGACGCCGAAGGGCGGTGCCGGTGCAGGCACCGTGCCGGACGCGCACGATGCCTCGAAGCGCCGCGCGCCGGCGATGCTGACCACAGACCTCGCGCTGCGCGTCGACCCGGCCTACGAGAAGATCTCGCGGCGGTTCCATCAGAATCCGGATCAGCTCGCGGACGCGTTTGCCCGCGCCTGGTTCAAGCTGACCCACCGCGACATGGGTCCGGCCGTCCGCTATCTCGGCCCGCTCGTGCCGAAGGAAGAGCTGATCTGGCAGGACCCGATCCCGGCCGTCGACCACGAGCTGGTCAACGAGCAGGATATCGCCTCGCTGAAGGCGAAGATCCTGGCCTCCGGCCTGTCCGTGTCCGAACTGGTCTCGACCGCCTGGGCCTCGGCCTCGACTTTCCGCGGCTCCGACAAGCGCGGCGGCGCCAACGGCGCCCGCATCCGCCTGGCGCCGCAGAAGGATTGGGAGGTCAACCAGCCGGCACAGCTGGCCAAGGTGCTCGAGACGCTCGAAGCGATCCAGAAGGGCTTCAATGCTTCGCAGTCTGGCGGCAAGAAGGTCTCGCTTGCCGACCTGATCGTTCTCGGCGGCGTCGCCGCGGTCGAGAAGGCGGCCAAAGACGGTGGCCATGACGTCAAGGTGCCGTTCACGCCGGGCCGCATGGACGCCTCGCAGGAACAGACGGATGTCCAGTCCTTCGCCGCGCTCGAGCCGAAAGTCGATGGCTTCCGCAATTATGTCAGGGGCAAGCCGCCGATGTCGGTCGAGGCCATGCTGGTCGACCGGGCACAGCTGCTGACCTTGACGGCGCCGGAGATGACGGTGCTCGTCGGCGGGTTGCGGGTGCTCGGCGCCGACACCGGCAACTCGAAGCACGGGGTGTTCACCGACAGGCCGGGCACCTTGACCAACGATTTCTTCGTCAACCTGCTCTCCATGAACACGGTCTGGGATCCGGCCGCCGGCTTCGATGAAGTCTACGAAGCGCGCGACCGCAAGACCAGGGCTGTCAAGTGGACCGGCACCCGCGCGGATCTGATCTTCGGCTCGCACGCGCAGTTGCGTGCGCTTGCCGAGGTCTACGGATCGGCCGACGCCGGGCAGAAGTTCGTCAGGGATTTCGCCGCTGCCTGGACCAAGGTGATGAACGCCGACCGTTTTGACCTCGCAGCCTGATCCGGCACACGAAGTTCTCGACGCAACGAAAAAGGCGCGGGCCTCGACCCGCGCCTTTTTCGTTGGGCTTCCGAAAAGTCAGTCCTTCTCGAAGATACCGGCCTTGGCAACCACGCCGGCAATGGCGCCCCCGATCAGCGGCGCGACGATGAACAGCCACAGCTGACCGATCGCCGCAGTTCCCGAAAACAGCGCCGGTCCGATCGAACGGGCCGGGTTGAGCGATGTGCCCGTCACCGGAATGATGGCGAAGTGCAGGCCGGCCAGCGTCAGGCCGATGACGAGGCCGGCGAAGGCCGTGGTGTGCTTGGCGTTGGTGACGCCGAGGATCACAGTGACGAAGGTGAAGGTTCCGATCAGCTCCCACAGGAAGGCCGAGCTGACGCCCCATTTCGTCACGTCCCAGCCATTGGCGCCGAAGCCTCCGGTATGGCCGCCGACCTGTCCGGAGACGATGATCCACAGTGCCAGCGACGCGATGATGGCGCCGATGATCTGCGCGATCCAGTAGGGAATGACGTCCCTGGCCGGCATCCGCCCGGCGAGGAACACACCGAGCGTCACCGCCGGATTGAGATGCGCGCCGGAAATCGGGCCGATCGCATAGGCCGCCGCGATCAGGCCGATGCCGAACGCCAGACCGATACCTTCCTGGCCAAGCGGCAGCGCGCCGCCGAAGCCGCCCGTTACCACCGAAGCCGTGCCGATGAACACCAATAGAAACGTGCCTAGAACTTCCGCCAGATAAGTTTTCATTGCCCTCTCCTCGTATCGACCCGCGGCTCCGCCTTTTTCTGCGACGCGAATCACCGCGCAAAGAGTATTCGCAACCGCAAAAGTTGCAAAGCAGAGCAGTTGCACCAGTCGGCGTGCTTGCGCGCGCCAGACAAGCACATTAGAAACTTGTAATATATTGATCGAATTATTTGGTTCCGCATGCCGACGCCCGCTTGGTGGCGGCGGCTCGCGATGCACCAACCCACATTCGTCACCCCCCTTGCATGGATTGTCTCGCCGTCGGGGAAACAGAACTGTTTCAATCAGGACACGAAAAGCTCTAAGAGCAGGGCCGGAATTAGTTTGCTGAGTAATGGAAGACGACAATGAGACTGGGCGGGCGGCTGGCGGCAGCCATCGAAGTGCTTGACGACATTGGCCGGCGCCACCGGCCGGTGGCCGATGCGCTGAAGGACTGGGGCCTGTCGCACCGCTTCGCCGGTGGCGGCGACCGCGCCGCGATCGGCAACATCGTCTACGACGCGCTGCGCCGCAAACGCTCGGCCGGCTGGCTGCTCGGCGAAGACACGCCGCGCGCCATCGGCTTCGGCGCGCTGCTGCTCGAATGGGGCCAGACGGCGCAGTCGCTGAACGAGGCGCTCGAGGGCGACAAGTTCGCGCCGCCGCTGCTGAACGCTGACGAACTGACAACGCTTGCGGCTCGCCGGCTTGCCGATGCGCCGCCGGCTGTCAGGGCAGACGTCCCCGACTGGTGCATGCCGCTGTTCGAACGGGCGTTCGGCACGGCCTGGGTGGAAGAGGGTGCCGCTCTTGGCACTCGCCCGCCGCTCGATCTCAGGGTCAACACGCTGAAGGCCGATCGCGGCAAGGTGCTGGCGGAATTGGCGGGGACCGGCGCCAAGCCTGCCCGGATCGCGCCGCACGGTATCCGCATCCCGCCGATCGAAGGCGATGGCAGGCACCCGAACGTGCAGGCCGAGCCGGCCTTCCAGAAAGGCTGGTTCGAGGTTCAGGACGAGGGTTCGCAGATTGCGGCCGAACTGGCCGGCGCCGAGGCTGGAATGCAGGTGCTCGACTTTTGCGCCGGCGCCGGCGGCAAGACGCTGGCGCTGTCTGCGGCGATGGACAATCGCGGCCAGATCTTCGCCCACGATGCCGAGAAGGCAAGGCTGGCGCCGATCTTCGACCGCATCCGCCGCTCGGAAAACCGCAATGTGCAGATCGTCACCAAGCCGGCGGAGCTCGCGCCGCTCGGCAAGCATATGGACATCGTCCTAATCGATGCGCCCTGCACCGGCAGCGGCACCTGGCGGCGCCGGCCGGATGCCAAATGGCGGCTGACGCAAAGGCAGCTCGACGCCCGCAAGGGCGAGCAGGAGACGATCCTCGATGCCGCCAGGGACTTCGTCAAACCCGGCGGCCTGCTGGTCTACATCACCTGTTCGGTGTTCGACGAGGAAAATGGCGACCAGGTTTCGGCCTTCCGCGACCGCCATCCCGGTTTTGTCTCGGTCGATCACCGCCAGCTTTGGGACAGCCGCTTTGCGGGCCATGCAGCGGCAGTGCGTATTGGCGCTGCGGGCGGCATTTCGCTGTCGCCGTTGCTGAGCGGCACCGACGGCTTTTACTTCTGCGCGCTGCGGCGGGCCGGCTGAACGGTTGCCGGATGTCGCCGATCTCGCTTCTTATCAGCAGGTTTAGCCAATTGCTGCAGTGCAGCATTTGCGATTGCCTGCCGCCCACCCCTCTGCGATAAATGCCTTTGCAATAAGATTTGTCGAGAAACGAAGGTCGACGGCCATGGCAGCAAAGATCGTTCCTGCTCCCGATTATGAGGACCGCGTCAGGACGTCCTTTGCGCGCCAGAACGCGATGATGACCATTGGCGCCGAGCTGACGCTGGTGACGCCCGGCATTATCGAGATCGAAATGCCCTATTCTGCGGCACTGACCCAGCAGCACGGCTTTCTTCATGCCGGCGTGATTTCGACGGCTCTCGACTCGGCCTGCGGCTATGCGGCATTCTCGCTGATGCCGGAAAATTCCGGCGTGCTGACCATCGAGTTCAAGGTCAATCTGCTGGCGCCGGGCCGGGGCGAGCGTTTTCTGTTCCGCGGCTCGGTGACCAAGCCCGGCCGCACCATCATCGTCGCCGACGGCCAGGCCTATGCGTTCGCCATCGACGGCGAGGCCAAGCTGATCGCCACAATGACAGGAACGATGATGACCGTGCTCGGCCGCGACGGTATCGAGGGCTGAGGAACGGGCAGGGGAGGATGGACGATCATGGCCGGCAAAACACCTGGTGAGCTCACCCTGATCTCCGGCAGATCCGTTCTTTTCGTCATGGCGGCCGAGGCCGAATACGGTCCACACCTGCAGCGGCTGTTCACGCCGCTGCTGACCGGCGTCGGGCCGGTTGAGGCCGGTGTCGTGCTCGGCGCGGAACTGTCCCGGCGGTCGGCCGAAAACGCGCTGCCGGATCTCGTCGTGTCGCTCGGGTCGGCGGGCAGCCGGACGCTGGAGCAGACGGAAATCTACCAGGTCGTTTCAATCGCCTACCGCGACATGGATGCCTCCCCCTTGGGGTTCGAGAAGGGCGCCACGCCGTTTCTCGATCTGCCGGTGAGCGTGCCGCTGCCGTTCAGCATACCAGGCATCAGGCCGGCGACGCTGTCGACCGGGGCGGCAATAGTCACCGGCGCCGCCTACGACGCGATCGCCGCTGACATGGTCGACATGGAAACCTTCGCCTGCCTGCGCGCCTGCCAGCTGTTCGACGTGCCGCTTATCGGCCTGCGCGGCATTTCCGACGGCGCGGCCGATCTGAGACACGTTGGCGACTGGACCGAATATCTGCACGTCATCGACGAGAAGCTGGCCGGGGCGGTGCAACTGCTGGAACAGGCGATCGCCTCCGGTGTGATCGAGTTTGATCTGTCGCGTGAAGATGCGGAATCGGAGTGAGAGAGAGAGGCCTCACAACCCATTGCGCCGACTCGTTTCTTTCTCTAAACGCTCGCCATGAAAACAGCCAATCATCCCGACACCGTCCTGATTGTCGATTTCGGCAGCCAGTTCACCCAGCTGATCGCCCGCCGCATCCGCGAGGCCGGCGTCTTTTCCGAGATCGTGCCCTTCCAGTCGGCCGAGGCGGCGTTCAAGCGCATCAACCCGAAGGCGGTGATCCTGTCCGGCGGCCCGGCCTCGACCAGCGACATCGGCAGCCCGCGCGCGCCGCAGATCGTCTTCGATGCCGGCGTGCCGGTGCTCGGCATCTGCTACGGCCAGATGGCGATGTGCGTGCAGATGGGCGGCGTCGCCGAAAGCTCCGACCATCGCGAATTCGGCCGCGCCTTCGTCGAGATCGCCAAGGACAGCCCGCTGTTCGAGGGCCTTTGGGCGCCCGGCCAGCGCCACCAGGTATGGATGAGCCATGGCGACCGCGTCATCACCCTGCCGAAGGGGTTCGAGGTGCTGGGAAAATCGGAGGGCTCGCCCTTCGCCATCTTCGGCAATGTCGAGCGCAAGATGTACGGCCTCATGTTCCACCCCGAAGTGGTGCATACGCCGGACGGCGCCAGGCTGCTCCAAAACTTCGTCCACAACATCGCCGGCATCGAAGGCGACTGGACGATGCGCGCCTATCGCGAGCACGCGGTCGAGACGATCCGCAAACAGGTCGGCAAGGGCAAGGTGATCTGCGCGCTGTCGGGCGGCGTCGATTCCTCGGTCGCGGCCCTGCTGATCCACGAGGCGGTCGGCGACCAGCTCACCTGCATCCTCGTCGACCACGGGCTGATGCGCAAGGACGAGGCGGCCGGGGTGGTTGAGATGTTTCGCCAGCACTATAATCTGCCGCTGATCCTGGTCGATGCTTCGGACCGGTTCATCTCGGCATTGGAGGGCGAGGCCGACCCCGAGAGGAAGCGCAAGACCATCGGCCGGCTGTTCATCGAAGTGTTCGAGGAGGAGGCCGAGAAGCTCGGCGGCGCCGATTTCCTGGCGCAAGGCACCCTCTATCCCGACGTCATCGAAAGCGTCTCTTTCACCGGCGGACCGTCGGTGACCATCAAGTCGCACCACAATGTCGGCGGCTTGCCCGAACGCATGAACATGCAGCTGGTCGAGCCGCTGCGCGAATTGTTCAAGGACGAGGTGAGGGCGCTCGGCAAGGAGCTCGGCCTGCCCGACAGCTTCATTGGCCGGCATCCGTTCCCCGGTCCCGGTCTCGCCATCCGCTGCCCGGGCGGCATTACCCGCGAAAAGCTGGAGATCCTGCGCGAGGCCGACGCCATCTATCTCGACGAAATCCGCAAGGCCGGCCTCTACGACGCCATCTGGCAGGCCTTCGCCGTGCTGCTGCCGGTGCAGACCGTCGGCGTCATGGGCGACGGCCGCACCTACGAATTCGTCTGCGCGTTGCGTGCCGTCACCTCGGTAGATGGCATGACCGCGGATTTCTACCACTACGACATGGCATTCCTGGGAGCAGCCGCCACCCGCATCATCAACGAGGTGCGCGGCATCAACCGCGTCGTCTACGACGTGACGAGCAAACCGCCAGGCACTATTGAGTGGGAGTGAAGGGGAGTACGGTGGAGTAGTATCGGATAGCAGAGGACACTAGGGCGAATCCTAGGCCATCGATAGCAGTCGATAGATTCTAAGCGACCCGCAGATCTGCTGCTCTGCCGGGCGTCTCCCCGCTCTTCGAACGGCGCCCATACGCCGTCAGGCCCATCCCAACCTTCGCGACTTTGTGGCCTTCAAATATTCGGTCGCGCGCTGCTCGAAGAAGTTCGCGCGCGCGACCAGTTCTCGGCGTCGATCAGCAGCCTCCATACTACTTAAGCGGGTGCCTTCACGTCGATGTCATTGAGCGCATAGATGGCCGACGTTTTGGGATCGTACTTCTCGGGCCAAATCACGCGGTCGTAGATCGATTACTGCTCCTTCTTGAACAAATCCTGGAAGATGAGCTGGCCCCAAGTGCGGCCGCGTGCGTGCACCAGCGCGCCACCCTCGTTGAGCTTTCCCAGCTTGACGGGTGCGAACCCGAGTTGTTTGGCCAAGGCCGCCACGGGAGCGATCGCGTCCTCGTCGTCGCTCGACAGAAAAACGACCCGGTGCCCGCCCTCGACGATCGGATCGGCAGCCAGGGTGGCCGCAACCAGGTGATTGAAACCTTTCACGAATTTGGCGCCGGTGAACGCCTTCGCGACGAAGGCGGAGGACGGGAGACCATCCAGCTCTTCAGGGACTGGAAACGCGTTCATCGCGTCGATGACCGTCTTGCCTTTCCAGCTCGGCAGGACCTTCGCAACCTCGCGATGCTGCCCGAACGGGACCGCCAAGATGATTGTGTCGGCCTCGAGTGCATCCCGCAGCGACTTGGCGATGACCGTGGGTCCAATCGCCCGAGCCTGCGGCGCCAACGCCTCGGGCGGCCGGCGGCTCGCGACGGTCACGTCGATGTTTTTACGGGCGAAGGCGTGGGCGAGGGCCTGGCCTATCTTACCGAATCCTACAATAGCGTAGCTCATAAAACTTCTCCGATCCGTATTGGTCTTGATTCCCCGGCCTTCAACGGCGCTGGGTTATCCGTTCTGCTGTGTGGCGTCCTTTGCGTAGACGTCCCGTCGTGAACGACTTCAGCGCGGCCGGGCCGACCATTCAGCGGGGAAGTCGTTCCACCATGGACACGCTAGTTCCCGCCGATCAGCCGCTTCCCGCGATCCGGCGCGATTTCAGATGGCCGAGAAGCCTCCGTCGACAGACAACTCCAGCCCATTCACGAAGCTCGAATCGTCTGAAGCAAGAAACAGCGCGGCCGCCGCAATTTCCTCAGGACGACCCATCTTTCCCCGCGGGATCAGGGATTCGAACATCTGCTTCGCCTCCTCGGTGAGAACTTGGTCCTGCATCGGTGTGGCGATCGGCCCCGGGTGCAGCACGTTCACCCGGATATTCCTGCCCTTGAGTTCGTTGAGCCACCCGCGTGCGAATGCGTGGAGCGCCGCCTTGCTCGCCGCATACACGCTGTAGCCAGGAAAACCTTTGATCGAAGCAACTGACCCGGTCATGAAGATCGATCCGCCATCGTTGAACAGCGGCAACGCCTTCTGAACCGTAAACAGCGTGCCGCGCGTATTCAGGCCGAAGGTCGCATAAATGCTGCTCGGTAATCTCGCCCAGTGGGACGGCTTCGCCCGTGCCGGCGCTCGCGTACAGGACGTCGATCTTGCCCTTTTCGCGCTTGACTGCATCGAACAGGCGGTCGAGGTCGTCGAGATTGGACGCATCGCTGCGCACGCCGGTCACGTTCCGGCCGATCAGCTTGACGGCCTCGTCCAGCGCCTCCTGTCTCCGGCCCGTGATGAAAACATAGGCGCCTTCTTCAACGAACCGCTTGGCGCTCGCCAGCGCCATGCCGCTCGATCCACCTGTGATGACCGCAACCTTACCTTCAAGCTTTCCCATAACTTCTCCTTTCGTGGTGTCGGGACAGCATCTGCCTCCGAGAACCTCGAAATGGGTCCGCCGGCGTCCGTTGTTGAGTGCGGAAGCGCGCACATCGGTGGTGCAAAATCGATCCGGCTGGACGACTGACGCCAGCCGCGACGATCGGTGTCCGCCGTTCGGAATTGGGCCGCGCTCGTCGACATAAGCTATGATGACCGCCCTTACTGCTGTACGATGCGTTAGATACGGGCTTTGGAAGGCGCACCGCGCGGTGCCGGATTGCACCATGATCGACTGGGATGACATTCGCTACTTTCTTGCGGTGGCGCGCGGAGGCTCAGTGCGGGCTGCCGCCGAGGGCCTCGGAGTGTATCACTCGACCGCGCTGCGACGCATCGCACAGCTCGAGGAACGCCTCGGGGCGCAGATGTTCGAAAAGCTGCCTTCGGGCTACCGCCTGACGGCTGCGGGCGAGGAGGTCCTCGAGCTCGCGAACCAGATGGAAGCGTCGTCGCACCAGCTGGAGACGCGCGTCTTCGGGCGCGACCAGAGCGTGCGCGGGCTTCTGCGGGTGACGCTGGCACCGCCCCTCGCGACACACCTGCTCATGCCGGACTTCGCCGATTTCGCGCGTCTGCATCCGGACATCGAGATGGAAATCTTGTCGTCCGGCGAGCTGGCAAATCTGACCAACCGAGAGGCCGACGTGGCGATCCGCGTCGTCTACGACCGCAAAACCCTGCCGCTCAATCTTCACGGCCTGAAGGGACCGGAGCTGTTCGGCGGCGTCTACATGTCTCGCGATCGACTAGCCGCGTGGCGTGCGGGTGCGCCTGATCCCATCCGGTGGATCGTCATTAGCATTCATGGAATTCCGGATTGGGCCAGCGAGGGTGAGGTTCGTACCACGGGGGTTCCGTTCAGGACCACGGACGGCGAGGCGCAGATCGTTGCAGTACGGCAAGGGCTCGGGATGACGACACTGCCGTGCTTCGTCGGAGATGCCGACCCCCTACTGGTGAGGGTGCCGGGCACCGACCTGCACATGTACGGAACGCTCTGGCTTCTCACACAGGGGGAGACACGCAAGACGAAGCGCGTGCGGCTCTTCACGGAGTTCGTATCCCGCAGGCTCGCCGCGTACGCTCCGCTTCTCGCGGGGCTGTCCTTACCGCGTGACTGACGCGCGGCAGGTAGCCGATGGCGCTTGCCGTAATCCGGTCGGAAGTCGAGCTGCGATCGCTTGAAGCGGCGTCGTTCAATCCGCGAATGTTGCGCCGTATCGCAACCGGCGCGAGGGCCACACTACTGACGGCGACGGACTTCACCATCGCTGACGTGGCGTTCGGCATCTATCGGCATGTAGAGTTTGACGCCAACGCCACGTCCAACGGACCTCCGGCATACTGCCGGCCGAATTTATCAAGGTACCGTCAGGGTCGGTGAGGCTCGTGAAGGTATTTTTTTCGTCTTAACGGTTGAAGATAGAAGAGTATCCCTGCCACGGGCGATGCGCGGAAAACCGCGTTGTGACCGGCAGGTGTCACGGTTTTCCTACTCCGTTGTGCTAGCTTTTTTTCTGCGCCGAATAGTGTGCGACTGCGCGACGGCCATTTTCAACTCGGGTGTGATCTCCAACGGCGCATTCTCTGCCCCATGTGGGTTCTGTAGCCCCTGGACCTGGACGGTCGGAAATGGAAGTTCGATGCCCTGCTCCTTGAAGACTTGGCGGAGGCGTACATAGAATTTGCGTTTCATACCGAAGGCGCCTCCCGGTCTGGTTGTGGCCTTGACTCTCAATACGATGCCGTATTCGCCGAACTCCTGTACGCCCTGCATCTTGATCGGGTCGAGCACCCAGTGTTTGAACTCGGGATCTTCCGCCAGTTCGAGCCCGATCCGCTTGATCAGCTTGCGAGCGAAGTCGATATCGGTGTCATAGCCAACGGTGATGTTGAATTTGTCGATGACCCAGTCACGGCTCTGGTTCTGGACTGCCCCGAGTTCACCGAAAGGTACCGTGAAGAGCGGACCACGATGGTGGCGCAGCTTCACCGAGCGCAGCGAAAAGCTTTCCACAGTACCCTTGTAATTGCCCGATGAAATGTATTCGCCAACACGAAACGCATCATCGAGCAGAAAAAACACGCCTGAAATGACGTCCTTGACGATGGTTTGTGCCCCAAAGCCCACGGCGACGCCGACGACGCCGGCGCCGGCGATCAATGGGCCGATCTGGATACCCAGCGAGGCGAGCATCATAAGCACCGCCATCACGATGATCGATGCGAGCAGAATATTCTGGAGGATCGGCAAGAGCGTGTGCAGCCGCGCCTGCTGCGGATCGAGGATCGGGACGTCCTCGTCGCTGATCACAGGGTGCGGTGTTTCGATGCCCAGCTTTCGTTCGATCAAAGCTTTGATGATCGACCAGCCGAAATCGGCTGCGAGGGCAATGACCACGACATTGATCAAGCCGCGCAATATGAACGTCGTCGTCGTATCGCTGTCCCGCATGGATTGCATGTCCAGACCCCAGACACGTGCGAGAAAGTAAGCCGCCACCAGGATGTAAATCATTCGGATTCCGCGATCGATGACAGCGATCGTCACCGCCGGGATCGTAGGCCGGCCCACATCTTCCGAACCTGGCCGCAGAACGAAATTAACCCCGCGCTGCGTCATCACGATCGCCAAAGGCAGGAAGAATGCGGCGAAGGTAAACCAGAAGTATGTATAAAGGCCGGCGATGCGCTGCAGGAACAGGACGACGAAATAAGCAGTCAATAGCCATGTCGCTTCCGTGTGACCGATGTGGCGTGCACCGTCTCGCTGCGTTCTTGGCCGAAGCCAAATGGCGAGCAGCAGGAGCAACAGCAGCACGAAATCGGCGCCCAGTGACAGGACCATCATTCCGTCCTGATCGATGCCGAGACCTGGCAAGAGGATAAACGCGGCGCCGAAGAAGGCGAAGGCGCCGACGATCCGAGGTAGCCAATAGGACCAATGGTCAGCCGCTTCGTTGGTGATCGGCAAAGCACGAACCTCGACGGCGTTCTCGACGTTCATGAAGGAAGGGACGAGCATGGCCATGGCGTACATGCGCACACCCCATGTAACGACCGCCGCCATCAGAAATGTCAGTACAATCTCGCGGATAAGCATTGGCCAATCGAACAACATGAACGCGCCGGCGCTGCCCAGTGCGAAAGAGACGATCAGCATGCTGGAATAAAGCGCGCGCCCCCCAATCTTCTTGGCTCGCCCAACGGGCGTATCCTTCGGTTGCGCGATAATCCAAAGACGAAATGGACGGGTGAACTTGTACGTTGCCCAAGTGAGTGCCAGGCCGGCAGCGATGAACATCGCAATCAGCACAAATACGCCGGCAGACCCCTTGCTGGACATATCCTCCATCGTCTCTGCCCGAACGCGCGCGAACTGGCTTGGCAGCAAGGGCAAAGTTCGCACGATTCTTTCGATATGATGCCTGATCCGATCGAGCGTCGAGGATGCCATCGTATTCATCTGGCCGGGTGCGGCGACGGCGTCGGACGATGCGTCGGCCGGCGAAGCTCCTGCCTCGGCAGGCGCTCCCGTTGACCCGGCGTCCTGATTTCGCTGTTCGGCCACCCAGGCCTTCACTGACGGATCGTCGAGAAGCTCGAATAGCTGTTTGACCCTTTCAGGCGGGACCGTCGCCGGCGCCTGCGCCTGTGCCGGACCGGCCAACAAGAGGGCGATACCAAAGACGAGCGGCCTGGCAATCAGGACAAACATCGCAATCAGATGTCGGAGACGTCGTGCCGGGCGCGCCAGATTCCTGGCTTCCAATCGTCGAATCATAAGTGGCATCGTGCTGTAACCTTCAGGTCAAATCGGCAAGCAACGACATCTATGTCCGCCGTTGCTCCTACCTTGGAGAAACCGATGTGGTGGTGCAAGACGTCATCGTTCCGAGCTAGACCTTGCGCCGGGTACTTGGCGGTGTTTATTCAGCCGCCGGGGGCAGGGCATTCCGACCTCGGCCCAGGCCTCCGGCCGTTCTATGAACTGGGCATCGGTCGCTCGGTGGTCGATTGCTTCGCGCACCGCTGCGGACATTCGAAACCATGATGTTGCTTGAGATGCAACGCGCTCCAGGGTCGGCACTGCCATGCGGCAAATCAGGCCGGGAGCCGCCACATTCGCACACGACCTGTACCACGCAATTCCGTTTCCGCGAGTGGATCGCAAGCAAAATTTGGTCCAAGCAGTTGATGAGTTGCATCCGAAATACGGATTTCATCGGGCTCCGCGGACGTTTGGATACGTGCGGCGAGATTAACGGTGTCACCCCATAGGTCATAGGCAAACCGCCTTTTGCCTATAACGCCCGCCACAATTGGTCCTGAGTGAATTCCAATTCTGAGTCTTATCGGTTCTCCTGCGAAGCGTTCGAGCTTAACCGCCTTCCGCAGTTCAAGTGCATAGTGCGCAAGGGCTTCCGCATGATCGGATCGCGCGGCGGGCAGGCCAGCGACCACCATCACACAATCGCCGATTGTCTTGATCTTTTCGCAGCCGTATCGCTCCGAGAGCAGATCCGCCGCCTTGAAGAAGTAATTTAAAATAGCGAGCGTCGTCACGGCTCCGACGCTCCGCGCTCTTTCCGTAAAACCGACGATGTCGGCAAAAAGCACACTCACCTCTGCGTAGTTGTCTGCAATTTCTTCGTGCGCTTTTAGCCGCTCCGCGATAGACGCCGGAAGAATGTTGAGGAGCAGGGCTTCGGCGCGCTGGTATTCACGCGACAATCCCTCTTGGCTCGCCCTCAACGCCTCGTTCATCGATTGTAATTTCTCGTTGAGTTGACGCTCCCTCTCTTGCAGGAGCGTCATTTCATAAGCCTTCTGTTGAAGTCGCTGCCTATTGTCGCGTTCGGCAGTGGCGTCAAGAAAGAGCAGCCACACGCAGGCATTGTCAGCAAAAAGATGGAGGTCCGCGACACGCCCGCTGGGCAGTTCGACCATGGCCATATGATATGGAAGCTCCGGGCAGGGCAGCAAACCTTCCATGAATTCAAGCTGCTCGGCAACAGGCTTACCAATGCGAACTGATGAGAGTCCGTAATGTTTGACGCTGCCGCCCTTCGCAGCTATGCGAAGCTGGGCGTCGATTTTCAGATATGCGACGGAGCGCTCGTTGTAGAAGAAATCGTAAATCCAGCTTCTGACTTCTCTTGGCAATTCATGCATGGTCTATTTTGCGACCATCGAAGCAAGCTGACGAAACGCATCATCAACATGTTCACCCGAAAGCGCACTCGTTAGATAGATTTGCCATCCAAGTTGCCTCAGTTCGTTAATTTCACTATCCGATATTGCCCACCGATCGGCCAGATCGGATTTATTGAGCAGCAATACAAACGGCATAGCGCCGAATTCAGCCTCGGCCCGCTCGCGCAACGTGAGCGCCACGGCAAGAGTGGCGGCGCGCGTTCCATCGACGACAAGCACGAGCCCGCTGGCACCTCGCACATAGCTGACGCGGAATGAGCCGATATCGTCTTCGCCGGCCAAATCCCACAAAATCAGATCCACGGTCTTGTCCGGGAATGCGACACTCTTCTTGTCGATTTTCACTCCCACCGTGGTCAAGTAGGTTTCTGAAAAGATGCTTTGCACAAACCTGCGAACCAGACTCGTCTTTCCGACAGCGAACCCGCCCAACATGCAGATCTTCTTTTGCAATATCCTGGGCTCCGCCCTAGTGGAAGTTTACCGTAACCGAAACTCTGCGATTGGCCGAGCTCCCGGTTCGGCTATTTTCAGTCTCCGCTGGCTCAAAGGTGCCGGCGCCGCGAACCAAGAGCAATTCCGGATCGACGCCGCGCTTCTTGAGAAGCGCACGAACTGTTTCCGCGCGCGCGGCGCTGATCGACAATTTGGCCGTTTCACGGCCCGTCTCGTCCGAATGGCCGGTCAACATGAACTGTGCTGTTACGCCTGCCTTGCGGGCGTCCTTGGCCAATTGCTTCAACTGATTCGCCAATTTGTCGAGAACCGGCAGTTGCTCTGGTCCCGGTACAGCCTTGCCAGAATCGAAGAAAATGTCGACCGCTTGAATAGCCTCCCTCAAATGAGTGAGTTCCGGAGGGGTCAACTCACGCAGCTCGGAGATTTCTAGAGAGAGTCCGTCCGCGGACAGCTGTTGGGCGGCGAGCCGCGCCCGATCTATCCAGGCGGCAGGAGCCTCACCCTGGGCAACGATGCGATCCTTGATGATCATAAGCCGAACCGATTTCGGCGGAGCCAGCGACGCCACCAGCCGCTTCAGCACGAACTTCGGATCAAGGCTCTGATAGAATTGCCACTGCGAGTGAACGCGAGCAGGATCGACCCCTGTTCCGGACAGCAGAGCCTGCGGGTCGGCGGCCTGCGGGTCTCTCAGGCCGGAAATATAGAAATGTCCGCCCCTCGCCGTTTGTTGGGCGACGATGATTCCCGCTTGGGCCTCCAGTCGCGACACATAAGTCTGCCAGTGCTCCGCCGCGCGTGCTTCGGGGCTCACATCACGAACTCTGGAGATGTCGAATTCCGGTCCGCCTGCCGAAAGCTGTCGGGCCGCTGCGCGTGCGCGATCTATCCAGGTGTCGGGAGCCTCACCCTCGGCAACGATGCGATCCTCGACGATCGAAAGTCGTACTGAATCCGGGGGAACCAGCGACACCATCAGCCGCTTCAACACGAACTTCGGATCAAGGCTCTGATAGAATTGCCACTGCGAATGAACGCGGGCGGGATCGACCTGCGTTCCGGCCAACAGCGACTGCGGGTCGGCGGCAAGCGGGTCTCTCAGGCCGGAAATATAGAAATGTCCGCTCCTCGCCGTTTGTTGGGCGACGATGATTCCCGGTTGGGCCTCCAGTCGCGACACATAAGCCTGCCAGTGCTCCGCCGCGCGTGCTTCGGGGCTCACATCACGAACCCTGGAGATATCGAATTCCGGTCCGCCTGCCGAAAGCTGTCGGGCCGCTGCGCGTGCGCGATCTATCCAGGTGTCGGGAGCCTCACCCTCGGCAACGATGCGATGATTGACGATCGAAAGTCGTACTGAATCCGGCGGAACCAGCGACGCCGTTAGCCGTTTCAACACGAACTCCGGATCAAGACTCTGATAGAATTGCCACTGCGAATGAACGCGGGCGGGATCGACCTGCATTCCGGCCAACAGCGACTGCGGGTCGGCGGCAAGCGGGTCTCTCAGGCCGGCAATATAGAATTGGCCATCGCGCACGTTTTGTTCGGCAACGATGATGCCCTGCTGGCTCCCCAGTCGCGACACATAGGCCTGCCAGCGCTCCGCCGCGCGTGCTTCGGGACTCACATCACGAACCCTGGAGATATCGAATTCCGGTCCGCCTGCCGAAAGTTGTTGGGCCGCTGCGCGCGCCCGATCTATCCAGGTGTCGGGAGCCTCCCCCTCGGCAACGATGCGATCATCGACGATCGAAAGTCGTACTGAATCCGGCGGAGCCAGCGACGCCGTTAGCCGCTTCAACACGAACTCCGGCTCAAGACTCTGATAGAATTGCCAGCGTGAATGAACGCGGGCGGGATCGACCTGCGTTCCGGCCAACAGCGACTGCGGGTCGGCGGCAAGCGGGTCTCTCAGGCCGGCAATATAGAATTGGCCATCACGCAACTTTTGTTCGGCAACGATGATGCCCGGCTGGGTCCCCAGTCGCGACACATACGCCTGCCAGCGCTGCCCGGATTGCCAGGAAAGAAAGAACCAACCGCCTGCGGGAATCAAAACCAGCAGGACTGCAGCCAAGACCAGCCAGGGAAATCCTTGGTTTGATTCCTCCTGCTTCAGTTCAACGCAGGTCTGCAACTGCGACTCTACGCCGGCCAACTGCGAACTGTCGCCGTCAAACTGCTCTAGAGCCTGTGAGTATTCATCATGGATGCGAAGCAATACATCGCGAATTATTTCATGTAATTCCTCGGGCGGATTTCCCCGGATCACCGCAACCAAGGTCGCAAACGGTCCAACTTCCGACCAGAGACGAAGCTCCCCGAAACGGATCGTGTCCAGGCCGCTCTGTTCTTTCTCGTTAAATGAGTCTTTTACAAAATCTTGAATTGCACTAAGCATAGAAGAAATGAGTTGAGGATCTTCGCTAGTTGCATTATCAGCGGTTACATGCGCTATCAAAAGCCCGGAATTGCGATTGATGAGAAAAACATGTTCTACACGATAGACAAGAGAATGCTTAAGAACAACTTCTGAGAAGCTTGCACCAGTTCTCCAAGCTTCAAGCCTCCACTTGAGCCCATGCCAGGTAAATATATGTCTTAAAGTTTCATTCAGCGATTGAAAGGTTTGGTCGATCTTTTCGCCGATCGACTTGCGAATAGCCGGCAGAAACACCGGGTACAATATATCCGTAAGCGTACGCGGGCTCTTCTGGATGGACCGTTGCACGGCCCTCTCGACAGCTGGCGCAAGGGCCTCTCCGAGTTGCGCATGAGGCGCACGTGCGGCTGCACTGGGGAGAACACCCCCAACTGCAGCCGCAAGCTGCTCGGGTTCGTCGAGCAGATGCGTAACTCGTGAAAGCTCCGAAATTTCGCGGCCGACCAGCAACTGGCGAAGCTTTTCCATGCGAGGATCGGCGGTTGGGATTCCGTCGAGACGCGCACGATAGTCCGGATCAACGTTCCGGGCAATTTCGATCAAAAGGCGAGCCAGAGCCTCGCGATCAATCTCTGTATCGTTCGAAGCTGCTCGTTGAGGAAGGCTGATTGGGTCGACAGTCGACGTCAAGTTCCGATCAACTCACTTTCCACGTACGCTCCGAGTTGTTCTTGCTGCCTGCGGGATCCTGATTTAGACATTTTGCAACCTCGACAAACAGGCCAGCCAAAAGATTTCGGTCGGTCTTGACATTGCCAAGATCGGAAAACATTTTCTCCATCAGCATCTGAATGCTTTCATTCTTTTGCTTGATTTCCTCACGCAGCAAATGATCGTTTCGATTTATCCGGTCCGCAACTTCCCGCTCAAGCTCGCTCAACTGATCCGACAACGCGCGCACCTGCTTTTCGAGCGCCTGATTTTGCTCCCGAAGATTCCGATCAATCTCCTTGTCGGCGTCGGCTCGCGCGTCTTTTTCGTTCCGCAATTGCGCCGCAAGCGAGTCGACCTGCTTCTTTGCATTTGACTCGTACATTTCAAGATTGCGCTTGGCCTCGGATTCGACATCCTTGAAGCGCTGCAAGACCCGTTCTTCAAGCTTGGAAAAGCGGCGGTCATAGTCCTGCATCTGGTTGCCGAACAGCAGATCACGTATCTTGTCGACACCTACAGCGTCGCCGGAGGCCCCGCTCTCGCGAGCCTGGCCCGCCATGAAGGTCAGCCCGCTTCCGTCTGCATTACTTATCAGATTTGCGTCCGCTTTATTTGCCGAAGAAGCGGTACTCGAAGATTCCTTGGCCATCCCATGCCCCTTCTTTTGAACATTGTCACAGCGCTAATTTAGCAACTGATAAACATGTCAGCAAAATAGCCGACCCGCAAGCCGGAATCTTCTCGGCTTAAGTCGGTTCGTGCGTCCCCATTCGGGTAGATTTCGACATGCGGCTCGATCCTGATCAGCTTGCGCTCCCGTCTTCGCCCGCGATCATCTTTTTGCAGATGAAATGCGCGAAAGGAAATGTCCCGGCGTATCGACCTCAGCTCTAAGCTGTCGGGCATGCGCGCTTGCCATTCGGCCTGTCTTCAAGTCTTTTTTGCCTGCCTCTAATTCGCCCCGATCTTGACAGGGCAGTGCTGCCAGCCGATGCCGTCATCCGGTTTTGACATTTCGCCGACTCTTGCCGAAGAAAACGAAAGCTCGATGATCCAGGATGCTACCGCAAGGCGGTGTGGTACCGATGTTCAATGCCGAGCAAACCGTCGGCGCAACGCTTGCCGGCATCCGCCGGCAGACCTACCAGATACTAGATATAGTCTTGATGGACGATGGGTCGACGGGCTGATCGGCGTCGATTGTGACGGCCTATGCCGAGAAAGATCAACGCATCTTGTTCTACCTTCGAACCGGGCGCGGGTGAGACGGCGTGGCGCATGATCCCTTGGTTTCAATCGTGGTTCCTGCGCACAACGCGGAGGTAACGCTGGCGCGCGCACTTGATTGCCTTCTCGATCAGGAAATAGTGGATTGGGAGGCGATCATCGTCGACGACGCCTCCACGGACCGCACCCCCGCGATCATCGCCGGTTATGTAGAGCACGATGCCCGATTTCGGACGTTGGGGTCTTGCGCGCATAGCCCCGCCGGCGCGCGCAATCGCGGGATTTCGACAGCGCGCGGCCGCTGGCTAATGTTTCTGGATGCGGACGATTGGGTGGACGCCAGCTTTCTTGCGAAAATGCTGGCCGCATTGAAAACCGCTCCCGATGCAGTGGCCGCCTATTGCGGTTCCCGGCGCGTGATGCCCGATGGCGAACTCACCCCGTCGAGCATCGCAACGGAGGTCGCGATCCAGCCCTTCGAAACATTCGCCCGCCGGTGTGCCATTCGCACTCACGCGATGCTGGTCGACCGGGAGACAATTGTCGAGTTGGGCGGTTTCGATGTGTCGCTGCGCACCTGCGAGGACTGGGATCTGTGGCAGCGCCTCGCACGTCTGGGCAAAAATTGGGTGATGGTCGACGAGCCGCTCGCCTTCTATCGGACCAGCCCCAACGCGCTCTCCCGCAATTCGATGCAGATGCTGGTAGATGCGGAAATCGTGATCGCCCGCGGCTTTTCTCCTGATCCCAGGGTCAAACACCCGGCATCGGCTCACGCCAATGGAGCGATCGAGGCGAACGGCGGCACCGCTTCCGAAGCACTCGCGTGGTTCGCGTTGTGGAACGCCGCATCGGATTGCGGCTGCGGCTCGCGCTCGATCAACCCGCAGTCCCTGCGCGCGCTCCCGCCAGGACGGAAGTGGGCGCGTGAGATCGCCAAGGTGGCCATCGATGGCCTTATGGCAGGAAGCCTGTCGGTGCCAGCGCAATTGGCTGCCAGGTGGGACAGGTTCGGCGGCTCCCTCACCGAGTTGATCATCGAACTCGGCAAGGTCTGGGACAATCCCGTCGCGGCTCGCCGCGTCCAGTATCACCTTGAGCAAATGCTTCTCGACGTCGACGATCTTGCCGCGCCGCGCAGGCTCGCGCGGACACTTGGAATTCGTGTCGACGCGCGAAATCCGACCTCGATCGAAGTGCCGGAAGGAATCGATCAAATCTATGCCTATCTGATGATGGATGGCCAGATCGAGGCTCTCGTGCAGTTCGGCGTACTCGGGAAAGTGACAAGGCGTCATTGGATTGAATTGATCCTGAATTTCGTGCCCCCTGAGCGGCTTATGCACAGTGCCGCGCGGCTTGCGAGGCGATCGCCTGTACATGCACCGCAAAAGGGCGCCGGTGCCGACAAGTCAAACATGTTTGCAGCCGAGGCATTGTTGTCCATAGCGGGACGCCGGTCCGATCGGGACAGCCACTTCGGCAAACTCGCGGGATTGGCCGCGGAAGCGGAGGCGCTGGTTCGGTCGAGCGCCGAAACTAAAGAGCCTTTTGCAGCGCCGCGCCGTGCACGGGCCGCGGATGGGCACGACAATGATCGCACGTCTTTCTGGAATCGCCATTTCGCGACCGAGGATCCCTGGAACTACGGTTCGCCCTATGAGCAGGAAAAATATGAGCGGCAGCTCGAAATTCTGCCTGCCGGTCCCATCGGACGGGCGCTTGAGCTGGCCTGCGCGGAGGGCCACTTCACGCGGCAGCTGGCGCCGCGCGTGGGCCATTTGACCGCAACTGACATCTCCGCCGTAGCCGTCGGGCGGGCGCGCGCGCGATGCAGCGATCAGCCGAATGTTGAGTTCGGCGTACTGGATTTTTCTGCGGACACTCTGCCGGGCGAGATGGATCTGATCGTCTGTTCGGAAGTGCTCTACTACCTGGATGATCTCGCCGAGTTGCGGCGCATCGCCAAAAAACTCGTTGAGGCGTTGGCGCCTGGCGGCAGTTTCATCAGCGCACACGCATTCGTGCTACGTGACAATGTTGAAAGGACGGGCTTCGACTGGAACACATTCGGTGCACGAGCGATCTCAGAGACGCTGGCAGCGACCGACGGCCTCGTCCTCGAGCAATCGATCCAGACCGAGCTCTACCGCATTGACCGCTTCCGCCGCCTGTCACCAGGCGACGTGGCGACGGAACCGATGATAGATCATGTGCCAATCCGCGCACCCGTCGAAATCGGGGTCGCGCGAAATATCGTCTGGGGCGGGGCGCGGGCCTTGCGCCGCGACGTCGCACGTAGCGAGCGGCGACAGCGTATCCCTGTCCTCATGTATCACAGCGTCTCCGATGAAGGTCCGGCCGCGCTCGCCCGTTTTCGGCTCACGCCCGCCGCATTCGCCAGCCAAATGGCATGGCTGCGCGCCAATGGCTTTCACGCGATTAGGTCTGAGCAGCTGGAATGGTTCATCGCCAACCGTCAGCCTTTCGTTGGCCGCCCAGTGCTCATCACGTTCGATGACGGCTTCCAGAACTTTGCCGACCATGCCTGGCCGACCTTGCGCGCGAACGACCTGACCGCGGAAGTGTTCCTGGTGACGGACTTGGTGGGTGAAAGTGCACAGTGGGACGCCTACAGCGGCCCGCCGACGCAGCTTATGGACGCCGGGACGGTGCGACGCCTCGCGGGCGAAGGTGCGTTCTTCGGAAGCCATCTGGCGACGCATCGCGCGATCGATGGTCTGTCGAGCTCTGACTTGGCCGCCGAGCTCCTGCGCTCTCGTATGTTCATCGAACGGTGGACCGGTCGGCCAACCACGGCGTTCGCGGCACCCTTCTCTGTCACCGACCGACGGCTTGGCAGGCTGGCCAAGGAGTGCGGCTATCGAATCGGCTTCGGCGGCAGACACGGGCCGGCGGACCTCGATTGCGATCCCATCGACCTTCCGCGCATCGAGATTCGCGGAGATCGCTCGCTCGATGACTTTGTTGCCATTGTCGAGGCAGTGCTCGCATGAACGGTGAACTTGTCAGTGTCTAGATTTGTAACAAATTGGTTCCGCTTTTTATTCGGTGTCCCGCCCGTTTATCTCGTTTCGCAAGTCTATTGGGCGACTTGAGATATGGCTGACATCAGCTCCTGTGGGCTTGGCGCCCCAAACATGTATCGCCCGCCCTCTGGAACCTCCGTGAAGCTCCAGCGGACGATCCCCTGCCGGTCCAGTAGGAACTGACCGACCAGTTGTCCGTGTCCCGTTGCCATCATCTGCTCGTCGGCTTCGGTCAGTTCGTAATGGTCCCTCTTGTTGAGGATTTCGCTGGCCGCAATAGGATCCATAGGACCGGGCAACTCGCCTGGTATGTCGACCCGCATATCCATTGCCGCTGCCATCGAGACCTTGTACGGCCAATTCGTCTCGTTTTGGGTGAATTCGAGATTGGGCAGTCCAAAAGCACGATGTGAAGCGCGTTCAGGGTCGGAGGCCGCAAGCAGATTCGGCATCGGATGGTAGCGGAAATAGAGACGCGCCCGCTCGATCGGCGTGTTGACCACCGTCAGGCTCCCCACGCCCTTTTCGCGCAGCTCCGGATCAAGCCGCGCCTGGGCGGCGATATGGCGCCGGCAAAACGCACAATGCAGACCTCGAAACAGGCCGACCAGCACCGGTTTTTGGCCGCGAAAGTCGTCAAGCGCGATCTTGCCTTCCTGGGTAATGGCGTCGAGTACGATGTTTGGCGCACGGTCGCCCGGTTGAAGCGGCACCAAGTCACTACGCGCGGACATTTCCAACCTCCAACCCCGGCTAGTCGAGAAAAGGCAGCACCACAAGCGCTTCCGGGTCGAGCCCGTGCTGGGCGCATATACCCTGCGCCAGGGAAAAGTAGCGTTCGGCTTCGGCCAGATTGTCGAGGTCGAGATTAAGCGTTGCAAGACCATCATAGCACGGAAACAGCAGTTGGGGTTCGCCCGTTTCGCGGGCTACGTCCAGTGCTTCGTGGAACAACCCAACCGCCAGGTCCGGACGGCCGTTGCACTGGTGGATCTGCCCAAGCACGATCAACGGCACCGGCAGGTGCTCGCGCTGGTCGAGCGCCCGGTCGATCTCGATGGCCTTCTCGGCAGCAGGCACGCCCTCCGTTGGACAGCGATCCGTGAAAGTACAACAAGCGACCGCCAGATTGGCGAGGAGGCGCGCCTGGAAACCCAAATCACCAATACGGCGCGCCACTTCAAGACCGCGCCGACAGACCTCCATCGCCTGTGCCGGATCGATGGTCGTGTAAAGCACGCCGAGATTGGTGTAGCCGCGGCAGGCCGCGCCCAGTAGACCAGCGGCTTCGGCCAATTCAATGCTACGCTCAACCTGACGCACGGCCTCACGGTTTCGCCCAAGGCGAGCCAGCGCGACAGCCTTGGTATTGAGTGCCTCGGCGGTCACAAGAGTGGCATCACGCCCTACCTCGGAGACATGCTCCGTTGTCAGAGTGCGTACGCAATCCAGCGCCGCGTCTGCCCATTTTGCCGCGAGAGCGTGATCTCCGCTACGGAACGCCTGTCGGCCACGCTCTTGCCACAGATGCGCCTGCTCGATCGGGGCATCCGCTCCATCGAGGAGCGCTGCCGCCTCAGCATAGCGGGGTTCTGCCTTGTCCCGCTTGCCGACGTCCCAGAGCAGCCGACCGATCTTACGCAAAACTCGCGCCGACGCGACGCGATTGGCTGACTCGCGGTATGCCTGCAACACCGTCTCGTAGTGGTGGTGCGCGATCTCGCGGCGGCCCGCCGGGCCGCTCAAATCGGCAATGCGCTCTGCAATTGCCAGTTTGAGCGGTGTTTGCCCGATCGCGTCCAATGCAGTCAGTGCTCGCTCGTAGAAACGAAGGGCGTCGTCGTTGGCGTATATCATGCGAGCGCGATCGCCTGCCGCCTGCAGGTAGTGCGCGCCCTTCTCCCGCTCGGCGCTCAGTGCGAAATGATGACCGAGTACGGTCAAATCCTCGAGCCGTTCCGGCTTGTCGCCGTACAGTTGCTCCAAGGCAGCACCGACCCGCCCGTGGATGTCGGTCCGGCGTTGCAGGAGCAGATTCTGGTAGATCACGTCCTGCAGCAATGTTTGCGTAAAGCGGTAGCTTTGCGACGAGACCGAGCCTGATCCGGCAACTTCCTCGATGATTTCCGCATCGCAAAGCAGTTCGCAGCCGGCTTCAAGCCGGGCGGGGTCGGCTGTCACGGTTTTCAGAAATGTGGCGTCGAAGCGCGGGCCGATTACCGCAGCTTCCTGTGCCAACCGGCGCACCTCTTGGGGCAGCCGGTCGACGCGAGCAAGCAACATTGCCTGGATAGTGGCGGGAATGCCGGTTGCGACTTCGCCTGCCACAGTCCGCCATCGCTGGCCCTCTCGCATCAATACACCGCGATCGATAAGGCCGCGAACGATCTCCTCTACAAAAAGGGGGTTGCCGCCCGCGCGCTCGAGGATCTGGTCGAGAAGCCCTCCTGCGGAGTTTACCCAGCTCTCGCCGAAAAGCGCCGCCAGCAGGCTGCGTCCGTCATCACTGTTGAGCGGCGGAAGCCTGAGCGCTGTGTGACTGACCCGACTTGAGTCGAGCTGGTCGTTGGCCGGCGCCGGACGATGCGTGACCAGCAACATCAACCGCGTGCGTTCCAACCGGTCCATCACGAAACGTAGTGCCTCAAGCGAGACGGCGTCGGCCCAGTGCAGGTCTTCGACGACAATCAACAGCGGCGACAACGCAAGCCGTCGTTCGATGATTGTGCGGACTGCGTAGAGAATTTGCCGCCGCAGCTGCTCGGGTTCGACATGCTGCAAGGTGGCATCGGGGTCGCCAAGGCCAAGCACATGGTAGAGCAAAGGCATCAGCCGCTTCGCCTCCTCGCCCTGCAGGCCGAGATCGGTAAGCAAGCCTGCGAGCTTCCCCCGCATTTCGTCCCCATTGTCGTTTTGCATCATCCCGGCAGCGCTGCGCACCACTGCGCCCAAGGCGCCAAAAGATTGTTCGCCCAGCGGTGAGCACGTGGCCTGCCGCACGGCGACGTTGCGAAAACGATCCTCGTCGCCGACGCGGGCGACGAACTCCTTCACCAGCCGCGATTTCCCGATGCCGGCTTCTCCGACGAGGCGGACAAGTTGGGCCGAGCCGCCGCACGCCTGGTCAAGGCTCGCCAGCATTCTATTGAGCTCCGCACCACGACCTATTAGCGGCGCACTGAGGCCGAGCGCCTCGAGCCCACGCGCTGCACGCGGCACCGCTAGCGGTGCGTCCAGTCGATGGACGAGCACACTGCCAGCCTTGCCGCGAAGCACGACATCACCCATCGACTCGTAAGAGAAGGCATGCCGGGTCAGCCTGTGAGTGAGCTCGCCTACCAGCACCTCACCCGGTGCGGCCAGCGATTGCAGGCGTTGCGCCGTATTCACTGTGTCGCCGGTCACCGAATAGGATTTGGCGGTGCCGATGCCCAATCCGCCAGTAACGACCGGACCAGTGTTTATGCCGATGTGGAGTAACAGAGGCGAGCCGGAGTGGGAGGTGCTTTCGCCGAGCCGCGCCGTCCGGGCGATCATGTCGAGAGCGGCGTGAAGCGCACGTTCCGGATCGTCCTCATGCGCGACCGGCGCACCGAACAAAGCCAGCAGCGCATCGCCGATGAATTTGTCGACGAAACCACCAAAGTTTCGCACGGCCGACGTCAATTCCTTGAACAGTTTGTTCTGCAGCGCTTGCATGACCTCGGGGTCGAGCTGCTCGCTGAGTGTCGTGAAGCCGCAAAGGTCGGCGAACAGCACCGTTACCGTCCGGCGATCGGCGTCAGAGACGGGATGCAGCCCTTCTTCGCTTTCGATGTTCGGAAGCAGCGACGGAGTTCGAGAAGGCGGCACAATGGTCCGGCTTGGTGTCGGAGCAGGCCGTTCGACGGCTTTTGCGGACGCACCGACGCTTGCCCCACATTTCGGACAGAACTCGAAATCAGGTGCGCAGGGATAGCCGCAACTGGCGCATGGCACGGGCTGGCGCCTGCCACACCTCGGACAGAAGGCGTAACCACCCTCAATCTCGAAACCGCAGCCCGAGCAGTCCATCGAACAAGACCTCACTAGTGGCCGTGACGGCGTGATCTCGCCCGCACTTCACGGCCAGGCTATTCACAAGGATGCACCGATAGCCGTCGACGGGCAAGCGGCAGCGCAAACGGGCATCGAGCGATTCGTGCGGGTCCTGCGGCAGAGCGCTGCGGGCAGGCATTGTTGAAGGCGCAATAGTTGTCGGATCCGCGAACGCCGCCGAGACAGCCGCGCTTGCCGATGGGGCTGTCGGCTCTGACGGGATTGGCGTAAGCTACAGTTAAGGGGGTGCACACATGCACCGCATCATTGCCATGGCGATCTTAGTTCTCGCGGCCGCGTTCAGCTCCGCGCGGGCGGAGGTGCTGATTGGGGTTTCATCTGCGATGACGGGACGGCTCGCCTGGTTCGGCGAGCAGGCGCAGCGTGGCGCCGAGATGGCCGTGGCCGACATCAATGCGACGGGTGGCGTACTCGGCCAGCAGATGAGGCTCATCACGGCCGACGACTTCTGTGATCCCGAGCAAGCGGTCGCCGCAGCCCAGAAACTGGTGGGTGATGGTGTGGTGCTCGTCGTCGGGCACTACTGCTCTGGAGCCTCGATCCCAGCATCGAAGGTGTACGAGGCGGCGGGCGTTTTGCAGATTTCACCAGGATCAACCAATCCGCTGTTGACTGAACAAGGCCGCGCCAACGTTTTTCGAGTCATTGGTCGCGACGACACGCAGGGGATCGTGGCCGGCAACTACCTGGCCGAGCATTGGAGCAACAGCAAGATTGCGATCCTTCATGACGGCACCACTTATGGAAAGGGTCTTGCTGACGAGACTCGAAAACAGCTGAACAAGCGCGGCGTAGTCGAAGCGATCTACGAGGAATACACACCCGCGAAGAACGACTATTCGGCCGAGATCGCTGCGCTAGAGGCTGCGAACATCGCCGTGGCATATGTCGGCGGATATCATGCCGAGGTCGCACTCATGGTTCGCGCTGCGCGCGACCGCGGCTACACGGTTCAGCTAGTCTCAGGCGATGGCATGGCGACCGAGGAATTTGCTTTGATCGCCGGCCCCGCGGCTGAGGGTACCCTCTTCACGTTCCCCGCGGACGCTCGCCGGAATCCCGAAGCCGCCTCGGTCGTCGAGCGGTTCCGGGCTGAAAACTTCGAGCCCGCAGGCTACACGCTGCTCAGTTACGCCGCCGTCCAGGCCTGGTCGCAGGCAGTGGACAAGGCCGGCTCACTAGAGCTCCAAGCCGTGATAGCGGCGCTGCGCGGCAATCAATTTGATACTGTGTTGGGCCGTATCGACTTTGACAACAAGGGCGATCTCACGAGCCAAAACTGGGTATGGTACGTCTGGCGAGGTGGAGAGTACGTGCCGGTCGAATAAGGACCGCCGATGCCGTCGCCGCTTGAGACAGCTGATGGAGATCGAGTTAGCTGGACCGTTCAGAGCTATGTGTCGCCGTTATGCTTGAACGCTTCGGCATACGTGGCCGTCTGTTGCTCGCTTTTTTCGGCATCAGCACCTTCGCCGTACTCGCGACAGCGGCCGCTCTCTATGCCTTCCTCCAGGTAGGAGAGGTCGTCGACCGCATCACCAAGGATCGGGTACCGTTGGCGCTCGCGTCCCTCCAGCTGTCGCGCCAGGCAGAGCGGGTAGCCGCCTCTGCGCCCGCCGTACTTACTTCGACCAGCAAAGCTCAGCACGGCGAGGTTTCCGCTGCGGTCGGGGTCGAGATGACGCGCCTCGAGGAACTGCTTGCCGCACTCAAAGGTGCCACGCTTAGCACGGCGGTGGTGGCTGAGATCGAGGCTGCAGTTCTTGGTCTGCGGCGCAACCTCAACGCCCTCGACGACCTTGTTGTCGCCCGCCTCACAGTGGTGGCGCGCAAAGAAGAACTGTTACGCCGCTTGTCGGCTACGACAAATGCAAGCCAGCGTCTTGTGGCGCCCGGTATCCTCGTGATGAATTCCAAGCTCCAGCAATGGCAGGCGGTTACAGCCGACACGTCGCTCGCGCCGGATCGCGGTGCGGCGGCGGCGGCCGACCTGGTCCAGGCAATTGCGGCCTACATTCCGCAGCAGAAAGCGCAGCAGGAGATATCGGCGGTCAATGACGTGCTGGTCAAGACGACGGACGCGCCAACGCCAGACGATCTGACGTTGATCCTGTTTCCGCTGCGCCGGTCGCTCGCCGTTCTCGACACGGTTTCCACCGAGATCGACGAGAGGCTGCGAACCCGTTTCCAACAGCGGGTCGGCGAGTTCAAGGCATTGATCGACGGCGGGAACAGCATCCCGAAGGCGCGCAAGGACGAGCTAGCAGTGCTCGCAGAGGGCGAAAAGCTTCTGGCCGAAAACAATCGGCTGTCGCGCAGTCTCACCGCTGCCGTCGATCGCCTGGTCGCCGCGGCAGACCGCGAGATCACCGCGTCCGGTCTCGAAGCCGCGACGGTCCAGCGCTACGGTACCGGAGTTGTCCTTGGCTCCGCCTTTCTCACCCTCTTGAGTTCCGTTCTGGTTGTCTGGCTCTATGTCGACCGTAGCCTTCTCGCCCGTCTGGGAGAGGTGAGCCAAAGCATGTTCGCCATCGCCGGCGGCGATCTTCGTGCGCCGCTGCCTGCCGCGGGCCGCGACGAGATCGGCCGGATGGCCGAAGCGCTTAGGCTCTTCCGGGACACCGCAGTCGAGGTCGAGGAAAAGAACCTGCGCGATGTCGCTGAGGCGCGCCAACGGCTCATCGATGCGATCGAGAGTATCTCCGAGGGATTCGCGCTGTACGACGGGGAGGACCGGCTTGTCCTCAGCAATAGCCGCTACCGCGAACTGCTCTACAGCGACCTTGCGATCGAACTGATGCCCGGCACGACATTCGAGCACATTATTCGCCGATCCGCTGAGCGCGGCTACATCAAGGATGCCGAGGGGCGGCTCGAGGAATGGGTCGCCGAGCGGCTCTCCCGGCACCGCAACCCAGGCGAACCGTGGGTGCAGCGGCGAGGCGACGGGCGATGGATCATGATAAGCGAGCGGCGGATCACCGCCGGCGGCACGGTCGCGGTCTATTCGGACATCACTGAGCTGAAGCAACGAGAGGAGAACCTCGCAGAGAAATCCACGGCTCTCGAGGCGCTTTCCAACAAGCTGGCCAAATACCTGGCGCCGCAAGTGTACAGCTCGATATTCGCCGGCCGCCAAGACGTTAGAATCGCCAGCCAGCGGAAGAAACTGACAATATGCTTCTCCGATATCGCCGGCTTTACCGAGACCACTGACAAAATGGAATCCGAGGATCTCACCCAGCTCCTCAATCACTATCTGACGGAAATGTCGAAAATTGCTTCGGATCACGGCGCGACGATCGACAAATATGTCGGCGACGCGATCCTGATGTTTTTCGGCGACCCTGAGACGCGCGGCGTCAAGGAGGACGCGCTGGCGTGTGTGCAGATGGCTCTCACCATGCAAAAGCGGATGAGCGAACTTGCCGAAATCTGGCGTGACATTGGAATTGAGACACCGCTGCGCTGCCGCATCGGCATCCATACCGACTACTGCACTGTCGGTAACTTCGGCAGCGAGGACCGGATGGATTACACGATAATCGGCGGCGCCGTGAATCTCGCCTCGCGCCTGGAACAGGAGGCGCCACCGGGGACCGTCCTCATTTCCTACGAGACGTTTGCGCAAGTGAAGAACACGATCGACTGTGAGGAGATGGGGCATGTCCAGGTCAAGGGGATCGCCTATCCCGTCGCCACCTACCGCGTCATCGATCTGAAGGCCAATCTAGCCGGCGCTTGTCGCGCCGTTCGAACCGAGCTGCCGCACTTCAGGCTGGAACTTGAACCGGAGCTGATGTCCCCTGACGAGCGTGGCGATGCCGCCACTGCACTTCGAGACGCGCTGGATCGGCTTTGTCACAAGCCCGGCTAGTAGGGCTTGGTCCACAATGACCCTCCCAATGGACGCAAGAAGTGGGATGTGGGACGCCGCTCATTGGCGCTATCGATGCGAAGGCCGCAGAACGGTCGCGGTCAGTCTTCGAACTCAGGCGGAACGTCCGCATCGGAGCCGAGACTTAACATTCACGGCATCACTGGCAAGGTCCGGATATGGCGCAAGTTGCCCGTTCTGGGGCGCCGCCTTAAACGGCAAAGTTTGACCCAGAGCGGCCGCTCGGCGCGACAGTGTCGTACGTCCGAAAGCGTGATAGAGCTGTCGTTGCCGATTTCGAACTCGTGGTGGACGGGTTCCGCAAGGCCGGTGTCGTGCAATGACAGGTGAGGCTATGTCAGGTCAGGCCTTGAACTGCAGACAGCTCGCAGGCAGGCATCAGCGTCAAGGAAGCGGCCGGATCAGACGCCAGAGGCTCACCGATAAATCGCCGTCGCTTGCGGTTGCGCACCAGAAAATCAACCTGAAGTAAGGCTCAGGTCGCCTTGATCTCTGCCCGGCCGATCTTGCGCCATCGGGCGTTTTCGCGAAGCAGTTTCAGGTCGTCGGTCGTCTCGGCAAATGTCCGCAAACGGTATTGTCGGAGCAGGTCCGGGAAGAGCGCCCCTTCCGGCAGGCTGGCAAGCTGCTCGCGGACCGAGATCTTTTCATCGATGACCCGCATGCCCCAGGCATTTTCCCGAACCTGCAGCTCCGCGGCCAGATCGCGCTCTTCCGGCGCGTTTTCGTCTAGCACAGCCAGAAGGATCGAGTGGAAAAGTGCTACATAGCCAATCTGTCTCAGGCCGCCCACAACCCGCACGCGCGGCAATATGGCAAGGACGAGGAATGTCAGGAACAAGTTCGGCAGCAGCACGCCGTCCAGCAGCGCCTGCTTGAGATGCGGCCGCTCGAACGGGATGGAAAGACCTTGCGGCCTGTCGGGCTCGATCAGGTGCCCGTTCTCGAGAACGAGCTTGCGCACGCGCTCCTCGCGGATGCCCCAGAAATAGTCCGTAGCATTGGGCAGGAATCTGCCAAATGGGCTCGATGCGGCCTCTTGCAGGGCATGTTCGAGACGCTGGCGTCTTGCGGGTTCAAGGAGCAGCCTGGAAAGAAGGCTGCCGTCATATTCTAGATGCCGCGCCATGGCAGCCGCGGCGGCCCGATCATCGATGAAAACCGGCAGGGCCATGCCGGCACGATCCCAATTGGCGACCAGATCCTCGTTGAGGGCTGTCAGCGCATCGGCGGCGGTTTCAAACACCTTGTCCTGGCTGGCAAGCAGTGTGCCCAGCCAGCGGCTGGCATCCGTTTCATCGCCCACCGCTTCGAGCGCGCGCTTGTTGAGGGAGACGGGACCGGCCACGCAGGCGCTTTTACGGCACAGTTTGTGGCGCCCCATGCCAAACAGGTTGACCTTGTCGTCGCCGACATCGAGCCATCCCGGCCCCTCCCGGCCAACTGTCTCCATGGTCATCGTCGTTCCCATGAAGCCGACGAAGGCCGACAGCCCGTTTTCGACCGCGCCGAGCCAGGCAAGCAGGAGGGCATCGAAGGTGATCCGGTCCATCAGAAGCAGGCAGTGCAGGCCGGACTGAATCACCGGTCTGTGCTCGAACTCGTCGAGGGCTTTGCCGATCTCCTCAGGCTGCATGATCCTACCGAGGCGCTGATGCAGGACTTCGCGCAGGATCGAGCGGGCAGCGATCGCCGGGCCGGATGCAGGCCTTGCCACCGGCCGCCACAGATGGCGGGCGTAGTCGGAAATCGGTGCATTCCAGTTCTGCTCGATGTCGCGCACGACCTCCGGGCAGAGCAGCGACAGCACAGCCAGAATTTCCGCCGGAGGCGTAGGGCTTGGGTCAAAGACGGCGGTCATTGGTCCCGTCTAGCCGCTTGCGGTGCAAACGCCAAGCGAGACCAGACTTGCCCGATGCGGCCGGCCCACACATAGATCGTCAACTCGATTAAGATGGTGTGAGACGAAATGGCCGTATCCTACGCAGTTCTCCATGAGCAATCACCTGTTCGCTGACCAGGCACGAATTGTCAGATTGGCTAAACAGCTAAGGCAAACAGCTGATCTTAGAACCGCAGCCGGGCCATGCTCAGGAGGTCGTGGTACTGCCCGTCGGTAAAGCCGGCCTTCACATGCCGGCCTTCGATCTCAAAGCCGTGGCTTTTGTAGAGACGGAGGGCCGGTTCGTTGTCGGCATAGACGGTCAATTCGACCCGCTTCAGGGCGCGCCAGTTGTCGGCTACGTCAAGCAGCGCGCTAAGTATGGCAGACCCGATACCTTTGCCGACAAAGGCATCGTCAAGGCCGATATTGATCTCGCCGATGTGCGAACGGCGCGGCGAACCCTGCACGACCAGGCTGCCATGGCCGACGACCTTGCCGTCCAGCTCGGCAACGATCCAGGTGGTTTCCTGGCCGGACTTGGCGATGCGCCGCGCCACCTGCTCCACCATCTCGAAAGGCATCCTGAGAGTGCCCCAGCGGAAGCCCGGCATGTTGAAGATAGCGCAAAGCGCCTCCGCATCGCTTGGCCGGACGGACCGGAGCAGCGGCTGGATTTTCTCGGAGGGTGGCGAGGTCGTGCTGGTCATGGCGTTCCCGGCGAAGGCAATCGGCCCGGTACGATGCACCGGACGTCACCTGAAAATCCAGCCGTCTCTGCAACCTATGATGCCGATTGCGAGCTAAAATACCGGGAGGCGGTGTAGAGTTTGAAGACGCCGCTGATGCCGATCCAGCCGAAAAGGGCGAGCCAGCACAATGTCCCGGTCGCCGTCCAGTCGATGCGGTGCACCGCAGCGTCGGTGATGACCACGCCGAGGATGGCAAGCAGGCCAACCAGAAACTGCGCCAACCCGAGCACCAGCAGTTCCTCGCGCGGGGCGCTTCTCCAGACGAGATATGTACCGCCCGCACCGGTGAGGAAGATGGCGCTGTAGACCTGAGCGTGGAAGGCATCGATCGGCCATGGCCAGATGCCACTGAATGTCAGGGGAAACAGCAACAGGCCGACGCCATACAGCCCAAGGATCGCGGATTCCGCCGGCATGTAGCCGCGCCATGCGGGATTCAAGGTCACGCCTTTTGCAGAAGGACGGGCCCTGGCCCGCCACAGGAACAGCCCGGATACCGCGACGGAAGCAAGATAGACCAAAAACCACAGCCAGGGCGCTTTGCGTTCGAAGTTGAAATAGCCGAGATTGATGAACGAAGCCACCGACACGATGACGGTGAAGATGAAGGCCATGACGAGCACGAGCCTGCCGGGCGACCAGCGATTCCAGACCAGCAGTGCCGCCATCACGACCATTTCGGCGGTGTAGAAGCCGCCGAGGAAGCGCGCATTGAACGGCGTGACGGCCCAAGGCCAGCCCGGTTTGACCAGAACAGGCACGAAAAACAGGCCGGCGCCTACGATCAGGACGATGATGACCACCACAGAGAAAAGGCGCAGGGCCGCGGGAAATGGCGGGTTGTCGGATGTCGGCATGGGAGAAAATCCCAAAGATGAATGCTCCATGGAGCATCATAGTGCTGCTTGCGGCCGGTTAAAATCCGCCGAATGGAATTGAACGGTCACCAGGCTTAGCCATTCGAATGGCCGTACGGTCCGTTTCGAAGTAAGATGGAGCAGTCGGACCAAAGACCGGTCGGGTCAAAACGCCTCGGGGCGCATTTTCCGGAGCCTGCACGATGAACGAAGCTCAGGATCTGTTCTCGCTTCTGCGACAATCGGCCGATGTCGATCCACAGGCGATCGACGCGATCAAGCGAACCATCGCGGAGGGCGAGGACCGCGAACTTTGCCGCATCAATGCGCCAGCCTTCGCCAGCAAGCATGGCCTCGACGAGGAACGCGCCATAAGCGCCTTTCTCCATGCGGCACGGGTGGGCATCTTCGACATTTCCTGGAATGTTCTGTGCCCCGGCTGTGGCGGCGTGCTCGACACCAACGCCACGCTGAAAACCCTGCAGAAGGACGAATACACCTGCGCGCTGTGCTCCGAGGGCTATTCGCCGACCCTCGACGAGATGGTCGAGGTGACATTCACCGTCAGTCCCCGCGTGCGCAGGATTGCCGCCCACAATCCACACGAACTGCCGTTGGTGGAATATTTCCGCCAGATCTACTGGGCGTCCGGCGTCGATCTGCCGGAAGAGGATTTCGCGAAAAAGATAGAAGCGTTCTCGCTGGAGGATATCGAGCTTGCCCCCGGTGAAAAGGCGGTTCTGCCCATACAGCTTCCGTCTGAATTCATCATCGTCTTCGAGCCGGTCACCCATTCAGCGCAGTTCATCGACGGGAAGGGCGAACCAACAAAGGAGCGCCGGAGCCTCTCTTTGGTCTTCGATCGCGACCATGTCCAGAACCAGACGCTGGAGATGCAACCCGGCCCGTTGCGCATTTCGCTGGAGAACAGGACCGACACCCGCGTGCTGCCGACGGTCTTCATCGCCGGCCAGGTATTGCATGATTTCCTGGGTAAACGCCGGCCCTTCCTGACCGCCAAGCGCCTGCTCACCAACCAGACGTTCCGCGATCTCTATCGCACGGATACGCTCGACATCAATCAGCGCCTGAAAATCACCAGCCTGACCTTCCTGTTCACCGATCTGCGCGGATCGACCGAGCTTTACGAGCGGGTGGGCGACCTTTCAGCCTTCGATCTCGTGCGCGAGCATTTCCAGGTTCTGCACGAGATCGTCGCGGCGGAGGCAGGCGCCGTGGTGAAGACGATCGGTGATGCGGTGATGGCGACCTTCGCGACGCCTGATCGTGCGATTGCTGCGGCCCTCAGGATGCGCGATGCCATGCGTACGCTCAACGACAAGAGCGGGCGCGAGGATCTGCTGCTCAAGATCGGAGTCCATGCCGGCCCCTGCATCGCCGTATCTATGAACGAGCGACAGGACTATTTCGGCCAGACGGTCAACATTGCTTCGCGGGTCCAGAACCTTGCCAACGCACAGGCGATCTTCGCCACTCGGGCGGTGGTCGACGACAATCTCACCGCCGATCTGTTGCGCAGGAACGCGCTGACGCCCGTGCCCCACGATGTCTCGCTGCGCGGCATTGAGCGGGAGATAGCAGTCTATACGATCCCCTGAAGACTTGGCCCCTGAAGATTTGGGTCGTCTCGGCCCCTCACACGCGCCTACAGATAAAATAACGATCGGCGGGCACCGAAGGGGGCAGCGGGAGGCGTTGCAACTGCGGGTGATCGAGCGGCATGCCGCTGACCGCGATGCCGCCGACGCGAAGCAGGCGCGCGGTCAGATCGGGAAGCCAGGTAAGGGTCACTGCATCGCGATCTTCATAGCCAGTGCCGATGTCGGCATGAACAAGAGCGGCGTCGATGCCAATGAACCTGCTCGCGGTCTCGCGTATTTCGCCGAGCACGAGGTTTTCAGCTTCAGGAATTGAGCTGGCGTGTGCGGCAAGTGCGCGGTCGAACGCTACGATCCGGCGCCCGGGCAGGCGCTCCCGCAGATGGTGGAACGTCCGGCCATTGCCGAGGCCGAGCTCGAGCACGGGTCCCTCCATCTTCGCCACCTCGGCGCAGACATGATCGAGTATGTCGCGCTGTGCGGTCATCCTCCGGATGAAACTGTCGAGGCGACTCATGTGCGATTGTATGTCCTGAACCAGTCCACGAAATCAAATGCCCCCGACCAGAGCGTTTCGCGGCTGAAACCGGAGGCCGACGTGTTAAACCCCGATCGAGTCTTGCCGCGTGTAGAGGCGAACGATGAACACTGCAACAAGCGAACAGGCTGCCGACAAGGATCGTACCGGGTGGAGTCGGCGGCACTGGCGCGGCGGAATAGCGATGTCACTTGTACGGGTCCGCGGCGTCCCGCAAGCCGTCGCCGAGGAAGTTGAACGCCAAGATGACGAGAACGACGGGGAGCATCGGCAAAAGCAGCCATGGATAGAACGCGATCACGCTGACGCTGCGCGCCTCGGTGAGCAGGATGCCCCAGCTGGTTATCGGTGCCCTCAGGCCGAGCCCGAGGAAGCTCAGCGCCGTCTCGCCCAGGATCATGCCGGGTATGGAGATCGTCGCCGTCGCGATCAGATGCGACATGAAGCCGGGAATGAGATGCCGCCCGATGATGCGGCTGCTTCTGGCGCCCATCAACTGCGCGGCCAGAACGTAATCCTCCTCGCGCAAGGCTAGAAGCTTTGAACGCACGGCCCGCGCCAGTCCGGTCCAGTCGAGCAGCCCGAGGATGACGGTGATGCCGAAATAGATCAGGATCGGACTCCAGGTTATCGGCATGATCGCCGCCAGAGCCAGCCATAGCGGAATGCTGGGGATCGATTGCAGAACTTCGATTATCCGTTGAACGATCAGGTCGAAGATACCGCCGTGATAGCCGGCCAGTCCGCCGATGACAATGCCGAGCAGGAAGCTGAAACTGATGCCGACGAGGCCGATTGTCAGTGAAATGCGTGCGCCATAGATGATGCGCGAGAGCACATCGCGCCCCAGCCTGTCAGTGCCGGCTAGAAAGAGCTGGCCGTTTTCGGCGGGGCAGACAAAATGCCTGTCACCTTCGATCAGGCCCCAGAACCGGTAACTGTCGCCCTTGCAGAAGAAACGGATCCGCTGAACATCATCCTGTCTCTCGATGTAGTTCCGCTTGAGCGTGTCCATATCCAGCCTCATCTGGCGGCCATAGACGAACGGCCCGACGAACTGGCCGTTGTGGAACAGGTGCACCCGCTGCGGCGGCGAATAGATGTAGTCCATGTTGCGCGTGTGCAGATCGTAGGGCGCCAGGAACTCGCAGATCAGTATCCCGAAATAGAGCGCTGCCAGGAATATGCCGGATACAAGGGCAAGCCGGTGCCGACGGAATTTCCACCACATCAGCCGCAACTGCGACGCCTGAAAGACCTTCTCCTGCTCCGGCGTCATCGCCTCGACGGACTGCAGGTCAAAGGGCTCGATGGAAACGTAGTGTTGCAGTGGGGCACCCGGAGCGGGCAGCGGCGATTGCGTGTTCATTTGGTGCTGCCGCCTTGCAAACGAATTCGCGGATCAAGTAGCGCCAGCGCCAGGTCGGAAATCAGGACGCCGATGACCGTCAGGAAGGCGAGAAACATCAGGAACGACCCTGCCAGATACATGTCCTGGCTTTGGAGCGCCTTGATCAGCATCGGCCCGGTCGTTTCCAAAGACAGCACGATCGCCGTGATTTCGGCGCCGGAGATGATGGCGGGCAGGATAGAGCCGATGTCTGAAATGAAGAAATTGAGCGCCATGCGCAGCGGATATTTGACCAGCGCCCTGAAGGGATGAAGGCCTTTGGCGCGCGCGGTCACGACATATTGCTTATGTAGCTCATCGAGCAGATTGGCGCGCAGCCGCCGGATCATGCTTGCCGTGCCCCCGGTGCCGATGATCAAGACCGGGATCCAGAGATGGGCGAGGATCGACTTCGCCTTGGCCCAGCTCATCGGCTCGCCGAGATATTGCTGGTCCATGAGATGGCCGATGGACGTGCCGAACCAGATGTTGGCGAAATACATCAGGATCAGCGCCAGCATGAAGTTCGGAATGGCAAGGCCGAGAAGGCCGAAGAAAGTCAGGCCGTAGTCGCCCCAGCTGTATTGATGCGTGGCGGAGTACATGCCGATCGGAAAGGCGATGAGCCAGGTGAAGATGATCGTGACGAAGGAAACCAGCACCGTCAGCCACATTCGGTCCCCGACGACGTCGCGAACCGGCAGCTCATATTCGAAGGAATAGCCGAAATCGCCGTGCAGCATCCCGCCGACCCAGTAGAAGTAGCGAATGACCGGTGGCTTGTCGAAACCATATTCCTTGCGCATCATCTCGATGCGATCGGAATCCACCGCTTCGCCCTGAGCCCGAAGCTCGGCAACATAGCTGTCGAAATAGTCGCCTGGGGGAAGTTCGATGATCGTGAACACCAGTGCCGATATGACCAGCAGCGTTGGAACCATCACGGCGATGCGCCAGACAAAATATCGAAGCACGCTCAGGACTCTCCAAGCCAGAATGTATCCGGCATGTAGACACCGAAATAGGCGGTCGGGTCGTAGCCGTAGAGCGCCTTGTCAGGCAGATTGCGCAGCCGCGAGGATGCCAGAATCGGCTGATGCGTTCCGTTCACCGTGCCGATCGAAAACACCTGATCGGTATAGATCGACAGCATTGAATTCCAGATTTCGGCGCGCTCCGTGGCTTCGGTCGATGCGTTCCAGCGCTTGAGCAAAGCCATCAACTCGACCACAGGCGGAAGATCGGGCGCTTCACCGACCTTGCCACGGGACAAGTAGTGAGCACCCCAGAGCGGCCATTGCAGCTGGTCGTCGACGGTGGGGGCCAGTTGGTACGGGTTCATGTCGGCGGTCGGCACACCATTGTCGATGCCCGACCACATCGACATCATGATCTGGCCACCAAGCGCGCGGCTGCGGAAGATGTCGCGCTGCGAAGTCCGGATGAACAGGGCGATGCCGATCTTGCGCCAGTGATCGGTGATGAGCTCGAGCGCGTCGGTTTCCAGCGTGCTTTCGCCGGCCGTTTCCACTACCAGCTGCGCCGAGCGTCCGTCGGGAAGTATCCGCAGGCCGTCATCGTCACGCGCCTGAAGCCCGACCTCGTCGAGCAGGGCATTGGCCTGGTCGGGATCATGGGCGACCCAGGCTTTCGCGAATTCCGGCCGGTAGAGCGGGCTCTCAGGCAGGACCGTATCGGCACTTTCCTGCGCTAATCCGTAGAACACAGCCAAATTGATCTCGCGCCTGTCCACAGCGAGCGAAAGTGCGCGGCGCACCCGCACGTCACGAAAAAGGCCACGCCACACCTGGTCGGCACAATTCAGATTGGGCAGCAGCGCCAGCCGCGAACCCTGTGTGCGTTTCCAGAGATGCATCTTCACCGGGTAGCGCTTCTCCGTATCCTTCAGGAAGGAGTAATCGCTGAAGTCAATTCCCATGGCTTGCAGGTCGCTCTCGCCCGCACCGGTCTTGGCGGAAATGATCGCCGACGAGCTGACATTCATGACAATCCGGTCAACATAGGGCAGTTGCCGGCCATTCTCGTCTATTCGATGAAAGAACGGGTTCCGCTCGAAGACGAACTGCTCAGCCGGCGGCTTGGTCCGGTTCTGCCAGGGATCGAGCGTCGGCAGTTCCGGGTTCTCCGGGCGATACTGCCGCGACATGCGGATATGCAAGAGCGTCCATTTCTGGGCCCGGTTCTCCTTCATTAGGCCGGCGAGCCGGAATGGATCCTGGTATTTCTTGTGGAACTGCTTGAGATAGGCGGCTGGCAGAACAAGCGATAGGGGCGAAGCAGCGGCGAGCTTGGGCAGGAAGTCGGGATTGGGCGCATCCCAACTATAGCGGACCGTCAACGGATCGACGATCTCGAAGCGTGGCGGCTTGCCGTCCGCCAGCAGGGCCGGGGCGAGCCCGCCTTGCGAAAGCTCATCGTTCAGCCAGACATCTTCCCAGCAATAGCGAAAATCCTCCGACGTCAGCAGGCTACCGTCAGACCATTTATGTCCTTCTCGTATCTTGAAAGTGAATACACGATCATCCGCTACATCGAAACTTTCGAGAATGTCGGCTTGCAGGTTAAGCTTTTCGTCATAGCCGACCAGGCGAGCGTACCCGTAGATCGTCATCATCCGGATATCTTTCTGGCTGCCGATGATCGTGCGCAGCGTGCCGCCATATTGGCCGGGCTGCCGGCCCATCGCAGCGAGATTCAACGCGCGCGGGCGCTTGGGCAGGCGTTCGGCGAGTGCCGGCAGCGCTCTGGCCTTCAGCTGCGGCTCAAGAAATTCCGGCTCCAAATCGCCGGCGTGCAACGTGCCCGGCAGAAATGCCGAAGCCATGAGTCCAAGGACGGTGCGCCGGCTGATCAATGGCGTAGCTCGCTGACATCGGCCGAACGTCGGGCCAGCACGAGGTGGCCGCCGCCAAGATCGAGCGGCGACAGCATATCCTCGTCGCCCTCGTCGCGGAATTGCGGCCCCCATGCGCTGGTGTCGGAAGCGCCGCTGAGTTTCAGCGTCTTGAAATCCATCGGCCTGTCGAGATCGGGGAAAGGTACTGCGGCGACCAGTGAGCGCGTGTAGGGGTGGATAGGTTTCCTAAGCAGAATTTCGCGCGGCGCGAGCTCGACGATACGCCCGCCGCACATCACCGCGATGCGGTCTGCCATGTAGTCCACCACCGCCAGGTTGTGGGATATGAACAGGTAGGTCAGGCCCAGCTCCTTCTGCAGGTCCTTCAGGAGGTTTAGGATCTGCGCCTGGACAGAGACATCGAGCGCCGAAACCGGCTCGTCGCAGATCAGGAGTTCAGGCCCCAGCGCCAACGCGCGCGCGATGCCGATACGCTGACGCTGCCCGCCGGAGAAACTGTGCGGATAACGCTTGATGAAGCGCGGATCGAGCCCGATTGCCTCCATCAGGCTCTTGACCGTGGCGAGTCGGGACGCGGCATTGCCGCGTTGATGGATTTCCAGCGGCTCGCTCAAGATGTTCTCCACCGTCATGCGAGGTGAAAGCGACGAAACCGGATCCTGAAAGACCATCTGGATTTTCGCGCGCAACAGGCGCAGCGCGTCTCCCTCGGCTTCCAAGACGTCGATCGGACCATCCCGGCCGTTGAAGATCACAGAGCCGCCGCTAGGGGTGACAGCCCGCATGAGGATCTTGCTGACGGTGGTTTTGCCGGAGCCGCTTTCGCCGACAAGACCCAGGCACTCACCCCGCCTGATATCAAAGCTCACGCCGTCCACGGCGCGAACAGAGGTTTGATGATCTCCGCCGAACCATCCGGACTTGCGGATCGTGAAGGTCTTTGTCAGATCCCTGACCGACAGCAGGAGGTCGTCCGGCCCCTTCGATGCCGGCGCCGTCTGCTTGCCGAGCAGGTTCCCGACATTCACCGGCACCTCGCGGAGCGCCTTTAGCCTTTCGCCGGGCTTCAGGTCGAAATGCGGAACGGCTGCCATCAGGCCCTTCAGGTAAGGGTGGCCTGGCCGGCGGAATATCGCCTCCACAGGTCCCGCTTCCATGATCTCGCCATGGTACATGACCACGACCTCGTCGGCGACATTGGCGACTACGCCAAGGTCGTGTGTGATCAGCAGCATCGCCATGTTCAGCTTCGTCTGAAGCTCGCGCAGCAATTGCAGGATTTGCGCCTGGATGGTGACGTCCAACGCCGTCGTCGGCTCGTCGGCGATCAACAGGGCGGGCCGGCAGATAAGCGCCATGGCGATCATTGCGCGTTGACGCAATCCTCCCGAAAGTTCAAAGGGATACATGTCATAGGCGCGCTTGGGGTTGGGAAAGCCGACAAGTCCGAGCATTTCCTCGGTCCGCGCCTTGCGCTTCACCCGAGCCATGGGCGTATGAATCTGCAGGGATTCGCTCACCTGATTGCCGATCGTATGCAGCGGCGACAGTGATGTCATCGGCTCCTGAAATATTTTGCCGATGCGGCTGCCTCTCAACGCCCGGATTTCGGGTCCGTCACGCGGCATCTGCAGGATATCCTGCGTCGTGCCGGGCTTTTCAGGATCGGAAAACAGGATACGGCCGCGAACATGGGCTGTGTTCGGCAAAATGCCCATCACTGCCTGGCTGAGAACCGATTTTCCGGAACCGGACTCGCCCACAAGCGCGGTAACCTTGCCGGGCAGGACGCGAAGATTTGCACGCCTGACGGCATGCAACGGTCCCCCTATAATGGCAAAAGAGATGCCAACATCCTCGATTCGCAGCAGATCAACGCCCAAATTCATTCTCACACCAGCCCCCACTCTGGCAGGTCCAGAAGGCGAGACTACCGCATTGCCAGCCTAGAGCAACTTGGATTCGAACAGTCGCCAGTTCCCTGGCGGAACCGGCGACCGGACTGCATACCAAACGCGTTCGGATCAGATCGTGGCGGTTACTGGAGCTTCCTCGGGTCGCCCGCCGACAGCCGCGCGGCATCGCGATGAAGCAGCATGACCTGCTCGGCGTCCGATATTCGGTCGTAAATCGGCTCCAGCGCACCGTCTTCATCGAGTGCGAGAGCACCCGACAAATCGGGTGAAAGCACCGTCAGCTTCTTCTTGGTGCCCGCCAGTTCCTCCTTGCCGAGCGTCAGCCAGCTATTGGCGCTGCAATAGCCGGCGAAATCTTCGCTGGCGAGAACGCTGTGCGAATATTTCTTGGTCAGGGTCTGAAGGCGCTGGACCTCGTTTACAGCCGAGCCGAAGGCAGAGAATGTGAGCCGGTCGGTAAGCCCGACATTGCCGAACATCACATTGCCGACATGCAGGCCGATACCGAATTTAATGTCGCCCAACCGCTGCTCCTTTCTGCGCAGATTGAGATCCATCATGCGCGCGGTGGCCTTGTGCGCTGCCGCAAGGGCAGCCCGGCAGGCGATCTCGGACTGCGCACGGTGCCTTTCGCAAGGGTAGACGGCAATGAAGCCATCCCCCAGGAAACTCATGATCTGCCCGCCTCTGCGATTGAAAGGTGCAGCAATGGCATCGAAAAACTGGTTCAGCGTATCGATATAGATTTCGCGGCCGGAGGTTTCGGCAAGCCTTGTCGACCCGCGCATATCGGCCATGACCAGTGCAGCCCGGATTGTGTCGCCCTCGCCGCGCTTGATCTGGCCGTCCAGCACCCGCCTGCCGGCGTCGCCGCCGAGATAAGTGGTCATCATGTTGTCGGCAAGCTTGGTGAGCACCGCCATCTTGGTTGCGATAGCGAGATGGTTCTGGATCCGCAGCAGCGCCGAAATCATGTTGTCGCTGAAGCCTGCAGCACTGTCGGTGGACCAAGACCCGATCATGCCCTGACTGGTGTTGCCGCTGAAGGGATGGACGAAAGCCATGTAATCGGTGACGCCCATAAGCTTGAGGTCATCGAAAACAGGAAATTCCGACGGCACCGACGGGTCGAGCCGGCGCCGCAGATGGTCGAGCTTGTGGCTGAGCAGATGGTAGTATGGGCTGGTCAGGAATCTGTCGGAAGGAACGCCGTCCTCATGGCGGAAGCCTTCCACTTCCAGGCCCTGGCCGCGGAGCCAGGTGAAGCCAAGCGCGTCATAAAGCGGATGGAGCATCGAAAAGCTCAAATGCACCCGCTTCAACGGCAGGCCGGCAGCAGCCAGCCGTTCACAAAAGCCCTTTACCAGTGTCTCCAGGTCGTCGCCGGCCAACGCCGATTGGGTCAGCCAATCGGCAACCTTGTCCATGAGAATGGCAGAAATTTCTGCTTGCGCTGTGCTCATGCTATCTCGAAATCTCCTTGATTCGCCACAAATTCGCCGGCTCGGACGCCGTCAGGCCTTCACCACCGTCTCTCGGGCTAGCCCGAGGCGGCCAAAAATATTGCGTGTGTCGACAATCAGTAGAGCGTGATCCGCGATCGCCTGATAGTCGATCGCGTCGTGGTCGGTTGCAACGACGACAGCGTCGAAATCCTTCAAGGCCACGTCGGTCAATTCGACCGAGCGACGCCCCTTGATCGCCATATGCTCCCGTGTGGTCGGGATTTCGGTAACATGCGGATCGTGGAATTCCGCCTTGCCGCCCCATTCCTCGATGAGTTCAATGAGCCGCAATGAGGGGCTTTCGCGGATGTCGGGCACATTCTTCTTATAGGCGAGCCCGATGATGAGAATGCGCGAGCGGCTGAGCGCCTTGCCGCAGCGCTGGTCCAGCGCCTTCGCCAGTTCGTCGACCACATGACGCGGCATAGCCGTGTTGATCTCTGCCGCCAGCTCGATGAAGCGGGTCGGCAGTTCGTATTCGCGCGCCTTCCACGTCAGGTAGAAGGGATCGATCGGAACGCAGTGCCCGCCAAGTCCAGGGCCAGGATAGAAAGGCATGTAGCCGAAGGGCTTGGTCTTTGCCGCCTCGATCACCTCCCAGATGTCGATTCCCATCGCACCGAGCAAGACCTTCAACTCGTTGACGAGGGCTATGTTGACCGAGCGGAAGATGTTTTCCGTCAGCTTGACCGCCTCGGCGGTCGCCGTGGTGGAAACCGGAACGACGGTCTTGACCACGCCCTGGTAGAAAGCCTGCACGAGCGTCGCCGCTTCGATGCCGTCACCTGCCACGACCTTGGGAATCGTCGCGACTTCAAAGCTGCGGTTGCCGGGATCCTCGCGTTCGGGCGAGAAGCCGAGGAAGAAGTCTATCTTCGACCGCAAGCCCGTTTTTTCCAAGATGGGCTTGATCACGTCGTCGGTGGTGCCAGGATAGGTAGTCGATTCCAGCACGATCAGCTGGCCGAGACGTAAATGCTTCGCGATGGTGCCTGCCGTGTTCCTGACAAAGGAGAGGTCCGGCTCGCGGTGTTTCGTCAGCGGTGTCGGAACGCAGATGATGATGACATCGCAGACGGCCAGTTCGGCAAAATCCGCAGTGGCGCGGAACCGTCCGCTCGCCACCTGGCCGGCAAGGGCTGTCGACGTCACCGCCTCGATATAGGATTGGCCGTTGTTCAGGCTCTCGACCTTCTGGGCTTCGACGTCGAAGCCGGAAACCGGGAAGCCGGCGCGTGCGATCGCAACCGCCAGCGGCAGCCCGACATAGCCCAGTCCGATCACGCCGACTTGCGCGGCACGCGTCGAAATCCGGTTCAGAAGACGGTCATATGTCGATCGTGAGGCGTCCAAAAATCTGCTTCCCGTCAATTCGGACAGGCTGTCCGCGCCCATGGCGAGGCTCACCGGTCCCAAGAACCCCGAGGCATATTGCGGAAAATCGATGTCCGCAAGCCGTCAGACTGGCACCTTCGCCTTCAGGCTTGCGGCAGCCATCGCATAGCCGCCGGCGGCGCCATCGATGAAATGAACGTGATCGCGCTGCAGCGGCGAGGCGACGAGGCATGTCATCAAGGCCGATTTCTGGCGGTGCAGGCCATAGTTGCAGATGCCCGCCTCTTCCGCCTGCTTCAGCCGGTTCTCGATCCGTCGCAACACATCCGCGTCAACGTCGATGGTCATCTTCAAGCCGTCGTCGAACTTCCGGAAATCCGAATTGCTGGCCACGTCGCGTTTGTAGATCTTCGGATCGAATCTGCCGATCGTCCAGCCATATCTATCGGTGACGGCCGTAAGCGTCATCAGGAACACTATCCACAGCTTCGACAGCCACCGCCGTCCTGCCGGCGCCGTGGCACGCGCCTCGATATCGAGGCCGGCGGGCAGCACACTGTAGTCCGGCCCGTTCACCGGCACCGGGTGGCCATCGCGTTCCTGCCTGCCGGCAAGGGCGATGATGTCGGAAACCAGAAACTGAAAACCGCGCAAGTCGCGCGACGCCCCCGGTATGGCTATGATCGAGACGATTTCGCCATGCCGGGCTTCGATCGGGTTCCAGCGGCACGAGAGGCCGGTCAGATCCGGCCGCGTGCCGGCCGGCGCAGGATCGATGCGGTAGCGCCCCGCTTTCATCTCGGCTTCCGCCCAACTGCCGCCACCGCCTGCGAACATGGCATAGAAGACCGCATCGGAGGCCTGGAACCTCGCCACGCGAACGTCGAGGCCTTGCGCTCTTATATCCTTTATCGGCACGATTGCGGCACGCAAGGTCAGATCCAGTTCGTCCGCCACCCATCTCTGGACAGCCGCCAGCGCGTTGCGGGTGATCTCCAGCGCCGAGCCGGGAAACGCCACGAGCGCGCCGTCGCCGCCGAAGACAAAGGGAAGATCTTGCCTACCCAGCGCATTGAGCAGCGCCGAAATGACGCTGGCGCCGGCCATATTGACGGTTTTATAGCGCCCCGCCTCGATCGCCTTGGTCGAGCCGACGATGTCGGCGGTGGCCAGCGCCCAGTTATCGGGGAGAGGCCGATAGTTATCGATATCGGCAACGCTTTCGAACTTTGCGAAGACCGGCAGGGAAGCGACAAACGGATCGGACGCGGCAACTGTTTCCATGAGCATCAGATAGCACATTCCACTGCTTGAAGGTGAAGTCGATCATGCTTCGAAATTGACTTGCGCAGGCTTTCCGATGATACGGTCCGGCGATGCGAATTGCTTTCTACGCGCCGCTAAAGTCACCCAACCATCCCGTTGCCTCCGGCGACCGCCAGATGGCACGGATGCTGGTCAAGGCGCTGGAGCATGGAGGGCATAGCGTCGAACTGGCATCCGAATTACGCTTCTATCTACGCGAACCGGATTCGAAAAGTTTCGATGCGCTCAAGATCGAGGCCCGGGAGGAAGCCGCGCGGCTGGCAAGGCTTTGGGATCGTGACGGCAAGCCCGATCTGTGGTTCACCTATCATCCCTATTACAAGGCGCCCGACCTGATCGGGCCCGAGCTGGCGTTGGCCTTTGGTGTCCCCTATGTGACAGCGGAAGCCTCATATTCGAGGCGGCGCAACACCGGTTTGTGGGCCGATACGCAAGCGTTGGTGGCGCGAGCCGTCGAACAGGCGGCGCTGAACATCTGCTTCACGCAAAGGGATCGTCAGGGACTGGCAGATGCGATACCCGACGCCGCTTTCGGCATGCTTTCGCCCTTCATCGACACATCGGTATTCCGGGAAACGCCGGCACGGGGTTGTCCGACGCGCCTCGTTACCGTCGCCATGATGCGCCCGGGCGACAAAGTCGAAAGCTATCGCATGCTGGCGCAAGCGCTCGGTTCGATCGGTCACCTGCCCTGGACCATGTCGGTCGTCGGGGACGGACCTGCCCGCGAAGAGGTCAAAGCGCAATTCGCCGGCTTGCCCGCCGACCGTATCGAATGGCTTGGCGCGATTGAGCCAGCCGCCGTGCCGGATGTCCTCTACAGTGGGGGAATTTACGTCTGGCCGGGTTTCGGCGAGGCCTTTGGCGTTGCCTATCTTGAAGCACAGGCCGCCGGCCTTCCGGTTGTGGCTCAGGACATCGCCGGCGTGCCGGAGGTCGTGCGGGATGGCCAGGCCGGGTTTCTCACCCCGCCGGGCGATGTGGCGGCGTTCGCTTCTGCCATTGAAAGGCTTCTGGCCCGTAACGACGAAAGATCCATCATGGCCACAGAAGCCAGACGTTTCATCCTCGTAGAACGTTCTCTCGGTGCTGCGGCGGCGCGTCTGGCCGAACTTCTCGCGAAGATCCCGGTTTCATGACATCCGACCAGATCTGGCAACCCTTGGTGGAGGAACTGGCGAGCCGGCAACGGGCGGACCGTAAGGCAGAGTTCTGGCTGCGCGACGATGACGCCGTGGATCCGACGCCTGCGCTTGATCGGCTGCTCGACCTCACCGGTAAATTCGCGGTTCCGGTGACTCTGGCCGTCATTCCCGCCCTGACCGACGAGAAGCTTGTCGTTCGGCTTGACGAGGCGCCGCATGCCACGGTCGCCATCCATGGCTGGGCGCACCGAAATCATGCGCCCGAGGGCCAGAAAAAGCAGGAGCTCGGCGCGCATCGGCCACGCGAGGCGGTGCTCGATGATCTGGCTCGCGGGCTGTCGCACGTAACCGGCCTGCACGGCGCACGTGCCGTGCCGATGCTGGTGCCACCCTGGAACAGGATCGACGCCGGCTTGGTATCCGACCTTGGATCGATAGGATTTGCGGCATTGTCGGTCTATGGGCCGCCGAGGCGGGCTTCACTGGCGGTCATCAACAGCAATGTCGACATCATGGATTGGCATGGCACGCGCGGCTGCCGCGATCACGGCCTATTGGTTCAGGCTATCATCGCGCAATTGCAGCATGCATTCGATGGCGGCGAACCGGTCGGCCTGCTCACCCATCATCTCGTACATGATGAATCGGCCTGGCTTTTCCTCGAACGGCTGTTCACCGTCACCGTACAGACTGAAGCCTGCGCATGGCTTCCGATCAGGACATTGATCGGGCGCAGCGCCGGTAGAGCAATTCCAGGAAAAGTGTGAACGGTTTTCCGTCCGGAATTGCGTCAAAACAAAGAGATAGAGCGCTTCGCCGTTTCTGTGAAACGGTGAAGCGCTCTAGAGGAAAATAGCTCAGCGCTTTTTGCGCAATGAGACTGGAAGTTTGAGCGTCTGGCCATCCCGCGCGGCAAAAGCGCCGGTAAACCTGTCCTTGGCCAGTTTCTCGATCTTGTCCAGTTCCTTGTCGGTGCGTGTCGGATCGTGGTGAAACAGCGCAAGCCCGCGCGCACCGGCCGCCTCACAGAGCTTGACGCCCTGTTGCCATGTCGAGTGCCCGTAACCGCGGCGGCGTTCCATTTCCTCCTCGGTGTAGGTGCAATCGTAAATGACGAGGTCGGCATCTTCGATCAGGCCGAGCACCGCCTGATCGAGTTTGTCCGGCTCGTGCTCAGTGTCTGTGATCACCGCCACGACGCGGCCGCCCCATTCGACCCGGTAGCCTACGCAGCCGCCCGGATGGATAAGACTGCCGGTTCGGACCACCACCCCTTCGCGCGGGCGAAGCACGTCTCCGGATACGAAATCGCGATAGTCGAGGCTTGCCTTGCAGATCTCCAGTTTCACCGGAAACCACGGCGGCCGCATGAACTCATCGACCATCTGCCGGGTCGTCATGTGTCCTGCAAGATGCCCGGACCAAAGCGTAACCTTGACGCCCGGGTCATAGATCGGCGCAAAAGACGGCAGCCCGATGATGTGATCGTAATGGCAATGGGTGAACAGCAGGTCGAAATCGGTCACGCCCAACGCCTGAAGCGCCCCGCCGGCAGGCCGTAGGCCAGAGCCTGCGTCGAACAGAAGCGTATGCTTACCGCATCGCATCTCAATGCAGATTGAGTTGCCGCCATAGCGAGAGAATTCTGGCCCTGATACCGAAATGCTGCCGCGGACACCCCAAAACCTGACCAGGAAAACGTCGTCGACCATGCTACCCCTTCGCCCATCTTAGCCAAACAACTGCTGCTACGCGAGACAGGCTTTCTCCGGGTGACCTTCTCAGCAAGAGGACAGTGCCATCACGACGACGAGGATCGAGCGCACGTCTTCGTTATTTGGCACTTCGTGCGTCGATCAGATCCGCGGTCGTATGGCTTAGGCGATCGGCAAGAACCCGCAATATCTCGATGGTCATTTCCGGGAACTCCCTCATAAGCCTCAGGAAATGATCCTTGCGGATTCTCAAGACTTCCAGCGGACTTGCCGCTCTGACGGTGGCAGTGCGGGAGCTGTTGCACAATATGGCGATCTCGCCAACAATCGAATTTGGCTCCAGTTCGGCAACTTTTATCGGCCCGCTGTCGGAATCGACCAGAATATCCGCCCTGCCTGAAAGGATGACATAGGCGGCGTCTCCCTCATCGCCCTGCCGGAAAAGGATCTGGCCGGCGCTGTAGCTGACACGATCGGATGTGAACGCAAGCAGCTTGAGCTTTGTCGGCTCGATGGCAGAGAACAAGGGAATGCGTTGCAGCATTCCAACTTCATCCTTGAGCAGCATTGTCGCAACCTTCCCAAAATTCGCGTTTGCCAGACTAGAGCAACGGACGCCCAGATGGAATCAATTCTCTTTTCGGGATGGCGAGACAAACCACGCGAAAGGTGGCGAGCCCGATGTCGTGCACCGGCAGAATGATCCCATCTGAATGTCCGTTGCTCTATGACAGCAGTTCCTTGAAGATACCGTTCCCTGCCAAAAGTGTCTCGTGTGTTCCGTCTTCCGCCAATTGACCCGAGTCGAAGACGATAACGCGATCGAACATCATCGCCATTGCCGGATTCGTCACGACCCACACAATTGCCGGCGAATGGCCGTCGCACCTGGCTTCCTCCAGCACATTTCGCAGCACCTTATCCTGCATGCGCTGGTCGAGCGCCGACAGCGGCCGGTTGAGAATGAGAAAATCGGGACGCTTGAGCAGGGCCCGGGCAACATCGAGCTTCTGTCGCTGTCCACCGGTCAGCCGCCTGCCGCCGGAGCCGACGTTGAAGTCCAGGCCGACATCCAGAAGTTCGGCATAAAGCCCCAGTTCGTCAAGAATGTCATAGACGATGGAGCGTATGCGGTCCGGCGCGTCGGGATGGTTGTTGCCCACACGCCCGAACAGGACGTTATCCATGACGGTGGCCGCGGCAATGTATTTGGCAGGATCATACCGTTCGACCGCATTGTGCAGTTCGGGCGGCAGGTTTTCATAGAACCGGCTGCGTGCAGCGACGATCTTGCTCATCAGCTCGTCGCTCAGCAGGCCGAAGCGGTGCCGGGGCTCGATGTAGGCAAAGCTCAAGGTGACGATCATGGCGCGATCGTTCTCCGAAACCGCCTCGTGAGGACGGTTCTTGAGCCGTTGCAGCAAGGTTTCGTAGGCGGGTATCTCCTCGGCGCTCATGAAGGCGAGCTGCTGGAAGAACTGGTGATCGGGCGGCAGGTCGGCAAACAGCTCGATCGCCTGTTTGGCGATCTCCAAGCCCATTTCGTAGAGCGTGCGGTCGAGGCCGGCTTGCCTCAGCACAGAAGCAAAATAGGGATTGGCCGCCAGGGCCCTGTCGGCCAGTTCGGGGCCGGCGGCAGCGCCGAAGAGCAGGTTTTGGCCGATCGTTGCTTCCTTGTTGTAGGCGCCCGGTTCGAAAGGAACCACCAGTCCGCTCAGCCCCTCTTGTTCCAGCCGGGTTCGCAGCGCCGCACGCAGTTCGACGATCCGCCTGGCAAGCTCCGTGTGACGCGTGAGGTCGGCCGAAGAGCGCAAGCCAAGATCCAGAATGTCGCGCGACAGAACAACCGCGTCGAGCACCCGGCGCACGGCTTCAAAGAGGTCGTGCGGGCCGGTAGCGCCAGCGGAAGCATAGTTGATCCAGTCGCTGTGGATATCAAGATCCGGATTGCCCGACCGGCGCGCCTCGTGGATGTTCCAGCGGTGCTGGTCTGCCGCAGCACCGTCATAAGGCACCGATGTCAGCGGCGCATGCTTCAACCCGTAGAGCAGGTTGTCGCGGAGGCTTGCCTGGAACAGGAAAACATCCGAAGAGGCATACGACATGCGCCGGCCGGTTACTGCTTCGGGGAGTTCAAGCAGGTCGTCGGTGCCCGAAGCGACCCTTCCGCTGTCCGGCCAGTTCAGCCGCGCGAAGGCTTCTGCAAGCGCCTCCGCTCCACCTGTTGCGGTACTGACCAGCGCCACCGTCTCACCCGGCTTGACCTGGAGGGAGATACGGTTGAGGAGCATTGCACCGCCATCGTCTGCTATGGACAGATTGATCGCCGACAGGGGGCTGGTCATCGGATCGGGATCGTCGATCGTCAATGCCCCGATTTTCGGCGCGATGAGACCCTCGACGGTGAACTGTTCAACGACCTGTTGATATTTGACCTGGACATCCTGCCGATCCTGATCCCAGTCGATCAGTTCCTTCATCGGTCCGGGCAGGTCCTTGTAGGCGCCGATCACGGCCACGAGCTGGCCGACGTCCAGCCGCCCCTGGATGACCAGATACCCGCCGATCATGTAGAACAGAAAGGGCGTGAGCTGCGCGAGAAAATTGTTGAGGAACTTCACCATGAATTTCCATTGGTAAAGATCGAAGCGGATCTTGAAGATGAGCCCGAGCCGGGCAGCTATGTCGGCGCGCTCGTAGTTTGATGTATCGTGGACGTGAACCGCGCCGATGCCGTCGACGATTTCGCCAACCCGGCCCGAAAGCGCGCGCGCCGTCAACTGCCGTTGGCGCCCGAGCACGATCAGCCGCCGCCGCATTCGCGGGATGAGCACGATCTGGATCACCACGATCACGACCGCTATCATTCCGAGCCAGACGTTCTGGATCATGATGAACAGCATGGCCGTCAGCGCCTGGCCGCCGAGCAGTACCGGCTGCAGGAAGGCGTCGCCGATGAAGCCGCCCAGCGGCTCCACCTCGTCCTTCACCATGGTCGCCACTTCGGCGGACTTCACCCGCTTGAAGTAAACCGGCGGAAAACGCAGCACACGGTCGACCAGATCGAAGCGGATACGTCGCAGCATGCGTTCGCCGAGGCGGCCCTTGTAGGTGTTGATGTAGAATTTGAACAGGCCGTTGATGACGACTAGCAAGAGGAACACGAGGCTCAGGGCAAACAGGGTCTCCGTGCGATCGAGCTGAAAACCGGAGAAGAACTGGACCTCTCCAATGAACGGCAGGTTATAGTGTAGCCTCATGAATGGCTGGGTCGCGCCCGGTTGCTCGAAGCCCCTACCTTGGATCGGGCCGTTGACGATCAGCTTCGGTAGGTCGAAGGACATGAAATACGGGATCATCGAAAGCACGACGATCATCAATATCCAGAGCTGCTGCTTCTTGGTGTGCGTCCAGATATAGCGGGCTAGGCTGGGTTCCATATGCGACTGCGGACCCTTCAGTTGAAAGGATGCAGGATGTAAAAGCACCTGCTGGCGAATGGCGTATCGGCAATTTCTTCGTCGCCAACGACAAGTTCGAAGCTGCTGTGCACGGACATTGTCCTGCGCTCAACGATGCAAGGGACCCGCGAGGCGGCGCGATCCAGTTCCGGCGCATGGTCGATGACAACGACACGGGCACTGTTGACCAGCGAAGAAAGCAGCTGGCCAAACGGTTCGCGGCTTCGGCAGGGTTTTGGCGAATAGCTGAGCAGCACGAGGCCGCAGCTGCGCGGCTGGTGCTGGTGGATGGACGCCGATGATCCGGACAGATGCAACAGGCTCTCTCCGGCACCGGGCAATAGCCAAGCGGCTTGCAGCATAATCACGTCCGCGGAAATCAAACAGTCTTGCGGGAGGCAAGATTGCGTTGTGTCGCCCGAAATCCCAACATACAAGACAAATATGATGGATGTCACGCAACCACGCAATGCCGGTATGGACTGGCACGAGCAAGCCTTGGACCTCACGCGGGGAATTGCTGCTTATGTCAACTGCCCTCTCGTGGCAGGGCTGGCGCGCGTCGTCACCAAGCATCCGAAGGCCGATATCGCCAACGCCTTCAACCACAAGCAGGTCGCCTGCAAGATGTGGGCGCTCGACAGGCTGTTCGAAAGCTGCGGCGGCCGGTTCGGGCGCATATGGGTTCTGGGTGGATGGTACGGCGTATTGCCGGCAATGCTTTTCAACGACGCCCGCTTCGACATCGCGGCGATCGATAGCATCGACATCGATCCCGAAGTCGCGCCGGTCGCCCGGACCCTCAACCGGGAAGCCGGCGACCGGTTCCGGGCGCTAACGGCAGATATGTACGCACTCGACTATGCGGCCGGGCGGTCCGACCTGATGGTCAATACGAGCTGCGAACACATAGCCGATCTGCGCGCCTGGCTTGCTCTGCTTCCGCGGGGCACGAATGTACTGCTGCAATCGAACGATTATTTCAGCGAGCCGACGCACATCAACTGCGTGGCTTCACTTGCAGCCTTCGAAGCAATGGCGGCGCTACGGGAGGTGCGGTTCTCCGGCGAACTGCCGACAAAAAACTATACGCGCTTCATGCTGATTGGAACTGTTTAATGCATTTCGCCCAAAAGTGCGTAGCGGTTTTGGGACAACGACATGCATAAAAACAGGACTTGAAGCGCGTCGTACGAATCTCACCAGACGCGACGCGCGTTAGAGCAATTCCAGGAAAAGTGTGAAACGGTTTTCCGTCAGGAATTGCATCAAAACAAAGAGATACAGCGGTTCTGCGTGAAACGATGAACCGCTCTAGGATCTATCGTCTGTTTGATCATGAACTTTTCCGAAACCGGGCCCCACTTTTTGGGACCATGTTCGATATCGCTCGTGCAGGATTTGCGCGGAGCGACGCCCGCCTTCCAGATCGAGACGATGCGCAGATGGCGTCGGTCCTACAAGCGCCTGTTCGATCGCTTGCACCAAACCTTCAGGCGTTAGGTCCTTTTCCATCAGCACCGTTGCAAGACCGAGTTCTTCGAGCATCAGGGCGCGAACCGTCTGTTCGGTTTCCCCGCCGGCTGCGAATGGAACCAGCAGGGAGCGACAACCCGCGCGCAGGACATCGCAGACCGTGTTGTAACCCGCCTGCGAGACTGACAGGCACGCGCCGGTCAGCAGGCTAGCGAAATCCTCGCGGAACCGGAAGATGGACAGGCCCGGCGTGGCATCGCGTGCGATCGCGTCAAACTCGTCTTTCCGCAGGTTTGGGCCGGTGATCAAACACCATTTCCAAGCGTTGTTGGCATCCTGCGCCGCTGCGATGGCGGAGCTGACAAGGCTCTTTCCGGCAGCCCCGCCGCCAACCGACACCAGAACGTCGAAGCGCTCGGAGGCCGCGGGCGAGGGCGGCGCGGCAACGAGCCCTGTGTAGGTGACCTCGGCCCTGATCGCCCCAGCCAGTGGAAATGTCTTGTCGATGGTTGCGAAAGCCGGATCGCCGTGGACCATAACAAGGTCGAAATGCCTGTTGATGAGATCGACCGTTTCCTCGTTTCGGCCCGGCTTGACGCGCTCCTGAAGGATATCACGGACGGACGTCGCCAGCAGCGGTCTGGGCGACGTCGCGTCGATGGCCTCGATCAGCGGCAAGAGTTCGAAACGCATCTGCCGGCGTCCAAATGGAAACGCCTCGACAATGACGATATCAGGCCTGCAATCCCGGAATGCCTGCAGCAGCATCTCTGAACGCCATTTCTTGAAATCATCGTCGATGGGTTTGCCTTGCAGGTCGACAAGTCCGGAAAATCCTTCATCACCGGAGGTGACAGGTGGCAGGGTTACAGATTTTACACCGGGTCCCGGAAACCCGGCGATCGGCGCTCCGCCGGTCACGACGGTTACGTCAAACCCGTCATCGACCAGAGCCGCCGCAATGCGGCTGGCGCGCGCGAGATGGCCGATACCGAGCAGGTGCTGGACATAGAAGAAAGCGCGCAGCCGCTTCATTCGGCGGCCCGCCACTCCCGCTCGAACAGTTCCTTGAGCTGTCCAATGCTTGCCATATGATCGAAATTGCCGCGCACGCGCCGCTCTGCGGCGTCGCCGAGGCGGTCGCGCAGCACGGGATCACGGATCAGGCGCTCCAGCGCCTGTGCCAGGGCAATTGGGTTTTCCGTCGGAACCAGCAGCCCGGTTTCATCCGGCGATAAAAGCTCCGGCACGCCGGAAATATCGGTCGACACGCAGGCAAGCCGCTGGCTAGCCGCCTCCACCAGAACATTCGGCAGACCGTCCCGGTCGCCATTTGCAGTGATCCTGCAGGCCAGGGCGAAGATGTCGGCGCGGCGGTAGTGCTCAAGCACCTCCTCCTGCGCAAGCGCGCCTTTCCAAGAGACTCGACCATCCAGGCCGAGCTTTTGCGCCAGCGCCTTGAACCGTTCCAGTTCCTCGCCGCCGCCGATATGCTCGAAACGCCACGCCAAATCACCGGGCAAGAGGGCAAGGGCCTCCAGCAACGTGTCGTAACCTTTCTTTTCAACGGCGCGCCCGACACTCAGAACGATAACGGGTTCGTCCGGCGCCGAGCCGTCATGCTGCTTTCGCGCCTCGCTGAAACTGCCGAAGCGATCAAGGTCGAGCCCATGATAGCTCAGATGCACAGACGAGTTGCCGTTAGCGAGTTTTTTCAGACGGTCAAAGCCGGTTTTCGTGCAAGTGACCGTCCAGCGCGCCGAGGAAAGCTTCCCAGCCAGATCCCAGTCGGCCGAAGTCCAGATGTCCTTGGCATGGGCCGAGCAGCTCCAGGGCAGGCCACGAAGCTGGCTGGCATAGCGCGTCACCGATGCCGGTGTGTGCGCGAAATGTGCATGCAGCCAGCCCGCGTCTTCCGGCCACTCGGCCGCCAGCACGAGCGCTTGCCCGAAGCGGCGCGCGCGATTGCGCGTAAAGTCGCGGGGCATATCGGCAGCCAGCGATCCGAGCGCGCGCCAGAAGCCCGGCCGCAGCAGATAGGCAAACAGCGAGCGAAGCACGCGCAGCGGCTCTTCATGCAGATATTCTGGCAGATAATGGACGGGCGCTTTGATCTCGTCATGCACAGGGTGGCGTTTTTCATCGGTCGGCCGCCTGAGCGCGACGAGTATCAGGTCGAACCCCGCACGCTCAAGACCAAGGAGTTCCTGCGCGATGAAGGTTTCGGACAGCCGCGGATAGCCCTTCAGAACCACGACGATCTTGCGATGTTGCAACTCAGGTCATTCCTTCAATGACCGAAAGGTGATGGCCGGCCCGCCGGTCGAGCAGTTCCGCGACGATTTCGGAAATATGAGGCAGCCCTTCCAGCGTCAGATGCGGATTGCTCTGTGATGGGTGGGGCCGGTCCGGCAGCGCCACCAGTGCATCGGCAAACCGCTGGGAATCCTTGGCTTCCTCCGGCAAAAGCATCTCGATGAGGCCGAGTTCGGCTGCGCGCCGAGCGCGGATCAATTGTTCCTGGCGGGGCTCGACGCGCGGCACGATCAGCGCCGGCTTGTCGAAAGACAGTATCTCGCAATAGGTGTTGTAGCCGCCCATCGCCACTACCGCCTTGGCGCCGGCAATCAGGTCTTCCATGCGGTTGTCGAACTCGATGATCTTGATGTAGGGGATCTTGGACCCCTTCTTGAGCAGCTTGTTGCGCTTGCGCGCCGGCATGTAAGGCCCAAGCACGATCAGGGCTCTATGCTGCAATTGCGGATCCTGCTGATAGGCATCGATGACGTCGTGGATCAGTTCGGCGCCGTCACCGCCGCCACCGGTGGTAACGAGGATATAGTCGCCCTCTGGCCGGTGGCCGGGCAACTCGTTCCGCTGCAGGCTCCGTTGCAAGAAACCGACGAACCTCATCTTTGCCCTGACAGCCGGCGGCACATCCAAGCCGGTCAACGGATCGTAGAAATCCGGCGGGCCATAGGCCCAGACCTTGTCGTAGAAGAGGCCTATCTTGCGCATCACATCCTTGCGTGCCCACTCTGCTTCGAGCAGATGCGGCGCATCCATCACCTCGCGCAGGCCAAGCACCAGAGTAGTGCCCCGCGTCTTGAGGTAGGACAGCGTGTCCTCAATCTCACCGCGCAGGCCGAGCGGTTCCTTGTCGACGATGAAGATATCCGGCCGGAAGGTCTCAGCTGTATGGCGGATGATCGACTGACGCATCCTTAGCGTCTCATGCAGATCGATGTCCTTTTCCAGCGAGGTGTATTCGCCGTTGCGCAGCTTGATGACGCTGGGGATCTTCACGAAGTCGACACGGGCGCGGTAGTCGAAGGCGCCAGCGATAGTCGCACCCGAAATGATAAGCACCTGAAGTCCGCGGAAATCCTCGACCAGCGAATGCGCGATAGTCCGGCAGCGCTGCAAATGGCCGAGCCCGAACGTGTCGTGGCTGTACATGAGAATTCGAGCGTTTTCTGCGTGCTGGGTCATTGTTGAACGTCTCTTAGAATTCTCGCTTTGAGGACCGTGAGCGACCCGACGGCTTCGAAACCATCCTGGTTTTGAAACATGAGGCCGCGATTTTCAATTTGTATTACTTCTGTGGAATGCCTGTCAGATAACTTTCTGATTGCCTGAGTCCGAAACTAGATGGATTGGCGAATATCGCCTCGGCGGGAGCGGGCCGAGACTCCCTGTTGTTGTTTTGGGATGGATGGACGGGGAAAGCGGTGTCCAAAAGATCGGCAGAAGTCATCCCTCTTGATTCCAATAAGCTCCGGTCTCTCCGAACTCGATTGGTCTCGGAGCGGTGAAAGCGAATTCCGCTATCCTGCGCATATAGTCAATTGCCTGATCGGTATACGAAAGGACAGGGTCGCCGGGCGTCGCACGGCGCATGTTGTTGTAGAACTCATTTCGCGCGCCATTGCTCTCGGTCTTGGGGGACCAAAGGTGCTGCCCATCAATCTCTTGACGGGCGGTCTGATTATGATTCACCGACCAGAACTGAGCCATCTATCGCCCAAGCTAGCCGGAATTTCGGCAGGAATCGAGTGGATGCCAGCGCTCACAACACACCGCCTGCAGCAGGGTGTGTGCAACACCGGTTGCTTGTCGATCGCTATGGCCTCTGGCTAATGCCTTAGCTGGGGCGGTGACGGTACTTTTTGAGACGACCTGAGCGCGTCGCCGAACGTCGCGAGGTGCGAAAATCGCTCGATTGGTCCCGATAGTTGGCGAAACCTCAATGAGTTTGATGATTGGCCTCGTAGGTTCACAGAGGGCGGCGACGATCTCGTCGGGGTTCTCTTCCGCCTAGTTGAAGATCCAGGCGGCCGACCGGGAGATCGACGACTTCATCACCATCGCACGCTCGCGCCTAGCGTGACGAGAAGCTCGTCCAGTTGCTCGAACGTCTCGCCCATCGCATCCGCCGCCCCGGTGCCGGCAGCGTCGAGAGCTTCCTTTGAGGGATAGAGCTCGTGCATGACCAGCAGCGTCTTGCCACCTTTTTCCTCGAAGGTCACCGTGGTGATGGGTCCACCGTCACCACCTTCGTCATTGGTCCAGACGAGGCGCGAGTGCGGTGTCACTTCGATATACCTACCGAAGAACTCGTCAGGGTTTGAGGCATCGTGGCCGAACACCAAACGGTACCTGCCCCCGACACGAACATCCATCTCGCAGGAACGCAGGAACATGCCCATCGACTTCGGTGCCCACCACCGCATGAACAGCTCGGGCTTGGTCCAAGCCTCGAACACGGTGCGCGCCGGCGCGTCAAAAGTTCGCGTAACGACCAGCTCCCGGTCGGACTTCCGTTCCACTGTCGTGCGGTTCTTCATGGGGGTGGGCTCACTAGCTCTTGTTTCGTCCATCGACTTTCTCCTTCCGTTTCAATTCCTCGACAACCTTGTCCAACTCGTTGAAGCGTGCGTCCCAGAGCTGGCGGTGCCTCTCGATCCATGCCGCCTCTTCCTCCAGTGCGCGTAGGCCGAGCTTGCAGGTCCGCACGCGCCCGATCTTCTCCGTGGTGACGAGCCCCGCCTGCTCCAAGACGCCGATATGCTTCTTCATGCCCGTGAGGGTCATGTGGAACTTTTCGGCAAGGTCCGTGATCGAAGCGTCTGTACGTCCGAGCTGCTCCAGAACGCCGCGTCGGGTGGCGTCCGAGAGTGCGGCGAACGAGGCATCGAGACGGGTCTGAATATACTGAACCATATGGTTCAGTATTACCAGACGGGTTGGCGGCGTGCAAGGGGAGGCCGAGTGGGCTGCGTTGCCGGCCGCCCCTTCTGGTAAATCGCAAGCGATTAGCGGATGTTCAAGTCGGAGCAGGGTCGGTGAGGAAGGGCATGATGTCCACGCCGTCTCCTGGGAAGACCGTGAAATGCGGGTGGTTCTCGAACAGGCGGGCGGCGGCATCGATGGTATCGGCCTCGACGACAATATAGCCGCAGAAAGGGTTCACGGCGTCGGCGATGCCGTCCCTGGTAACGCGCCTCGTCTTACCGACCATGCCGCCGCGATCGGGGAAAAATGCGGCATTTCTCTCCTCCCAGTCCGCCCACTGCTGTAGGCCGACGGCATCAATCGCATCCTGCTCGGGCTTAGGCAGGCTACGAAAGCGGGCGAGGTCTTCGGGCTTCATGGTGTAGACGGCAAGAAAACGGGGCATGCGGCGGTTTTTTCTTCATGCTGGCAGAAGCATGCTAGCTTAGTCTCCTGGAGGACCCAAGTCACTGCGCATTACCACCCTCTAAATGCCCGCCCGCTATTTGCGTCAGTCCTGTCGATGCCTATCAGTGAGCGCAGGTCCGAGTTTACGGGCCCTGCCTTGTTCACCCTCGGCGATCGCTCCGGCGCGCCGCATTGCCGTAAACACACCTCGACCAGTCTTTGCTTGAGCGGAGCAACTCCTGATTTCCCGCTTCGGCGAAGTAACCCTCGCCACACTCTCCGATCTCCCAATTGCTGCGTCGGGCCGGTCTGAAGGGGCGTTCAGGCCAACAATGACCCGAGGCTGAAGCTGGCATCCATTTGGAACGCCCGACCTGCCGGCGGGCGGAACTGCTCCACCACCAGATCAACGGGCACATCAAGCGTCATCCCTGTTCGGGGGACAGCCCGAATGCAGTCCGGCCGCCAAACGATGTGCTCACGATCATTCAGCCGAAGAATCACGGAGCAGCAGGCGCGACCCGACGTCCACAATAGACCTGATAGCGGGAAGCAGTTCCTGCCCCAGCGACGTCAGCTCATACTCCACGGTCGGCGGCGATGTCGGCATCACGTTGCGATAGAGGACGCCGCGCTCCTCGAGGTCCCGCAGTCTGCTGGTCAGTACCTTCGCCGAAACGGCTGGGGTATCGCGGCGGAGTTCCGAGAACCGACGCGGGCCTTCGCTCAGGGACCAGAGCACCTCGGGTGTCCAGCAGCCGCCAAGCAGCGCCATGCACCTCGACATGGGGCAGCCGGCGAGAGCCTTCACCTTTTTTCGCGTCTTGAGAACCATCGCCGTCCGCCATGGGGAGTTTCCAGTTGGTTACCGGAAAATGGTGGTAACCACAAGATACGTGGTTTCCAATGGTAACGATGGCCGCTATTCGAAGGCTCTCCGATCCACGAAACCACGAAATGGACTGAATGATGTACGCAATAACTGGAGCAACGGGACAGCTTGGCCGCCTGGTGATCGAGGCACTGCTGAAGACCATTCCCGCCGACCGGATCGTCGCGGCGGTTCGCAATCCGGCGAAGGCCAGCGATCTGGCAGAGCGCGGTGTCATCGTAAGGGGGGCGGACTACGACCATCCCGACACGCTCGCCGCAGCCTTCGCCGGTGTCCAGAAACTGCTGCTGATTTCGTCGACCGAGGTCAGCGGCCGCCTGCCGCGGCATCAGACGGTGATCGAGGCAGCCCAACGCGCCGGGGTTTCGCTGATCGCTTACACCAGCATGCTGCACGCCGACACGTCTCCCGCAACGCTCGCAATCGAGCATCGCCAGACGGAGGAGGTCATCGCGGCCTCGGGCCTTCCCGCCGTCATCCTGCGCAATGGCTGGTACACCGAGAACCATCTGCTGGCGCTTCCGGCGGCTCTGGAGCACGGCGCCTTCGTCGGCGCCGCGCAAGACGTGCGCTTCTCGTCCGCCGCGCGGCGGGACTATGCCGAGGCCGCAGCCGTGGTGCTGACGACCGACGGCCAGGCGAGGAAAACATACGAGCTCGCCGCAGACCAGGCCTTCACGCTCGCCGAGCTTGCGGCGGAGGTCTCGCGGCAATCGGGCAAGGTTATCGCCTACAACGATCTTTCCCAGGCCGCTTATCAGGATGTGTTGACGGGGGCCGGGCTACCGGCCGACTTCGCTGCGCTTCTGGCCGATACCGACGCTGCAGCCGCACGCGGAGCGTTGTTCGATGACGGAGGCGCCCTGGGGCGGCTGATCGGTCGTCCGACCACCTCGATGCAGAGCCTTGTCGCGGCCGCATTGCGCGGTTGAAGCCGGGGCTCAGAACTCGACGTGCATAGCGCCGCCGGTCGAAAGCGGATACGGGTCTTTAGATTTTCTCGACTGGATTGGGTTCTCCTTTCGTCGCACCGAGGCGGTTGAGCAGATTGAGCGTGATCCTGCCCGCATCGTTCATGGCGCCTGCGGCTGGCAGCGCGCCGCACCAGGCAACCGAGCTTGCCGAAAAGATCAAGCCGCCTGCTGCGAGCTTTCGCAGGGTCATTTCGGCGCAACGGCAGGCGATGCGTTGCGTATCCCCGCCCTCATACCAACGCGTCGGATCCTGGAAGAAGCTGTCGGGAAATCCCGTCGCACGCGCGATCACGACGGTGTCAGCGGAAGTGCCGAGGGCTGGATCCGTCGCATCCACTTCGTAGCCCGCGGCACCGCCCAGCACGATGCCGTCCGTGCCGAAGGTCGCATCTTCAACGCCTTCGAACAGCCATGCGCATCCTGCTTCATGGCTTTCCTCAGTGCGCGTGAAGGGACGCGCGCCTTCGAAGCCCATCAGTGAGATCGCGCCGCCGATCAGCGAGAATTCGCCTCGGCCGCGGGAGCGGAGATAGCCGCCTGGTTCGTTGGTGATCGACAGCGCCTGTGCGGCGACCGGGCCGTCCCAGGTTCGGCCGGCCTCCAGCGGCGAGCGCCGCAGCTCCATCAGATCGTCCTTGAAAGCCACAGTGGCAGCAAAGCCGTTTCCGCCGAGATAGGCGATGCTGCCGCCTTCGGCCACAAACTGCCGCAGCGCCTGCTCCATCTCGATCGACATATATTCGGGGTGACTGCCGGTGACGACGGCTTGATGTCGACGCAGACCGTCTATGCCGCATTCGTGCAAATCGTGATCGGTCATGACGTCAAACACGATTCCATTGTCGTGGCAGAAGCGGAGGAAGTGCAGATCGACCGGCAAATTATGTGGGCAGCCGCAGAGCGGATAATCGTAATCGTCCCTGAGCGTCACTTTCGGCTTTTTGTAGGAGCAGATGGAAACGCCGCTAAGGTCGGAATGGTAGTCGTAAAGAGATTTCAGATTGTTGGCGACCGCGAAGCGATGTCCCCGGTCGTCGCTTTTCCATTCATAAAGATGATCTGGGAGATATTCGTCCGCATAGGCGAGATAGGTGGCCGTCGGCACGAGATACAACAGCGGCGACGAAACCTGTGAAGAGGTGACGAAGAACACCACGCGTTCGTAGCCACCATCCCATTCGATCTGGAACGCGTAGACGCCTGGGCGTACGTTTTCAGGGATCGTCAAGCGGTGCGATGCCGGCCACTCAAGCGGGCCGATGTCGTCGTCGTGGCAATGGATAGCGTCGTAGTGCGACGGCACGAAGCGAGGCTCGAAGCTCGATCCGTCCCAGCGTGCCGAAGTCATGCAGAAGGCTGGCTGATTGATCACATCGAGGAGCAGCGGATCTGCTCCGCCCGACGACAGGATCGGCTGCGTTGGCAACAGCGTCGGGAAATCCCAGGCAACGGTCCCCTGTGGTGTGTCGAGCCGGATCGCGGCAAATTTCGCGTTGAGGGTAGGTTCGTGGTGGGTAGCACTTGCGCCGAAATGGATGCCGTGCGCCTGGAGGTTCCGCGCCGGGCTGCCAAAACCTTCATGGAGTTCGTAAGGCGCGAGAAGATCATGCGATTTGATGCGCAGGCGCGGCTGCTCCTGCCGCAGATCCAACTCGACAGTGAGCCACACACCAGTTGGCGCCTTCTTCTGGACAAAGGTTTCGTCACCGATTTCCAGGACAAATGCGCCGTCGCGGAGGCGCAGCCCGAGGACGCCTGCTTCTAGGATCGTACGCGCACCTTCGTTGCGCGTGAGGAACAGCTCAAAACGAATGCCGTGGACGGCTTGTACTTTGGCCAGCTCGCCGGGTCGGACGAACAGGAACGACCCTTGGTCGAAATACCGATGCTGTGGTTCACCTATCGTTTCGAAGGGCCAAGCGAGAAATTCCGGAGCCGGCTTGTCAAGCCGGCAAATTCGTGTGGCCTTTATCGGCCGATCGCAAGACAGGCTGAGGTTGATCTGCTGGCCTGCTTTGGCACTCCAGGGGGTGGTATAACCAACCACTCTCATCGCGTCGTGGTCTACTGCGCGCTTCATCTATCCTCCCGATGAACTCCAGATGGGCTGGGGCGAACCGCGTAGACCGGTCCGATGTCGGCCAATGCGCTGCCGCTCTGACAAGCAAAGGCCGCATGGCGCACTACCGCCATGATGTACATGCTTGTATAGATAAGCTGCATTCGGATAGTCTCGACGCGATCGGTCCAAGCGCCACATTACCAAGGAGGACGACATGCGCAACGCATCTCTCTTCGATCTGTCAGGCAGGAAGGCGCTTGTAACCGGCGCAAGCCGCGGCATCGGGCGCAGCATCGCCGAGGCGCTCAGCGCGGCCGGCGCCGACGTAGCGATCACGGCGCGCAGCGTGGCCTCGCTCGAGGAGACGATGGCCGCCCTCCGCATCGCCGGCGGGGTCGCGCATGCCGTCGCTCTGGACGTCACCGATGTCGACCGGTGCCGGGCGGCGACAGCCGAGGCCGGCAGCCTGCTCGGAGGTCTCGATATTCTCGTCAACAATGCAGGTATGGAAGAGGTCCGGCCCTCGCTCGACGTCGATGAGGCGCTGTGGGACAGGATTGTCGATACGAATCTCAAAGGCGCCTTCTTCTGCGCCCAAGCCGCCGCGCGGCAGATGAGAGACGCCGGACGGCCCGGCGTCATTATCAATCTCTGCTCGCTGACCTCCGAGGTCGGGGTTCCCACGGCGGTGCCATACGGCTCGTCGAAATCAGGCCTCCTCGGCATGACGCGGGCGCTTGCAGCGGAGTGGGCCGATCTCGGGATCCGGGTCAATGCCATCGCGCCTGGCTATTTCAGGACAGCGATGACAGACGTGTTCTACAGCAACGAGGCATGGCAACAATCGATGCTCGCCAAGATTCCGCAGCGCCGTTTTGGCGATCTCTCGGACCTGCACGGAATCGCGGTGTTCCTCGCTTCGGATGCGGCGGCCTACATAACCGGCCAGTCCATTCCCGTGGATGGAGGCTTTCTCGCATCGATTTGAAGGCTTCAGGGGCTGGAGACGTGTCCCAGAAGTGATCGACAAGCGCTAATCGTAATTGCGTCCTAAGAAAAGGAGCCGCCATGTCTGACGTCAGCTTTCACCGCCTGTCATCCCTCAGTGTCGATCAGCGGGCCAGTTTACTGAAACGTGCCGAAGGAGATCTGTCTTCCTTCATCGAAAAGGTCCGTCCGATCATCCAGGCCGTCAAGGATGAAGGTGACGCGGCCTTGCTCCGGTTTGTACGCGAGCTCGACAAAGCCGATGTTGCCGACGGTGAACTGAAAGTTTCGGAGGCGGAATTCGACGCGGCGTTCGACAAGGTCGACAAGGATGTCGTCGAGAGTATCCGGTTCGGCATCGACAACATCCGGCATTTTCACGAGGAGCAGCGTCCGGAAACAATGTGGCTCAAGGAAGTTCGGCCGGGCGCCTATGCGGGTGACCGATACACACCGATCGCTTCGGTTGCGCTTTATGTTCCGCGCGGCAAAGGCGCCTTCCCTTCGGTGACGATGATGACCTCGGTTCCGGCGGTGATTGCCGGGGTTCCCCAGATCGCGATCGTGACGCCTGCGACTTCGGATGGTTCCGTCGACGCCGCGACGCTGGTTGCTGCCCGCCTCGCCGGCGTGGAGACCGTGTACAAGTGCGGCGGCGCCCATGCGGTCGCCGCCGTCGCCTATGGAACCGAGACTGTGAAGCCCGCCGTCAAGATCGTCGGGCCGGGGAGCCCGTGGGTGGTGGCGGCAAAGAGCGTGTTGTCCCCAATCATCAACACAGGTCTCCCGGCCGGTCCGTCCGAAGCGATTATTTTTGCCGATGACAGCGTCGACGGCGGCCTGGCCGCTCTTGACCTGTTGATCGAAGCCGAGCACGGGCCGGATTCCTCGGCCTACCTGGTGACGCACAGCCGCAAGGTCGCCGAAGCCGCATTGATTGCGATACCGGAACACTGGTCGAGGATGAGCGAACAGCGTGTGGAGTTCTCACGCGCGGTGCTGACTGGGAAGCGCGGCGGCATCGTGCTGACCGAGTCGCTGGAGGACAGCTACCGGTTCATCAACGACTATGCGCCGGAGCACCTCGAGATTCTGTCAACGGAGCCATTTGCGCATCTCGGACGTATTACGGAAGCCGCCGAGATCCTCATGGGTCCGCATACGCCGGTGACCCTTGCCAACTTCGTCCTCGGGCCCAATGCGGTGCTGCCGACCAGCCGGTGGGCGCGAACCTTTGGACCGCTTTCCGTGACGGATTTCGTCAAGAGATCGTCGGTCGGCTATGTGACCTCGGCGGCCTATCCGGAACTCGCCCTGCATGCCCGCAGGCTCGCCCGCTACGAAGGATTCAGCTCGCATGAGAACGCGGTTTCGGAGATCCGCGATCGCTATCTCGCCGGCTGAGCGGAAACGATGATGATGAGGGCGGCGCGACTCCATGGACCCGGCGACTTGCGCGTCGAGGATATCGCCGCGCCAGGCGCTCCCGAGCCAGGCTGGGTGAAGCTGAGGGTCGATGCCGCAGGCATTTGCGGTTCCGATCTTCACAACTTTCGCACGGGCCAATGGATAAGCCGATCGCCTTCGACGGCTGGCCATGAGCTGACAGGCACGGTGATCGCCATCGGCGAGGGCGTGGATACCGTCGCCGTTGGCGACCGAGTGGTCGCCGATTCCCGTTTCTGGTGTGGAGAGTGCGCGCAATGCCATGCAGGCAGGCGGCATCTTTGCACGTCGCTGGGCTTCGTCGGCGAGATATGCGACGGCGGATTTGCCGAACAGGCGGTCCTGCCCGCGCGCCTCCTGCACATCATCGATGCCGCGCTGGACGAACGGATCGCGGCGATGGCCGAGCCGCTGGCTGTAGCGTTGCACGCAGTGCGGCGTCTGCCGAAAACGGCCGGCTCCGTTCTTGTCGTCGGCTGCGGGACTATCGGCGGGCTTGCCGCACTGCTGCTTTCCCGGACATTCGCAGGTACCGTGCTCGTCGCCGATCGCAATCAGGGCCGCTGCGCTCGGGTGGCGCGGGTGACCGGCGCCAGCATCGTCGATTTGAACCGGGACGCCATTGCCGCCGCCACCGCGGATGCCCCCTTGCTCGCTGCCGTCGAAGCGACCGGCAGCATCGCAGCACTCAGCCAGTTGCTCGGCGTTCTCGATGCCGGCGGCACCGTTGCGATGGTCGGCATATTCCATGGGCGCCTCGATATCGATCCCAACATCCTGGTTGAACGCGAAATCGCATTGCTGGGATGCCACGCCTTTGCCGATGAGCTTCCCGACGCCATCCGGATGCTCGGCGAGTTGACCGAGCCCATGGTCGAACTGATCGACCGCGAGATTGGCCTGGATGATGTTCCCGCAGCCTATGAGCGGTTGTTGGCGGGGCAGGGCGATGGCTTGAAAACAATCATCCAGATGCGGTCTGCCGGGCGCGTGTGATTTCCGAACGTTGCCGGAAAGGATTTTTGAAATGATCACTTTGCCCGACACCGCCAGCCCTCTTTACGAGAAGGTCAAGGACTACATCCTGACGAACATCGGAACGGGGCGATGGAGCAAGGACCGGAAGCTGCCGTCCGAAAATGAATTCGTGGCGACACTCGGCGTGTCTCGGATGACGGTCCACCGTGCCTTGCGGGAGTTGACCTCTGCGGGTTTTTTGATCCGGCTCCAGGGCGTCGGCACATTCATCGCGCCACCTCGACCGCAATCCGCACTGATCGAGATCAACAACATCGCGGCGGAAATTGTCGCGCGGGGAAACAGGCATCGCTCCGAGGTTATCGTCCTCGAAAAGATCATGCCGACAAAGGAGCTCGCGCTTTCTTTCGAGTTCGCAAGGCGCGCGTCGGTCTATCATTCCATCGTCGTCAACTTCGAGAACGACCTGCCTGTGCAACTGGAAGAGCGCTTCGTCAACCCGAGCCTGATACCCGACTATGACAAGCAGGACTTTTCCAAGACGGCGACCTACGACTATCTCATGCAAAAAACCCCGGTGACGGAGGTCGAGCACATCATCTCGGCGACTCCTGCCGATGCCGAGACGGCGCGGCATCTGGGCATCGATGTCGCAAGCTGCTGCCTGTTTCTGCATCGCCGGACATGGACGGGCGCCGTCGTTGCCACGATCAGCAAGCTGACTTACGTTGGAAGCCGCTACTCGCTTGGCAGTCGGTATTCTCCGTCCAAAAAGACCTGATCGCAGTGAAGCGAATCAGAGTTGGAAGGAGGGGTCTAACTTGTATATGCATGTATGTATTTAGCCTTGACATCCGCCGTTGCTGACGTTGAAGTGTCGTCGCACTTTCGTTGAACGGACAGCTAAGATGCCGAGGCACGGTGCTGCAAGAGCAGAAGCCCGCATTCTCACCAGGCCGGATGTTTGGTTCAAAAAAGCGGCCTGATCATCAAGGGGAACAAGATGATGCGTAACCTAGCAGGACAATTTCGGGCACTCGTTATGGCTGCTGCCGTCGGGTTTGCCCCGGCGGCCTACGCGGCCGACACGACAATTCCGGCGACGCCTGAGGCAGGAACATTCAAGATCGGCATCGAGCCATGGCTTGGCTATGGCCAGTGGCACGTCGCCGAGGCCAAGGGCCTGTTCAAGGCAAGCGGGCTGTCCGACGTGCAGATCGTGAACTTCGCCGAGGACAAGGACATCAACGCCGCCCTGGCGAGCGGCCAGCTCGATGCCGCCAACATCGCGACCCACACGGCTATGGGCATGGTTGCGGCCGGCCTGCCGGTGAAGATCGTGCTTCTGCTCGACGTCAGCATGACGGCAGACGCCATGATCGCCGGCAAGGACGTCGCCTCCGTCGCCGACCTCAAGGGCAAACAGGTCGCTTTCGAGGAAGGCACGACGAGCGACATCCTGCTCAAATACGCGCTCGCCAAGAACGGCATGTCCATCGCCGATGTCCAGCCGGTACCAATGCCGGCGGCGGATGCCGGCAGTGCGTTGATCGCCGGCCAGGTCCCGGTCGCGGTGACCTATGAGCCCTATCTCACCGCCGCCAGGGCACAGAACAAGGATGTCAAGCTACTCTTCACCGCAGGCGAAGATCCCGGCCTGATCAGCGACGTGTTCGTGGTGCGCGATGAGGTGATCAAGTCGCGTCCTGGCCAGGTGCTTGCCATGATCAAGACCTGGGATGCGGCCCTGAAGGCCTACAACGCCGACACGCCCGACGGCCGGGCGATCATCTCCAAGGCGGTTGGTTCGAGCGTCGAAGACCTCAACACCGCCTTTGATGGCGTGCGTTACTATAGTCTCGCCGAAAACAAGGATGCGCTGATGGGCGAATTCTCCACCAAGATATTCGCCGATGTCGAAGCGGCCGCCAAGAACGCCGGGCTGCTTCAGGCGGACGTGACGCCGGAGCAGATGATCGACCCGTCATTCGTCAAGGCCGCGAAATGACGAGGGCCGGCTCGCGGTGGTGACGCAAATGTCCGAGCAGCGTGCCACCAAAACGAGCCCGTCTCACGCAGTACCGAGGCCGGTGACCAAGCAACCGATGCTCCGTCGCCGATCCGACGGGTTAGGGGCGCCCCTCGCACCCTCGCGCTTGATGATGATTGCAGTGACCGTCTTTGCCGGCCTCGGCCTCGCCTGGTGGGCGGCAACGGGGCTGGGACTGGTAAAGCCAATTTTCCTGCCCTCGCCGGGAAGCGTGGTGACCCAACTCGGCAAGCTCTCGGGTGACGGCACGCTGTGGCTGGATCTCAGGACCTCGATATACCGTATTTCCATTGGCTTCCTCATCGCCTCGGCATTGGCGATTCCGATTGGCGTGCTGATCGGCAGCTTCAGGACCTGGGAAGCGGCGATCGAGCCGCTTGTGGATTTCATCCGTTACATGCCGGTGGTCGCTTTCGTGCCCCTCTCCATCCTGTGGTCGGGGACAGGCGATGCCCAGAAGTTCCTGATCATCTTCATAGGCACCTTCTTCCAGCAGGTGCTGATGATCATGGACAATGTGAAGCGGGTTCCCGCTGATTTCATTGGCCTTGGCAGGACGCTCGGGCTGCCGGATCGCAAGATCCTGACGCGCATTGTGGTTCCCAGCGCCTTGCCGGGCATCTGGGATACGTTGCGCATCAGTCTCGGCTGGGCCTGGACCTGGCTGGTATTGGCGGAACTTGTCGCGGCGACATCAGGCCTCGGCTACCGCATCACCGTGTCCCAGCGCTATTTCCAGACCAACACCATCATTGGGTACATCCTGCTGCTGGGCGTGCTTGGTCTCATCACCGACCAGGTCATGAAGGCACTGGGAAAAGTGCTGTTCCGGCAGGAAGGCCACGTGCAATGAGGCCAGGCCGATGAGTTTGCCCAAACTGCGGATCAAAGGTCTCCACAAGAGCTTCGGCACTGGCGCGCGGCGCACGGAAGTGCTGCGCGATATCAATCTCGATCTTGCCGACAACGAGTTCGTCTCGCTGGTGGGCACGTCGGGTTGCGGCAAGAGCACGCTGCTGTCGATCGTTGCCGGACTGCAGGATTTCGACGCCGGAGATCTTGCCATCGATGGCGCGCCGATCCTGCAGCCGGGCCTCGACCGCGGCGTCGTCTTCCAGTCCTACACCCTGCTTCCCTGGCTGACGGCGCAGCAGAACATCGAGTTCGCCCTCAAGGCCGCGGGTCATGATCGCGCGACCTGCCGCAGGATAGCACGCGAGCATCTCGATCTGGTCAAGCTCCCGCACAGCGCCAATCGCTATCCGTCCGAGCTTTCGGGCGGCATGAAGCAACGGGTGGCCATAGCGCGTGCTCTTTCCTATCGACCCAAAATGCTTCTGATGGACGAGCCCTTTGGCGCGCTCGATGCCTTGACCAGGCATCAGATGCAGGAACTCCTGACGCAGATCTGGGAGGAGCACAGGCTCACCGTGCTCTTCGTCACCCATGATGTGGAAGAAGCCGTCTACTTGTCGGACCGCATCATCGTGATGGGGATCGGCCCGGGACGCATCATGCAGACCTTCAATGTCGACATCGAGCGCCCGCGCCGGGAAGAGGTCATGGAAACCCCGGCCTTCATGGATTTGCAGCGCAGCGTGCACAAGGCGATCCGCGAGGCCTCAAAACGTCCCGAAATGGTTTAGGCGGGCCACTCAATTACTTACAATCGGCGACCAGCGTTGCGCCCAATCTCGATATCGCGCCATCGCAAATTCCCGACCAGGGGAGCCGCCATTGGCGTCCTGCTCCTCAACCTCGAAAAAAATTTGCAGGACAATGTCGATTTCCTAAACTCCGTTCGTCGTTTCGATGCCGGCCGGTGAGGCCGGCTCAACAAGGAGACAGACGATGCGTGTGATGGTGCTCGTGAAGGCTACCGAGGACAGCGAAAAGGGCTTTCTCCCCACGCCCGAGGCGAAGGAAGCGATGGAGGCGATGGGCAGATTTAACGACGAGCTGCGCAATGCCGGCATCTTGCTCGACGCCGACGGCCTCAAGCCCTCCTCGCAGGGCAAGCGCGTTGCGTTCGATGGTCCCCGCCGGACGGTCATCGACGGGCCTTTCGCCGAGACCCGCGAACTGGTCGCCGGCTTTTGGCTCTGGGAAGTCAAGGACATGGACGAGGCGGTCGCCTGGGTGAAGCGCTGCCCCAATCCCATGCCGGGACCGAGCGAGATTGAAATCCGGCCGCTGTACGAGATGGCTGATTGGCAATGGGAATCTGACGCCGGAGGTCACGGAAATCCATGACCGGACGCGCGAGAAGCGCAGCGGCAACTGAGACTGTCGGCCGCAACCTGCTTGCCTCCATTATGGCTTTGGCCGACAAGGCAGCATGACCGCAGGCGAGACGCAGCAGGCGATCGAGGCGATTTTTCGCATTGAACGGGCCCGGCTCATTGCGGGCCTGGTCCGCCTCGTGCGCAATGTCGACCTTGCAGAGGAACTGGTGCAGGACGCCCTCGTCATAGCCCTGTCCGAATGGTCCAGGGCCGGCGTTCCGGCCAATCCCGGCGCTTGGCTGATGACGGTCGGCAAACGCCGCGCCATCGACGCGATCCGTCGCGACAAGATGCGCGAGCGCAAGCATGAGGAGATCGCGCGGGAGCTGGACGGCGAGTGCGACGGTACGGCCGAGGGAAACGAAATGGCCATGAACGACGATCTTGGCGACGAGCTGCTGGGCCTCATCTTCACAGCCTGCCACCCCATACTTTCGGCCGACGCCCGCGCGGCGCTCACGCTGCGCGTCATCGGCGGCCTGACGACGGACGAGATCGCCCGTGCTTTCCTGTCAAGCGAGGTGACGATCGCCCAGCGCATCGTCCGCGCGAAGAGGACGATCGGAAAGGCCGGGCTCAGCTTCGAGGTGCCGCGCGGCGCCGAGCGTGCGGCGCGTCTGTCCTCGGTGCTGGAGGTCATCTATCTCATCTTCAATGAAGGCTATGCTGCCACGGCCGGCGACGACCTTGTCCGGCCGGGCCTGTGCCTGGAGGCACAACGGCTGGGCCGCATGCTGGCGGGGCTGATGGCCGAGGATGCCGAGGTGTTCGGCCTGCTGGCTCTAATGGAAATCCAGGCATCGCGCCTGCCGGCACGCATCGGGCCGGACGGCGCCCTCTTGACCCTGACCGAGCAAAACCGCGCGCGCTGGGACCAGTTGCTGATCCGCCGAGGCCTTGACGCGCTGGCCCGTGCCGAAGCCCTCGGGGGCGATGGCCCCTATGTGTTGCAGGCCGCGCTTGCAGCCTGTCACGCGCGGGCGCGCAGTCCGGCCGATACCGACTGGCCCCGCATCGCAGCGCTCTACGACCGGCTGCGTGCAGTGATGCCCTCGCCGGTGGTCGATCTCAATCGGGCGATCGCCCACAGCATGGCCTTCGGGCCCGAAGCGGGCCTGCGGCTGGTAGACGAGATTGCCGACGCCGCCGCCTTGCGCAATTATGCGCCATTGCCAGCGGCGAGGGGCGATTTTCTGTTTCGGGCCGGCCGGCTGGCCGAGGCCCGCGCCGAATTCGAGGCTGCGGCCAAGCTCACCCGCAACGTGCGCGAGGCGGCCTTTCTCCTCGCCCGCGCAGACGCTTGTGGTTGACAGCATCGCTCTCCGTGCCTGAAGCGCCGCTCGGCAACATCGAAAGCCGCCAGTTCGCTCACGGCCAGCTCCCTTCAATGAGCGCGATCAGCTCGCAACGCGAAAGGGATTAACGATGCGCAAGCCTTCGTCGAGCGCCATTGCGTGCTGCATGTCCTCTGACAAAAGTGTATCGCAGCCAGCGTGAATCGAGCCAATCGGTTTTCGCGGCTTGGGTATATTCATTTTGGAGGAGAGGGCCTCGATCATGCCAGCAACTGCGTCGGCACGCCGATAATCGGTCCTGCCTCGGCGAGCCGCTGGTCGAGGGTCCACACCGTGGCGCCATGCTCCGATGCCGCCGCGAGGTGCAGGGCGTCGCCAGCACGAAGCCCGAGCATATGTTGATCGGCGAATTTCGCGGCGACCCGAAAATGCCCGCCCGTCACCGGCAGCATGGTGAAGCTCTCAGCGACCAGCTTATTGAACATCGCGAGCGCTGCAGCGCGCTGCTCCAGGTCGATCTGTCCGGTCCGAAGCTTGGTCGCCATGGCGGAGGATATCTCGGTGATGGTCCAGTCGCTGATCACAAGTTGCGCTGGGTCCTGCTCCGCCAGCCAGCCCTGAACGCGCGCGGTGATGGCTTCGTTGGATAGCGCCGCGACGATCAGCGAAGTATCGAGATAGAACATCAATAGCGATCGCCATCTCGCATCGATCGCACCAGATCGGCGGCAACCTGGGCCTGCAGAGGCATGGTTGCGGTCAGGGATTGGAGCAGGCCGGCGTCGATCCGTTTGCGAGGGCGGGCCACGGCCGTGAGCCTGGCGACCGGCTTGCCACGCCGGGTTATGTCGATCGAGTCTCCAGCCTCGACCCGGTCGACGAGCTCACTCAGATGTGCCTTGGCGTCCGCCAAATTGACCGCGTCCATCTCAGCTCCTGACCATGTAGATGGTCATGTAGCGCATAACGCGTGACAATTCCAGTGCAGAGCACGGCGAATGAGCAACTGGCTGCGTGAGCGAAGCAGGTGATCGCTCCTGCAACGAGAATTATGCCGCTTCCCGCTTGACTCATACATATCCCGATGGTTATACATCGATCAATAGCCGAAGGGTTATCGATCCCAATGCCAAACGCTCACGATGTGCTCTTCAGAACGCTTGCCGATCCGACTCGGCGCGCTATTTTTGAGCGACTGTGTCGTGAAGGAGAGCAGACGGTCGGGGCTCTGACGGCTCAGGCCGGGATCTCGCAACCGGCCGTGTCAAAACATCTCGGCGTTTTGAGGCAAGCCGGGCTCGTGCGCGACCGCCATGCAGGACGGCAGACCCATTATAGCGCGCAGCTTGCTGCGCTTGCCCCCCTGATCGACTGGACAAGCCAGATGACCGGGTTCTGGCAGAGCCGGTTCGACGACCTCGAAGACCTGCTCAAAAGGATGGACCAGTGAACGAAATCGCGACCGAAACGCTCTCCGTCATTGTCGAACGGGAAATCGCTTATCCGCCCGAGAAGATCTGGCGCGCACTCACCCAACCACATCTGATCGAAGAGTGGCTCATGAAAAACGACTTCAAACCTGTCGCGGACCACCGTTTCAATCTTCACGCAGCCTGGGGCTCTGTCGAATGTCAGGTCCAGACGGTCGAGCCGAACAGAACGCTGACTTACACGTGGGATACCAAGGATCTCAAGAGTGTCGTCTCCTGGACCCTGACCCCCACGAGCACCGGAGCCCGCTTGCGCATGGAACAGTCGGGCTTCCGGCCGGATCAGCAGCCTTACTTCCGGGGTGCCAAAGTCGGCTGGCCGAGGTTCTTTGACGATCTGGAGCAGGTTCTGGCGCGGACGGACTGAGATCCGCGGGCGCTATTCAAGCAAGGGCTCTGTTACAGAGCGGCAGATGGCGGGGCGATAATGGAGGCAAGCCAATGAAGATCAAGTTGACCAAAGTATACGTGGACGACCAGGAAAAGGCTCTGGGTTTCTACACCGAAACGCTCGGCTTTACGAAGAAGGCCGATTTCAGCAATGGGCCGTTTCGCTGGCTGACCGTCGCATCAGCCGACGGGCCGGACGGTGCCGAGCTGCAACTCGCGCTCAATGACAACCCGGCCGCAAAGACCTATCAGAAAGCCATTTTCCAGCAGGGCCAGCCCGCGGTCATGTTCTTCACCGACGACATCAAGGGCGACTACGAGCGCATCAAAGCGCGCGGCGCCGAGTTCACCATGCCGCCGACCGAAGTAACCGGCTCGACCATCGCCCAGCTGAACGACAACTGCGGCAATCTCGTTCAAATCACCCAGCTGGCGCGCTGGTAAAGCACGCGTTCAGTGGCGTGGCTGCCCGGCGAGAGCCGCCAAACGGGCCGCCCGATCCGCTCGTTCGTCTTCAGAGGAGGTCTCAATGGATTGGAACAAATGGGTTCGGCAGATCCACCGCTGGCTGTCGATTATCTTTGCGGCGGTCGTCGCCGCTATCTTCATCAGCTTGGGAGCAGGCAAGGAACCCGCCTACTGGGTATACCTCTTGCCGCTGCTTCCGCTAGGCTTGCTCCTGCTTACCGGTCTGTACATGTTCGTGCTGCCTTACGCGCCCAAGTGGCGCAGCGCGGGGGGCACCGGCGCACTGGAGTGAATGCATGGCCAATAAGACGTCTATCGAGTCATCGGCGGTCGTGAAGAAGCCAGCCGCGAAGCCTGCAGCCGCAAAGCCGGTCCTCCTCGCAGGCGGCAACCCGCAGATCCCGAAGGGTGATGGTGACGCTCCTGTGCAGGCCTACATCGCGGCCATGCCGGGCTGGAAACGCGACGTCGGGCGCCGCCTCGACGCACTCATCGAGCACAACGTTCCCAACCTGCGCAAGGCCGTCAAATGGAACTCGCCCTTCTATGGCGTAGAGGGTCAAGGCTGGTTCCTCAACTTCCATTGCTTCACAAAGTACATCAAGCTGGCCTTCTTCCGCGGCACGTCGCTGCAGCCTGTCCCTCCAGGCGAGTCCAAGCACAAGGACGTGCGCTACCTCGACATCCGCGAGGACGACCAGCTCGACGAAGCTCAACTCACCGACTGGGTAAAGCAAGCCAGCCAGTTGCCTGGCGAGCGAATGTGAGTGGAATGCCAGTCATTCCCGCAAACCCGGTGCCGACTAGCGGTATTCATCTGACGGGCGAGCGGCAACAACCGCAGGGAAAGCGACAATGATGATGAAGAGTGGCTCTATGGAAGGAAATGCAGAGAGCTCTCCCTCTCAGCTGATCGATGCGAGGATCAGTGAGCTGGGCGATTGGCGAGGCAAGACGCTTTCCCATGTCCGCGCTCTCGTCAAGCAGGCTGACCCGGAAGTGGTCGAGGAGTGGAAGTGGCGAGGTGTTCCGGTGTGGTCGCACGCCGGAATAATCTGCACCGGCGAGACCTACAAGAACGTCGTGAAGGTGACCTTCGCAAAGGGCGCCTCCCTGCCGGATCCTTCAGGCCTGTTCAACTCCAGCCTTGAAGGCAACACCAGGCGCGCCATCGATATCCGTGAGGGCGAGGACATAGATGAGAATGCGTTCAAGGCGCTGATACGCGCTGCTGCCGCCCTGAACACGGCCCGATAGTCAGCTCCGGCCGATATGGTCGGCTAGCGGGCCGAGAGCGGCGAGCAAAACTTCGCCGGTGGCTTGCGTCGCGTTCTCATGCGGCGCGCGCAGGTTCAGCCAGCGACTGTCGCCAGACCGTACCGCCAGCACTGCCTTCATCGCGGAGATGAGGCCGGCGTCCTGGATGATTTTGCGGAACGCCTTGATGGCGGCATCCGCGTCGGTAGTGTCCTCTCCCGCCAGCGCTGCGTCGTAGAGGGCCCGGATCGCTGCGGCATTCAGATTGACTGTCGCCGAGATGCAGCCGGCAGCACCGTGGGCGAGGCCTTTGGTCAGCTGTGCTTCCGAGCTCGGGAAGACCGCGACCCTTGGTGCCGCGGCAATGACCTCGGCGGTGTTGTTCCAATCGCCGGCGCTGTCCTTGTAAGCCACCACGACATCGGGAAACGCTTCGCTCAATCGGGCGGTCAGCGCCGGGCTCACCGGTACGCCGGAATTCTGCGGGATATGGTAGAGGATCATCCTCATCGCCGGGTTCGCCACCCGTCCGATCAGCTCGCTGTAGTAGCGGGCCTGACCGTTGTCGCCGGCGGCCGTATAGAAGAACGACGGCAGCACCATCACCCCGGCACAGCCGAGACCGACCGCATGCGCGGTCAGCTCGACGGTTTCGGCAAGTGCTGTGACGCCAGTGCCGGGCATCAGACTGCCCGGCGAAATGCCAGCCTCGACCAGCCACTCCAGCGCTTGCATGCGCTCGCGCAACGAGACGGACAACGCCTCGCCCGTGGTACCGAACGGCGACAGGAAATGCGCTCCCTGATCCAGCACCCACTTGGCGTGTGATATCCAGAGGTCGCGGGCAATGCGGCCGTCGTTCTCGAACGGCGTCAGGATCGGTGCGATGGTTCCTTGCGGGCGGATCATGTGCGTCCTTCTACCGGTGAAAATCTGTGCAGTGCTCAACGCCCGGCAACAAGAGTGTCGAGCAAGCTACATGAAGCAGTGTTGCTGAGTACCGGCCGTTCGGCCTCGAAAGCAAGCGGCTCGCGCATAGACGCGCGATTGTGATCGGGCGGCGGTTCTGAGGCCCTCGAGGTATATCCTTGTCACGGGACAACGTCGTCTGGCCGAAAGGGGGGTGACAAACGAGTTCTGCTGTTTCATCAATGCCGCCTTTTGAGGAGAAGCCCATGCGGAGGATCGGTGTCGGCATTATCGGCTGCGGCAACATTTCGGATGCCTATCTGAAGGCGTCGCCACAATTTCCGGTGCTCGACATTGTCGGCGTCGCCGACATCAATCGGACGGCGGCCGAGGCCAAGGCAGCGGCCTACGGCCTGGCTGCCATGCCGGTCGACGCGCTGTTGGCCGATCCGCGCGTCGAGATCGTGGTCAATCTGACGACGCCGCAGCATCATGTGCCGGTCGGCCTGCAGGCTGTCGGGCAAGGCAAGCACGTCTATTCGGAGAAGCCGCTGGCAACGACGCTCAACGACGCCGAGCGGCTCGTTGCGGCCGCACGCGAACAGGGCGTGCGTGTCGGCTGCGCACCCGACACCTTTCTTGGCGGCTCCCACCAGACGGCGCGGCGGCTGGTCGATGAGGATACGGTTGGGACCATTGTCGCCGGCACTGCCTTCATGCAGGTGCCCGGCCACGAGCTCTGGCATCCCAATCCGGATTTCTACTATCAGCCCGGCGGTGGGCCGATGCTCGACATGGGACCGTACTATCTGACCTGCCTGGTTAACCTTCTGGGTCCGGCAAAATCGGTGATCGGGCAGGCAAAGTCATCCTATCCCACCCGCACCATCGGTTCTGGACCGCGCCAGGGCGAAACGATCCAGGTCGAGGTGCCGACCCATATTTCCGGCCTGCTCACATTCGAGAATGGCGCCGCGGTCTCGATCACCACCAGCTTCGACGTCTGGAAGCATGAACACAATCACATCGAACTTTACGGAACCACCGGCTCGATGATCGTCTCCGATCCCAATCAGTTCCAGGGCGACATCAGGACCAGCCAGCGCAAGGGCGACTGGACCGTGGCCGATCAGATCCATTCCTATGGCGACGGCAATTACCGGGGCCTCGGCCTTGCCGACATGGCGCAGGCGATCGTCTCCGGCAGACAGCACCGTGCTAGTCTCGATCTTTCCCTCCATGTCCTGGAAATCATGGAATCGATCATCTCTTCAGCAGAGATAGGGCAGCGTATCGACCTGAGATATGGCTGCGCCCGGCCGGCGCCGATGCGCGCCGACCTGCCTTTCGGAATTCTGGAATAGGGAATAATGCGATGAGCAAGACGGCACTGATTTTCTGGGGCGGCTGGGAAGGTCACACCCCGGCCCGAAGCGCCGAAATCGTCAAGGAGATGCTGGCCGGCAACGGCTTCGACGTGCAGCTGGAGCAGGGGACTTCGGCACTTGCCGATCCGCAGCTGGGCAAGCTCGATCTCATTGTCCCGGTGATCACCATGTCGACGATCGAAAAGTCGGAGCTGCAAAACCTGACCAGCGCCGTCAGGGCCGGCACCGGCCTTGCGGGTTTTCACGGCACCATGTGCGACAGCTTCCGCAACGAACCGGAATATCAGTTCATGACGGGCGGCCAGTGGGTCGCCCATCCCGGCAACATCATCGACTATCACGTCGACATCACCAGGCCAGACGATCCGATCATGCAAGGCATCGACGGCTTCGCCTACCGTTCAGAGCAGTATTACATGCATGTCGATCCGACCAACGAGGTGCTGGCGACGACTACTTTCACCGGCGAGCATCTCGATTTCATCGCTGGCGTCGTCATGCCGGTTGTCTGGAAGCGCCGCTACGGCAACGGCTGCGTCTTTTACAGCGCGCTCGGCCACACCGCCGACGAGTTCACCGTGCCGCAAATGCGCACGATGTTCGAACGCGGCGCGATTTGGGCCAGCCGAGACGCGGATCTTGCGTAGCCATTCGATCTGAACGCCACGTATCGTTGTAATCTTTCAAAGAACGGCCGTCCGAAGGCTGACACACAGGCCCGAACTGCAGCCGATTGACTGCCATGGTAGTATGCAATACATTTGCGGTCTCATAAGGAATTCCGTAGCTGGAGGTCGAATGGAGCAGACGTGGCGATGGTTTGGCCCGAGCGACGCGGCTACGCTTGCCCATGCCAGGCAGGCCGGCGCGACCGGGATAGTGACGGCACTGCACGACATCCCTTACGGCGAAGTCTGGCCGATCGACGCCATCAGGCAGCGCCAGGCGCTGATCGAGGCGGATCCGGCGATGGGCCTCAAATGGAGCGTCGTCGAGAGCGTCCCCGTGCACGAGGACATCAAGCTCGGCCGCGGCGATCTCGATCGGCTCTACGACAATTTCAGGCAGACTTTACGCAATCTCGGCGCCTGCGGTGTGCGCACGGTCTGCTACAACTTCATGCTGATCCTCGACTGGACCCGCACCGACCTGGCTGCGCCGCTGCCGGGCGGCGGACGGGCGCTCCGCATGAACATGCACGAGCTTGCCGCGTTCGATTGCTACATGCTGCAGCGCAAGGGATCTGAGCGCGACTATGCGTCCGATGTTCTCCAGCGGGCGAGCGAATGGTTCGAGACGACGCCGGATACGTCAAAAGAGCGTCTGCTCGCCAACATCATGGCCGGCCTGCCGGGCGCCTTCAAGCGCTACGACATAGCGGAATTGCGCGAAGTGGTTGCCGAGCAGTCGAGCCTGTCGCACGACCGGCTGCGCGAGAACCTCGTCAGTTTTCTCGAAAACGTGTTGCCGGCGGCCGAAGAGGCGGGCGTCACGCTGGCGATCCACCCGGACGATCCGCCGCGCGATCTCGTCGGCCTGTGCCGGATCGTCAAGAACGCCGACGACATCGCCTTTATCCTGGACACGGTGCCATCGGCCCATAGCGGCCTTACCTTGTGCACGGGGTCGCTGGGCGCCAACCCGGCCAATGACGTGCCCGCCATGGCCAGACGTTTTGCGCACAAGATCAACTTCGTGCATCTGCGCAACGTCAGCAAGGACCTGGACGGCTCGTTCATGGAATCCGAGCATCTGAGCGGCGATGTCGACATGGTGTCGGTGGTCTCGATCTTGCTCGACGAGCAGCAACGCCGCCGCGACGCCGGCGAACAGGCGGCGCTGCTGCCGTTTCGCCCGGATCATGGCCACGAGCTGATCGATGACGCCGCGCGGCACACCCATCCCGGCTACCCCGTGATCGGCCGTCTTCGCGGCCTTGCCGAACTGAGAGGCGTGATGACGGCGATTGCCCATCAGCGCGGCTACCGGCTGCAATGACGGCGCCCCGCCTGCTCTGCGTCGGCGCGCTCACCTACGACACGATCTTGCGCCTCGATGTCCTGCCCTCCGGCGCCGGCAAGTTCCTGCCAAGCGAGGCCGTGCAGATCGCGGCCGGCATGGCGGCAAGCGCCGCCGCGTCGGCCAGCCGCCAGGGCGGGCAGGTCTGGCTATGGGCAAGCGTCGGCGACGACGCGGTCGGCCGCGATGTCATCGGCCAGATGGAGGCGGAGCGGGTCGACTGTTCGCTGGTGCGCAGGGTTGAAGGTGGCCGCTCGGCCATTGCCACGATCCTGGTCGATGCCGCCGGCGAGCGTATGATTGTGCCCTTCTACGATGCCGTCACGCAAGCCGATCCGCACCGCCTTCCGCCGGCGGATTTTTCCCGCTTCGACGCCGTGCTGGTCGATGTCCGCTGGCCCGGAGCCGCCGCCCTGGCGCTGGCGAAGGCTCGAGAATGCGGCATTCCGGCGATCCTTGACGCCGATGTCGCATCTCGACCGGTGCTCGACCGGCTGCTGCCGCTCGCCTCGCATGTCGTTGCATCGCTGCCGGCGGCACGCATCCTTTGCGGTCCGGAGATATCCGCCGGCTCTGCCGTCGCTATTCTCGGCGAACGGACCGGCGCCTTCGTGGCCGTCACCGATGGGGCGAACGGCACCGCGTTCCGCTACTCGGGCAGCAATGATGTCCGTCGTCTGCCGTCGCCGCGGGTCGAAGCCGTCGACACCCTGGCGGCAGGCGACGTGTTTCACGGCACCTTCGCTCTCGGTCTGGCCGAAGGTTGGGACGAAGAGCGGGCCATAGCGGTGGCCAGCGCCGCCGCCGCCCTGAAATGCCTGCGCTTTGGCGGACGTCTTGGCGCACCGACGCGCGCGGAAACGCTGGCTTTCATGCAAGGATCGACATGAAGCCGAACACGCTTGGGCCGGTTCGCAAAGAAGGGCACGTCAAATGGCGCCGATCGACTACCATGGTAGTCACTGCGCAGCTGTTCTTGGGAGGATAAATGGCTGAATTCAAAAAACGCGCACTCGTCACCGGGGCGGCCATGGGCATCGGCCGTGCCGTCGCCGAAAGGCTGGCCGAGCAAGGCGTCGACCTGATCCTGTTCGACCGGGCGGGTGATCAGCTGGACGAGGTCGCGGCGCAGCTTTCGGCGCGCGGCGAGACCGTGCACACCGTGCTTGGCTCAACCGCCGACACTGAAGCCTGCGGCCGCGCCGTCGAGCTTGCCCGGTCCGCGTTCGGCGGGCTCGACATGCTCTCCCACAATGCCGGCATCCAGCGTTACGGAACGGTGGAGACCACGGACGAGGCGCTTTGGGACGAGGTGATGAACGTCAACCTCAAGGCTGCCTATCTGCTCTCCCGCGCGGCGATGCCGCTGCTGCGCCAAAGCCGCGGCGCCATCGTCCATATGAGCTCGGTGCAGGGTCTGGCCAGCCAGGAAGGGGTTCTGGCCTACAGCACGGCCAAGCACGGCCTGATCGGCCTGGTCAAATCGATGGCCGTCGACTATGCGCCGCTCGGCGTGCGCGTCAATGCCGTCGCTCCGGGAGCGGTCGACACACCGATGCTGAGGGATGCGGTCAAGCTCAACGATAAGCCCGACGAGATCCTGCGCATCCTCGACAACATGCATCCGCTCGGCCGTACCGCCCGGCCGCAAGAGATTGCCGCAGTCGTTGCCTTCCTGCTGTCCGATGATGCCTCCTTCGTCACCGGCGAGGTCGTGCGCGTCGATGGCGGGCTGCTGGCGCGCATCGGCGGTTCTCCGCGCAAGGAATAGCGCCGGCGCTGCTGCTTGCGCAGGCATTTCATGAACGGCTTGAAGCTGCAGAGCCTTTAAGGGGATTGCCGATGGCAGGGCTTTTGGGAATGCGGACCCTCACTGAGGGGCGGCTGGGCGAAACCGGCCCCGGCGCTTCAGTTGGGGCTAGGACGTTCGAGGTTCTGCTCGACCAGATCTTGACCTTCCGCCTGAAGCCGCACGAGCTGATTTCTGAAAAGGCGATGTCGGAAGCCCTCGGCGTGAGCCGCACGCCGGTCAGGGAGGCGCTCGCCCGGCTGGCCGGTCTTGGCCTGATCGACATTTATCCGCAGCGCGGCAGCATGGTGGCGCCGCTGCGGATCGCCGATCTCGAGAAATCGCAGTTCCTGCGCGAAGCGCTCGAAGTCGGCCTGATCAAGCGCGCGGTCGAGAGCCCCCGCCGTGCCGAACTGCTTGCCATGCTCAAAGGCGAACTGGCGGTCCAGGAGACGTTCGCCTCCATCGCGGACGACAGGCGCTTCTTCAAGTCGGACGAGCTGTTCCACCAGCACATCGCCAGCCATGCCGGGTTCCCCGGAATCTGGGCCGACATCAGCGCGGCGAAGCTGCACATGGACCGCTTCCGCTTCCTGTCTTTCCCGCGCCTCGACAGCATGTCGGTGGTCCTCGGCCAGCATCGGCGGATTGTCGATGCGCTCGAGCAGGCCGACGCGCTTGCGGCGGAAGAAGCAATGCGAACGCATCTTCGCCGCATCTTCGAGGTGCTCGAAATCGTCCAGGAGCGCTATCCCTATTATTTCGAGGCAAACGGCAGTGTGAGCCCGCCGTCGGCCGGCTCAATCCAAGCCTGAGCCTTTCTTGCGCGCTTCCGAAAGCGTCTTGGTCTTGCTGCCGGATTTGTCGGAAGCTGGCTCGGCTTTGCGATCTTGACCCTCGCCGCCTTGCTCCTTGCGGAGTTGCTTTTCCACTATCGATCGCGATCCTGCCGCCGGGTCTTGTTCAGGATGAGTATCGGCTCCCGTCATGTCGGCTCCTATCCATTTTGATCAATGGCGTGCGGCGTGGGCTGACCTCCGCCGCCGGTTCTGTCGCGCCCGATCATCAGCCAGGCGGCGAACAGCACGACCAGTACGACCGCGATCCAGGCGACGAGGCGAGGCATCGGCCTCACGTCCCTCGCCGCCGCTTGCTGCCGCGTGCCTCCGGATCGGAGCCGGCCCCGACCGTTGGATCGGGCACGACCGGACCGCGCTCGGCCTCGGAACCCTCAGCTTCGATCTCCTGCACGGCCTGATCCCAATGCTCGCGCTCGCGTCCTTGCGGACGGCCTTCGCGCTCCCAGATCTCATGGGCTCGCTGCCTGATACGCTCTTCCCTGTCCATGGCCTTTGCCTCCTCATCCCCTAATCCGGCGATCGCTGGTTTGTTCCGCGCTGCCAGCGCCGTTCATTGCGGTTCAGTTGACGTGATCACCGGGCGCTCTAGATCAAACTTCACGCCGAAGTCGCTTGGTGCGGGGAGAACAATCGTGTGGCAGCAACGCTACAAGCACGTATTGTAAATGCCGTTACAGCCGTCGGTCTTCGACCGGACCGCCCGTGCTTGCTGCCGATAATATTTGTACTGACGGCATGCTCGCCTTCCGGCCAGGTTGAGCAGCAGTCGAAAACCGCCGCTTCCGCCACACAGACTGCTTCGCTGGTCCTGGAGAGCTGGATCGCTGGGGGAGCCCCGTCGAAATACACGTCGCGCACTTTGCAATCCGTCGGCAAGGCGCTCGCCGATGCCGGTGCGCAAATCCAGTCCGCCAAGTCGCCTGAGCCCAGCGAGCAAGCCGGTCTGACGATGGCGGTTGGACGGCTTTCGGCAGTGGTAATGCGCGCGGCGACGGCCGTGCAGAACGGCAACCGCTCGGAAGTGGAACACGCGCAGCAGGATCTGCGGGCCGCCGCCGCCGATCTGAGAACGTCCTACGCGAAATATTTCACGCCGAAATCATGAAGAAGCTGCTCGAAATATCGCTGGGCGTCGTCACCAGCGTTGGCGGCTTTCTCGAGGTCGGATCAATGGCGACAGCCGCTCAGGCCGGCGCGGCGTTCAGGTTCCAGCTGATATGGGCCGTCGTCCTGGGCACGATCTGCATCATCTTCCTGGTCGAGATGGCCGGCCGGTTCGCCGCCGTTAGCCATCACACCATCGCCGACGGGATTCGGGAACGGTTTGGCTTCAACGCCTTTCTGTGGCCGTTGCTTGCGACCTTGCTGGTCAACTTCCTGGTCATGGCAGCCGAAATCGGCGGTGTTGCCATTGCGCTCGAGCTCGCCACCGGCATCGGCTTTCAGTGGTGGGCGCTGCCGGTCGCGTTTCTGGCATGGCTGTTCCTTTGGAAAGGCACGTTCGGATTCATCGAAAAAGGCGTCGCGATCCTCGGGCTGGTCACGCTGTGCTTCGTGGTTGGCGCAGTCATGCTGAAGCCCGATTGGGGGCAGGTCGCGGCCGGGGCCCTGCCCACACTGCCGGATCACGACGCGGCCAACTACTGGTTCATGGCGGTCAGCATTCTTGGTGCGTCGATCTCGCCCTATCTGTTCATGTTCTATTCGTCGGGAGCGATCGAGGACAAGTGGGACAAGAGCTATCTCGGAGCCAATCGAGCCACTGCCGGCCTGGGCATGAGTTTTGGCGGCACAATCGCTATCGGTGTGCTGATTGTGGCGGCGCTCGTGCTGGCCGCGCACGGCATAGAGCAGGTCGATGACTACCACCAACTGCCGCTGATGCTGATTCCGATCTTCGGTTTCTGGGGATTTGTCCTGTTCGTTGCTTCACTGGGCATTGCCTGCTTCGGTGCCGCGCTCGAAATCGGCCTGCAGCAAGCCTACCTTGTGGCGCAGGGTTTCGGCTGGACCTGGGGCGAGAACCTGAAACCGCGCGACGACCCGGGTTTCAGCACCGTCTATACGATCTTGTTGGTTCTCGCCGCCATTCCGATCGCACTGGGCCTCGATCCGCTGAAGCTCACCATCTTTTCCATGGCGCTGACGGCCGCCAGCCTGCCGCTGACCGTGGTGCCGTTCCTCTTCCTGCTGAATGACGAGCGTTATGTCGGCGAGCACCGCAATGGCATGATAGCGAATGCCGCGGTCATCTTCATCATCGCGCTCGGTTTCGTGCTCGCGATCGTGACCATTCCTTTGCAGATATTCGGAGGCACGTGATGGAGTTGCTGCGCGACATCCTGGACAAGCAAGTGGTCGACCGCGAGCAGGTCAAGATCGGCAAGGTGGACGGGCTGGTGGCCGAGCTCAGGCCAGGCAAGCCGCCTAAAATCGTTGCGGTCGAGCTCGGCTCGATCACGCTGGCGCGTCGGCTTGGCGAGCGACCCGGGCGCTGGATGGCCCTGCTTGCGGCAAGGCTCGGCGGCAAGCGCCATGCCGAGCCGCACCGCATTGCCTGGAACAAGGTGCGCGACATCGGCGTCGACATCGAGTTCGATATCGACGTCCGCGAAACGGCGGTTTTCGACTGGCAGGACTGGCTGCGCGATCATGTCATTGGGCGTATTCCGGGAGCTGGATGATGGCCACCGTCAATCTTGAGCAATTGGCTGGCAGGACTGTGCTTTCGCAGCGCGGCAAAAGCATCGGCCGTATCGAGGAGATACGCGCCGAACCGGATGGCGACGACCTGGTAGTTACCGAGTACCATGTCGGCATCCACGCGGCCTTCGAGCGTCTGTCCGCCTCGGCCATCGGCATTGCGGTCCTCGACGCCTTTCGACTGCGCAGTCGCGACAGCATGTACCGCATTCCCTGGGACAAGCTCGACATCTCCGACCCGGCGCAGCCGCGACTGTTATGCACGAAGAAAGAACTTTCCGGTATGAAGGGGCGTATCGAGGGCGATAAACCGGAATGAACGATACTTTCCCGCCGTCGGAGAATGGGGTCCAGTGAAAGTCCTGGTTACCGGCGCCACCGGCCTGATCGGTGCCTCCGTCGTCGCACGTCTTCTTTCCGATGGGCATGAGGTGATCGGATTGGTCCGCAGCCCCGGCGCAAACCGGGCCGGCAACTATCAGTTGCTGGTGCTGGACATGGCGGTGGCGCTGCAGCCAGAAGACTGGTTGCCGCATCTCAGGGGTATCGACGCCGTCGTGAATTGCGCGGGCGTCCTGCAGGACAGCCCTCGCGAAAAGACGCGCGAAGTCCATCGCGATGCGGCGGCAGCACTCTTCCTCGCCTGTGCGCGGGCAGGGGTTGCCCGGGTGATCCACTTCTCGGCGATAGGCGTCGATCGGGCGCAGCCTTCGACGTTCTCGGCGACGAAACTGGCCGGCGATCAAGCGCTTATGGCGCTTGATCTGGATTGGGTGGTCCTGCGCCCGTCCGTGGTGCTCGGCCGGCCGGTCTTCGGAGCCAGCGCATTGTTTCGGGGTCTCGCTTCGCTGCCGGTGCTGCCGTCCATGCCCGGCACCGGCCGGCTCCAGGTGGTACTACTCGACGATGTGGTCTCAACAGTCGTCTTCCTTCTCGATCCCGACAGTCCGTCTCGCATCGTGTTGGAACTTGTCGGTCCCGAACAGCTGAGCATGGACGAGGTCGTCGGCAGCTATCGCCGATGGCTCGGCTGGGCTCCGGCAGCCAGGTTTGTCTTGCCAGTGGCTGTTGCAAGGCTTCTCTACCGCTTCGGCGACCTTGCCGCGATGTTCGGCTGGCGCCCACCGATGCGCACCAACGCGGCCAGGGAGATCGCCCGAGGAGCGGTTGGAGATCCCTCGGACTGGACCGCCGCGACCGGCATACGCCCGCAAACCCTGGCGGGCTTCCTCGCGCTCAATCCGGCAACGGTGCAGGAAAAATGGTTTGCCCGGCTGTACTTCATCAAGCCGGCGATATTCGTGGTCCTGCCCGTCTTCTGGATCGTGACGGGGATCGTGTCGCTGACCACCGGCTACGTCGGCGGCGTCGATCTGATGCAAAGCACGGGGGCCGGCATCTTGTCGGCGCCGACCGTGCTCGCCGGCGCTCTTGCCGACATCGCCGTCGGCGCGCTCATAGCCTGGCGGCCGGCGACGCGAAAAGGCCTCTATGGCGGCATCGCGCTCTCGCTCTTCTACCTGGCCGTCGGAAGTTTCCTGCGCCCAGAGCTGTGGAACGACCCGCTTGGGCCGTTCCTCAAGGTGTTACCGATCCTGGTGCTGCACTTTGTGGCCTTGGCGGTGCTGGAGGAGCGTTGATGCTCTATTTCCTGCTGAAATTTCTGCATGTCATCGGCGCATCCGTGCTGCTTGGCACCGGCGCCGGTATCGCTTTCTTCATGCTGCTCGCCCACAGGACCGGCAATGCCGCGGCGGTTGCGGCGGTGGCGCGTATCGTCGTCGTCGCCGACTTCCTTTTCACAGCGACGGCCGTGGTCGCGCAACCTTTGACGGGAGCCGCGCTCGCCTGGCAGGCAGGCTACTCGCTGTCGGAGGGCTGGATCGTACTTTCGATCGCGCTCTATATCTTCACCGGAATGTTCTGGCTCCCGGTCGTCTGGATGCAAATGGAGATGCGCAAGCTGGCATCTCAAGCCGCCGCTGCAGGCGCGCCGTTGCCGCCGCGCTATCATCGGCTCTTCTGGCTGTGGTTCGCCTTCGGCTTCCCCGCCTTCGCTGCGGTACTCGGGATTTTCTGGGTGATGATCGCTCGGCCAGCAATCGAATGGTAGGTCGCAGGCAGGTCCCCCTGCGATAATGCCCAGTCAAAGCACTGCGGAAAAATTCCGGCCCATGCAGCGCGAATATCTGCCCGGAGCGGACCTGCGCCTCGACCTGTAAGTCGCACCGGAGTCCGGTCCCGTATCATTTCCAACCGCGCGCTCACCGCCATCGGCACAGGACAAGATCCCGTCTTGAGGCTGGTTAGGCTTCGCTTACCAAAAAAGATGACGTCTGAGGGAACACGGGAAGCACAGGCAAGTTCGGTGCGCAGTGGAGGAGATTGCGCCATGAACAGTGTTATTTATCTCATCGGCCTCGTCGTCGTCGTGCTTGCAATCCTCTCCTTCCTCGGATTCCACTAGGAGATACCATGCAGGACCAGGACGATCAGGGCCGTCAGACGGCCGATTTCGAGACCGCCAGAAGCGAGCTTTCGGAAAGACTACAACGGGAAAAGCAGACCGCGACGGAAGCGCTCCACGATGCGCGTGACGAGATCACCAGGAAAGCCGGAGATTACGCATCGGAAGCAAAGCAAGCATTGTTCAACAAGGCGGAGGGAACGCAGCGCGACGTGAGCGCCAATCTCAAGGCCTTCAGCGGCGCATTGCGCGCGGCAAGCGAGCATCTTGCCAACAATGATCAACGGACCGCTTCGAAATTCGCCCTTGACGCCGCAGGCGGGCTCGAGCGGCTTTCCTCGTCCCTGAAGGATAAACCGTTCGACGAGGTGCTTGGCGAAATTCAGTGGTTCGGCCGCGAAAACTCGGGGGCGCTGATCGCCGGTTCGGTATTGGCAGGCCTGGCGTTGGGACGGTTCATCAAGAGCTCGCCACCCTCTGCCCAAACCGGAGCACCGGGCCAGTCGGGAACAGGCCGGGCGCCCGAGACGGGTCCTAGCTCGAATGAGTTCGGATGGCGATCGGCAGAGGCAGTTGAGCCGGCCCCGCTAGGATCCGATCAGTCCGGCGATGACTGGGCCAATGCAAGCCTGGAGCGAAACCCATGACTGACAATCAGGACACTCGCAGCCTGACAACCCTTGTCAG